>JAEYTI010000256.1 GCA_023434145.1 Chloroflexota bacterium | reverse complement strand
TTTGTGGGGGGCCCCCCCCCCCCCCCCCCCCCCCCCCACAACAATCCATCAAAATTCCATTCGCTTATGCTTTTTTGACAAACCGCTCGATGCGGTCGAGCGCCTCTTCGAGCTTGTCGTAGGCGGTGGCGTAGGAGCAGCGGACATAGCCCTCGCCGCCCGCGCCAAAGGCTGTGCCGGGGACGACCGCCACACGCTCTTCTTGCAGCAGGCGGTTGGCGAAGGTGTCTTCATCCATGCCTGTGCCGCCCACATAGGGGAAGGCGTAGAACGCACCGCGCGGCTCAAAGGTGCGCAGGCCGATGGTGTTCAGCCCATCCACGATCAGGCGGCGGCGGCGGTCGTATTCGGCTACCATCTGTTGAATATATGGCTCGCCGCTGCGGATGGCCTCCAGCGCTGCAACCTGGGCAGTGGTGGAGGAGCACATAACGGTGTACTGGTGAATACGCATCATGCCAGACATCAACTCTTTGGGCGCAGCGGCATACCCGATACGCCAGCCGGTCATGGCGTAGTCTTTGGAGAACCCGCCCAAAAGGATGGAACGCTCGCGCATACCGGGCAGCGACGGGAAGCATACGTGCGGAATGCCATACACCAACCGGTCGTAGATTTCATCGGAGAGGACGACCAGGTCGTGCTGCTCGGCGATGCGACCGATTTCGATCAGCCGATCGCGCGAAGCAACCGCGCCAGTGGGGTTATTGGGGAATCCGATCAGGATGGCCTTGGTGCGCGGGGTGATGGCCTTGCGGATATCATCGGGGTCGACGTCGAAATTGTTTTCGATACGGCAGGGTACTTCCACCGGTACACCGCCAGCCAGCAGCACTTCCGCCTGGTAGGCAACGAAGCACGGTGTAAGCACGATCACCTCGTCGCCGGGGTCGATCAGGGCCGTGGCACTGAGGTAGAGAGCCTCTGAGCCGCCCACGGTGATGACGATCTCGGTCGCAGGATCATAATGGACGCCGTACAGCCGCTCGATGTGCTCTGAGAGCGCCTGGCGCAACTCCAAAATGCCGGCATTCGATGTGTAGTGGGTCTCGCCGTTTTGCAGCGATCGTATGCCCGCATCAAGGATGGGGCGCGGGGTGGTGAAGTCTGGCTCGCCGATGCCAAGAGAGATGACATCTTTCATCGTGGAAACGATATCGAAGAATTTGCGGATGCCAGAAGGTTTTAAATCGGCCACGCGGCGGGAGAGGTACGACTCTCGCATGTTTGCTCCTTGTTTCATTTACCAAAATGCTCGGGTGCCCAGGATTGTTTCGAGAGGATAGCTTTTAAAGCAAGCCTTTCACGCAGCGATGCCGCACAGCAGTGTATGCAAGAAATGGGCAGTGCTGCGTCAAAATAATGAACATTTATAGTTTAATCATTTTTACGCCAGGTTCACCCGCCATTCATCATACAATTCACCGTAAAAAAGCTCGAATATTCTGCCATCGCGCGTACGAACACGGAATCGCTTCCCACCGGGGATACGCCACTCGGCCTCTACCTGTTCGATCTCCAGGCGCTTCCCCTCCCAGCGCAGGGCCACAGGGCGCTCGGCGTAGGCAAAGCCGGAGTGACACTCTACGAGCTCATCGCCCACGATTCGTCTCCCAGGTTCAGGCGCACCGGCTGCCCGCGCAAGTGAACGTTGCGCCCGATCAGCGAGTCTTTAAGAATCATCTCTTCGACGTGCGTGCCTTCCTCCACGATGGAATTGCTGATGATGGCCTGTTTAATGTGGCAATCTGGGCCGATAGAAACGTACGGGCCGATCACAGAGGATTCGATGCGGGCGGATTCGTGGATGAATACCGGCGGGATGACTGTTAGCCCTTCGCAGGTGCAGTTCGGATCCACATTGCTGTAGCCGTGCTCCAGCAGGTGGCGGTTGGTCTCTAGCACGGCTTCGGGGGTGCCGGCATCCAACCATACCTCGACCGTTTTCGTGGTCATCCGCGCGCCATTTTCCAGAAGGATATTGAGCGCATCGGTCAAAAAGAACTCATTTTTGAGGGTGATGCGGCGGTTCATTTGCTCTTCAATTGCCGCTAGAAGCTGCTCACCGCTGCGGAAGTAGTAGAAGCCTACCACAACCAGGTTGTTGGTGAGATCCTGGGGCTTTTCGATCAGGCGAGTCACGTAGCCATCGCTGTTCAGTTCCGCCACGCCAAACCGGCGCGGATCGGGGACCGGTTTGACCCAGGCAACGGCGTCGGCCTTTTCGTCGCGAAGGAACGAAAAGTCTGTTTCGATCAGCGTATCGGAGAAAGCCATGATGGTGGGGCCGGTTAGAAACTCACGCGCCTGCCACAGGGCATCCGACTGCCCCCGCATTTCGGTCTGGATAACGTAACGGACCTTTTTCTCGGGATGCCGCTCTTGCATGTACTCGCTGATCTGATCACCTTGCTGCGGGCCGACAATGAAGATGTACTCCACCTCCATGCTGTCGGGTACGGTATCAAATTGGCGTAACACGTAGTCGAGCACCGTCCCACCGGCGATAGATACCAGCGGCTTGGGCTTGCTCCAGGTATGCGGGCGCATTCGTGTTCCCAGCCCGGCCATCGGTACGGCAATCTTCAAAGTTTTCTCAGCCATCAATTTCCTCCCTTGTCATTTTCACATGCACAGGCGCCCCCAACGCTGTAACGCAACCGCCAGACTATAGGCGGGCTTCCAGATCCCAGATGGTATTTTCCATTAATGATATCGCCTGGCGCAGTAAAGAAGCGTTGAAGCCAAAGCGCGCGCCGGCGGCGCGGAACAGCTCGGGCAGTGTGGTTGATCCGCCCAGCGCCAGAGCCTTGCGATAGCGCATAACAGCCCCAGACTGATCTTTGATAGCGTTCGCCCACACTTGAATGGCACCAAGCTGAGCCAGCCCATACTCGATGTAGTAGAACGGGTAATTGTGGATGTGCAGCTTGCGGTGCCAGCCGGTTGCCATTTCTGCTTCCAGGCCGCTCCAATCCACGCCGACCATAAAGCGCCGCCACTGGTCTGCCCAGGCGGCGTCACATTCGGCTGGGTCGCTGGCTTTGTCAGGATGCTCGTACACCCAATGCTGGAAGGCATCCACCACAGCCATATAGGGCCAGAAGGTGATCGCGCCTTCCAGGTGCTCAACACGGGCGCGGGCGGCCTCGGCCATGTTGTAGAAACCGCCCTGTTCCTCGGTGAGGTACGGCGCGGCCAGCAGTTCCATGCTCATCGAAGCTACTTCGGCGAACTCAATCGGGACGTTTTGAAGGAAATTCGGCAGCACTGCCGATTCGAAGACGTGGAAGGCATGGCCGCCTTCGTGAAGCAAGGTCTGCACGTCATCGTGCAGGCCGACTGCGTTCATAAAGATGAACGGGCGCTTGATCACAGGGAATCCAGTGCAGTAACCACCGGGAGCCTTATTCTTGCGATTGTCCAAATCCAGAAGGCCATCGCGGTTCATTGTATCGAAATACTCGCCCAATACCGGGTCTACCCGGTGGAAGATGCGCGATGCACCACGCACCAGCGCATCTACAGCGGTGAAGGGGCGCAACGGTGGCTTGCCAAGGGCGTCTACGTCCAGATCCCAGGGGCGCAGGGTTTCCACGCCCAGGCGCTCGCGGCGGCGATCGTAGATGCGCCTGGCAGCAGGCACCACCACCTCTTCGATGGCACGGTGAAAGCTGCGGGCATCTTCAGGGGTGTAATCGAATCGCAATAGTTCTTGCCAGCGGAAGGTGCGGTAATCGGGCAGACCGGCATTGGCAGCTTTTTTGCGGCGCACGACCAGTAGCTTTGCCCAAACCTTGTTGATGGCATCGCGGTCGGCAAGCTGGCGTTCAGACACAAGCCGCCAGGCGCGCTCGCGGGTAGCGCGGAAGCTATCTTGCAGCACAGGGGCCATCTGGCTGATCGTGCGCTCTTCGCCTTCCCAATCTACTGTCTGGCGACTGAGAATTTTATCGTACTCGGTTTGTAGGGTGGTCTCTTCGGCGATCAGCGGCAGATTTTCCGCGCGGAACAGGGCTGCCTCGGCGCGCAGGTTACGCAGCGGTATCTCGTAGCCTTCTGGTTGGAGGTTGGCGGCCAGCAGCTTCTCTTTCAGCGCCTGCTCGGCTTCCATAATGCGCGGGTAGATCTGCTCGAAATATTCTTTGTAGCGCTTCTCCGCTTCTTCGTCGGAGGTATCCACCGACACGGCAACCGATAGGCGAGACTCAAGCTCTGTATAGTGGTCGCGGACCTGCGACCAGTCTTCCAAAAAACGACCGATCGATTCTCTCGTAAGCGGTCGCTGTATTAAATCCTTGTAGCGCGGCTCAAATTCGGACCAACCCCAGCCCATGATTTGTTTTGGGTCTGAAGCAATACTTGAAAACATGGCTAATCCCTTTCGTAAGCAACCAATGCGGGTTTGCGCGTGTGCCAGTCGGTGACTTGCTGGAAGGCGTGCGCTACGCGGAACAGCACTTCTTCTCCGAAGTGCGGACCCATCAACTGCATGCCGATGGGCAACCCGTTGGAATCGAAGCCGGCCGGGAAGGCCAGCCCGGGCACGCCGGCAAGGTTTGCTGGCAGGGTAAACACGTCTTCCAGATACATTGCCAGCGGATCATCGGTATGTTCGCCCAGGCGGAAGGCCGTTGTAGGGGCGACAGGCGCGGCGATCACATCTACAGTTTGGAAGGCGGTCTCAAAATCAGTTTTGATCAGGGTGCGAACCTTCTGCGCCTGGCCGTAGTATGCATCATAGTACCCGGCGGAAAGGGCATATGTGCCAAGCATGATGCGGCGCTTGACTTCCGATCCGAAGCCCGCGCCGCGCGAACGTTTGAACATATCCAGCATTGCTTCAGCAGGCTCGCGCAAGCCATAACGGACCCCATCGAAGCGGGCCAGGTTGGCGGAGGCTTCGGCCGGAGCGACCAGATAGTAAACGGGTAGTGCGTACTCGGTGTGGGGCAGGCGCACGCGGTGTACTTCCGCGCCGAGTGACTCCATCACGGCAATTGCCTTTCGCACGGCTGCTTCGACCTCTGGGTGGATGCCCTGGATGAAGTATTCGTCCGGCACACCAATGCGCAGGCCTTTTAGATCTTCCACATGGCTGAGATCGATTTTTGGCGCGGGAAACTCTACGCTGGTGGCGTCGAGCGGATCGTGCCCGGCCATCTGTTCGAACAGCAGGGCGACATCCGCGGCAGTGGTGGCAAATGCACCCACCGAGTCGAGCGAGGAGCCGTAGGCAACCAGCCCATAGCGCGATACGCGACCATAGGTTGGTTTGACTCCGGTTACGCCGCAGAAGGAAGCGGGCTGGCGCACGCTGCCTCCGGTGTCTGAGCCGGTTGCTGCGGGGATGATTCGCGCGGCAACGAGGGCCGCGCTGCCGCCGCTCGATCCGCCCGGCACGCGGTCCAGATCCCAGGGGTTGGATGTAGGCCCATAGGCAGAGTTTTCGGTGGACGAGCCCATGGCGAACTCATCGGTGTTGGTTTTGCCTACCACGACCACCCCGGCATCCAGCAGCTTTTTCACTGCGGTGGACGTGTAGGGCGGCACAAAGTTCTCGAGAATGCGCGAGCCACATGTGCACCGGACACCCTCCAGGGCCAGTACGTCTTTGATGGCGACCGGTACGCCCAGCAGTGCGGGCAGCGGCCCTTGCGCGGCGGTGTCCCACCCGCGGCGCAAGGTGTCGGCGGCTTCTGCGGCTTGCAGGGCGAGCTCGGGCGTGCGGGTGATGAAGGCATGCAGGCGCGGCTCCAGCAAATCAATCTGTTCCAGCACGTGCTGAGTTAATTCGAGGCTGGTTACCTCTCCGCGCTTTAGCGCATCGAGGATCGTATGGACGGTGGGGTATTCGGGCAGGCTCACGAGCTTACTCCATCACAGGTGGCACGCGGAACTGGTCATCTTCGGCGCGCGGAGCATTCTGCAACGCCTGATCCAGAGTCAGGCCAGGGGCCGGAACGTCTGGTCGCAGCGGCGAGCGTTTGGATAGCACGCTGGCAGTGGGCGGAATGTGGCTGGTTTCCAATTCCTGCAAGCGCGCGGCGTATTCGAGGATGGCCGAAAGCTGCTCGCGATAACGGGCTTTCTCTTCCTCGGTCAATTCCAGGCGGGCAAGTTCCGCAATATGTTCAACTTCTTCACGGGTCAGACTCATGGCTTCCATTATATCAAGTTCAGGTCGAGTTCGCCTCACCGGCTTTTGAGGCTCTTTAGGAAGTGCCGTGGTTGTAGGGGAACGTTGCGAAGC
>JAEYTI010000178.1 GCA_023434145.1 Chloroflexota bacterium | reverse complement strand
TTGTCTTGGTGTGGGCCCCCGGGGCGCCCCCCCCCCCCCCCCCCCCAAAACTCCTTGAAACCCATAAAGAACAATTTATCATTCTCTTATCAAACAACGACAGAATATCACGAAATGGTTAAAGCAGGATGAAAGGTAACTACCGGGGCGGCGTGTCTTGATGCGTTTTGCTGCCGGAATCCGGTGGGGATTTTAGTCCTTCCACCAGATGTGAGAGTTCATCGAGCTGGCGGCGTTCATCGCCGAACGGATCGCGGATTACCTCGACGAGCTTATTGGCCTCTTTCGCGCTCTTGCCCTTTGGCATCTTGATCTTCGAAAAGTCGGGGCGAGTGCGCAGCAAAGAGAAGAGCCCACCAAACATCAGCACCGTGATGATGCCGACTGCAACAATGCAAATATACCCGAGCAGTGGAATATCGTTCACCGCGCGCCATCCTTCAATAGAGAAGGCAGGTCTGCCAGGCGGGGGATGTGCGCATCTACCTGCACTCCATCGAAGGCCACTTCGCCATCTGGCACACCTACCTGCACCGTATACAGGCCCGCTGCTCGCGCTCCGGCCAGGTTGCGCGGGCTGTCATCCACAAACATGCACGCAGCGGGGTTGGTTTCACCTGCCAGACGCAGCGCGGTCTGATAGGCCTGGAGCATGGGTTTGCAGTAAGGCGAAATATCAAGGATATCGATGATGCCTTCGAAGCAATCTTCGATCCCCAAAGCGCGCAGAACGCGAACGGCGTGATTGCGATCGGCGTTGGTGAAGATCAGCTTGCGGTGTGGGATCCTCTGCAGCACCTCGCGCAGCTCAGGATCGGGGGTGAGGAGGGTATCCAGCGGCACGTCGTGGACGTAATCGACGTATTCCATTTCGTCTACGTGATAGCGGATCTGCAAACCACGCAGGGTGGTGCCATATTCGGTGTAAAGCGCCCGGCGCATTTCTGGCACTTCCGCCGGGTCGATGCCCAGCCGCTCGCACATATACTGCTCCATGCGGGCTGAAATGGCGGGCCATACGCCGCTCGCAGCAGGGTAAACCGTCTCATCCAGGTCGATAAACAGGGTTTTGAACGCCATGCGAATGAGTATACCTCGGGTTTGTAACGATTTGGAAATTCACCGGTCAAACGATTATAATTTAGTTCTTGCTGTTTCTCGTGTTGGGGAGGGATGGTACCATCCCTCCCCAACACGAGAAACAGCAAGAACTAAGACCTGCGAGATGCCAAAATGCCCATTCGGATCCTGACAGATGAAGTAGCAAGCCAGATAGCCGCCGGCGAGGTGGTGGAACGCCCTGCCTCGGTGGTGAAGGAACTCGCCGAGAACGCCTTAGACGCCGGAGCTGCCCAGGTGACGGTGCAGATTGCCGAGGCGGGGCGCAGGCTGATCGAGGTATCTGATGATGGAAATGGGATTGACGCCAGTGAGATGGAACTGGCGGTGGCTCGCCACGCTACCAGCAAGCTGAACAGTGCCGATGATCTGTTTCGCATTCAAACGCTGGGATTCCGCGGTGAGGCGCTGGCTTCGATTGCGTCCGTGTCGCGCTTTACGTTGATCTCGCGCCAGCGCAATGCTGAGGTGGGCGCAAAGCTGCTGGTAGAAGGCGGCTTTACCCGCGGAGTCGAGCCGGTGGGGGTGCCAGAAGGGACGGTAGTGCGGGTGGAGGATTTGTTCTACAACGTGCCTGCCCGGCTCAAGTTCTTGAAGCGCGATCTGACCGAACGCCAGCAGATCGATGGACTGGTGACTCGCTATGCTTTGGCATACCCCTCGGTGCGCTTCCATCTGCTGCAAGATGGGCGGCCTGTGCTGCATACCACCGGGCGGGGCGACCGGCGCGAGGTGCTGGCAAACCTGTATGGCATTGATACGGCGAAACAGATGTTGGAAGTAACGCTGGATGATGAGAAGGTGCGCGTGAGCGGTTTTATCAGCCCGGTGGCGCTGACTCGCTCCAACCGCAAGGAGATCACCTTTTTCGTCAACGGGCGCTGGGTGCAGGATTCTTCGCTTGCGGCGGCACTGCTGCAAGCCTACCACACGCTGATCATGGTGGGGCGCTACCCAATAGCTGCGTTGTTCGTGGATCTACCACCAGAGGATGTGGATGTAAACGTGCACCCGGCTAAGGCTGAGGTGCGCTTTCGCAGCTCCGACGTTGTGTTCAGCGGGGTGCAGCGGGCGGTAAAGCGCGCGCTGCTGGCCTACTCGCCCGTTCCGCCGGTTGCGCCGGGCGCGTGGCAAAGGCCGCTTTCGCAGCAAGCGCCTTCGGACTCGGCAGAAGCATCCACGGGAACTTCTCTCCGCCCATCCTTCGGTGGGCCGGATATCGACTCCACCTGGGACATGCGCAATGCGCTGCTGCGCCAGCCGCCCGTACCGGATGATGAAGAGGCAGCGATTCTAGCACCCACCGAAGCGGAGCGTGAGGCCGCGCAGGAGCAGGCACAGGTAGGGCAGGGGGCACAGCCGAACGAACTGCTTCCAGCCGGTTCGCTTCCGCTGCTGCGGTTGATCGGGCAGGTGGGGCTGTCGTATCTCATCGCGGAAGGGCCGGATGGGCTGTACCTGATCGACCAGCATGCGGCGCACGAGCGGGTGCTGTTCGAGCGGTTCATGCAGCAGCGGCGGGATATCATCCCGGCGCAGGCGCTGCTGGAGCCTGCTACCGTTCACCTATCCTCGACCAGCGCGTCACTGCTCCAATCGCAGCTTGGTATTCTCGAAGGACTGGGTTTCGAGATCGAGCCGTTCGGGCCCAACACTTTCCGCGTTCGCGCGATCCCTGCGCTGTTTGTTGGGGCAGATCCGCAGGCGGCGGTGCGCGTGCTGGTAGAAGACTTTGAGGAAGACGAAGCCCCGCTGCAAGCCGAGATCGAAGCAAAGATCATCGCCCGGGTTTGTAAGCGGGCGGCGGTAAAGGCCGGGCAGACGCTTTCGATGGAGGAGCAGCGCACCCTGCTGCGCGACCTGGAAGCCTGTCGCTCACCGCGCACCTGCCCGCACGGCCGCCCCACTATGATCCACCTTTCGGTGGATTTGCTGGAGCGCCAGTTTGGTCGGCGAGGCGGGCGATAACGCGCAATCTAACCCGCTTGCAACGAGAAGCACGACTGCACTGTGACCAGCAATGTGACTTCATTCACATCAAAACCGCGCATATTTTTCCGATAATTCTACTGGGTTATTGTAGTAGTTCCACGCGCCTGGAGGAAAGCTTCTTTCTTCCAGAAATTCTTGTTGAACAGGATGCGGTTAGGAATTTTAAAGCATTGGAAAAGCCGCAAAAACTCGCTCACACTGCAGTGAACATTCATTGAGATTGGGAGGAAAGAACGATGCAAATTGTTACCGACCGGGCCGCCGATATGTCCGCGGCGCAACTGAAGGGGATCAAAGTCCATTATGTGCCGATGCGGTTGACGTTGGATGGGAAGACCTATGCCAGTGGGGAGGATATTAGCTCTGAGGAATTTTATGACCTGTTGGAAACAACGGATGGATTCCCGACCACTTCGCAGCCTTCGGCGGGTGAATTCGCCGAGCTGTATCGCAAGCTGGCCGCGCAAGACCCAGAAATCCTCTCAATCCACGTCTCCTCAGGGCTAAGCGGTACGATGAATTCGGCGCTCGCCGCCGCCGAAATGGTACCCGAGGCAAAGATTACGTTTTGGGATACGAAAACACTCTCTGCGCCAGAAGCGTGGCAGGTGGAAGTTGCTGCTCACACGCTGGCCGCAGGCTGGCCTTTGGAAAAAATCTTTGCCAAGCTGACCGAACTGGCGCAGAAATGCGAGGGCTTGTTCACGCTGGATACACTCAAATACCTGATCCACGGCGGGCGCATCAGCCATATCAAGGGCCTGATGGCCTCCGTGCTACAGATCCGCCCGGTGATCGGGGTAACCAAAGATACGTACAAATATTACAACCTGGCTCAGGAGCGGACTGTCAAGCGCGCCATCCAGAAGATCCCCGAGGTTGTGGCGGGCTTTTACCCTGAGGGTACGCACCTGCGCGTGCAGCTTCTGCACGGCAAGAACCCGGAAGGGCTAGCGATTCTGCGCGAGAAGATGACCGGCATGTTCAACTGCCACTTCACGCCTACCGTCTCAGTTGGCCCAATTTTGGGGGCGCACACCGGCGCCGGCCTGATTGGCATGGGTGTCGGCCCGCTGGATATATTTAAGGACGTGCCGGGGATTGTGATCGAGTAAATGGATTTTGAATAAAATACTGGGCTGGGCGATAACCATCGCCCAGCCCAGTATTTTATTCAAAATCCTCAGCGGTTACGGCAGCCGGAAGCGCAGCAGGCGGTTGTTTCCGCCATCGCTGACCCAGATATCGCCGTTTTGATCGAAAGCCAGGCCGGAGACAATGTTGAAGCCGTCCACATCGGTAGAGTAATCGCCCCAGCCGCGGATGAAGTTCCCTTCGGAGTCGAACTCTAGCACGCGCGGGCCTTCGGGATCGGCGACGAATACGTTGCCGCTTACCGGCGAGACGGTGAGGTAGGGCTTATTCTCCAGCGACTGTGTATCCCACCCGGCGATGTCCCAGGAACGGAGCGGCGCGAACTGCAAGCCGCCTTCGCCGCCCGGGGCAAACACCTGCACGCGCTGGTTCCACGTGTCGGTGATGTACGCATTCCCGTCCGCATCGATCGCGATGCCGACCGGCTCATCGAACTGGCCCTCGCCGAACCCGGCTGTTCCAAACTGCGCCAGGAAGTTGCCATTGCCGTCAAAGACCACCACGCGCTTGTTACCGGTATCCATCACGTATAACCGGCCCTGCTGGTCGATCGCCAGGCCGCGCGGGCCCCAGAACGCGGTGGGGGTTTCACCCTGACCAAACTGGCCCCACTTGGCAAGGAAGCGGCCATCGGCGGTGAACTTTTGCACGCGGTGGTTCCACGTATCCGTTACGTAGACCGAGCCATCCGGGCCGATCGCCACATCCCAAGGCTCGTTGAACGCTCCATCGGGTACCGCGCCAGTGTTCGAGTCGCCGAACACGCCCCAGGTGTGCAGTACCGTGCCATCCGCAGCAAGGTGCTGGATGCGGTGATTGCGCGAATCGGCCACATAAAGGGTGCCATCCGGCGCGACACGAATGCCGCGCGGAGCATTGAACATGCCCGGTGCTTCACCGGTTCCGCCAAGGACCTGCTCTGGCGCCAGCACGATCATCTGCTCAAGGTAGGGGTCTGCCTGCGCAGGGTCAAGCATTACCGGGGCAGCGCCGTAGTTCCAGATCTGCCCGACAATATCCTTGCGGATGTAGACACGCATGCGGGCAGCGGGACTCCACGTCTCCAGACTGAGCGGGCCGGTCTGGTTGGTAAGGCGAGCGTACTCGCTGAAATCGCGGTTCAGCCAGATATCAAACACCGCACTACGCATTTCTGGGTTAGAAATCGCACCCCAAACGCGGTCCCAGGTCAGATTGTAGTAATCCTGGTTTGGCCACCACAGGCGGATGTAATCGTACTGGATGAAATTATCCTGCACGATAGGATCAATTTTGCCGTACACGTCCTCACCGGCGACAACGACCGCGAAATCGCGCAGGTCGCGGGTGGGGTTGCTCTGGAACCAGCGGTGGTTGGGATAATCGCGTAGATACCACCAGTAGGGGTAGAGCATATCGGAAGAGTAGCCTACCTGAATGTTCTTTCCGCCCACGGTGCGGCGCGAGATCTCTTCAATTTGATCGAGCACCTGCTTGGGGCCGGGCGCGGCATGCGCGTACACCAGATATTCATTCGCATAGTCGTAGTTAATGAACGAGGCGCGATACGCGGAGCGGGCGGTGAGAATGGCCAGTAGAGCGAAGAACACCACTGTTGCCAGCCGTAAGATTTGCGGGATGCGCCAGTTGCGCAGCAGATAGATGATGCCAGCCAGACTGGCAAGGGCGGCGATGGAAGCGATCACGAAAGTGTTGGTCACCTCCAACTGCTCGAGCGTGCTGCCCTGGAAGGGCCGCACCGTGCCGAGCAGCGCGCCCGCGGCCCTGCTAAAGCTTACGATTAGCACGGGGAAGAGCAGCACCGCCAGGATGCCATTGGTATTGGCGAGACGCCGCCAGTCGGTTGTATCCACCAGGAAACCGAGGCCCCAGGCAGAAGCGAGCAAGAAGCCCATGGTTACGTGTACCGTCAGCCAGGGCATGCGCTCACCGGCGATACTGTAGGCGACCAGGCTGGTGATGGCCCAATAGAGGAACAGCGCCAGCACCGGCATCGGCTGTGGAACGGCGTAAAACTGTGTGGACTTGTCGTCCTCTTCTCGTTCGGTATCGATCTCTTCCAGTATGGGGGCGGGTTCTTCTATTGCCGCCAGGCCGGTCACCGGCACTTCTTCTGGCGTGGTTTCCTCTTCGCCTGCGGGCATTTCAATGCGCGGCGAGAAGGCCGGGGCAAAGCCGGCCAGGTGCGAGAATTTCCAGTACCACACGCCGAGCGTGGCTGCCAGAACGGCGCCAAAATAGGCGAGGAATTCATAAATTGGCATTTGTAGCAAGGCATAGTAGTAGCGCGGCTGGGTGCCTCGCTCCACTTCTTGCTGCGAGGCCCAATAGCCCAGCGAGCCGACCATGCCCGTCCAAAAGCCAAAGGTATTGGTGAAGAAGGTGGTGTAAAAAACGGTGAAAATGGCGTAGAACAACAGCGCGTGCTGCAGCCACAGGATGGGGTTCCACAGAAGGCCGATGACCGCGCCAATGACGAAGAACAGGGCAACGAACCCACCGGTGATCCACATGTTGGTGGCGTTGTTGTAGTCGATCGGGTTGATGTCGAGCATGGTAGCGGGTATTGGGGCTAGCTGGGGCAAGATGAGGGTGGTGATCAGCACCAGCAGCGAGAACGAGCGCAGCCGCTTGAGCTGCCCCCAGCCGATATCGCTAATGATTGTTAGCAAACCAAACATACCCAGCGCCAGCGCGCAACCAACTGCGATTAGCTCACCATAGAGCAGCAGATGTTCCGGGTCGGTTAGTGAAGCCGGGGTAGGCGCTGGCGGCGCCGTTTCCACAGTCTGCGTTTCGGCGGCGGGCGTATCTGCGGCTACAGCGGCCTTCCAAACGGCTAACCCGAGCGCCACAAAGACCAGCAGCATGGCTGCGAACATGGCGTACAGGAAGCGGTTGAAGCGGCCCGGGTTTTTCAGCTCGGCACGGCGCACTTCGAGGACGAACACTACAAATAGGAAGATCAGCGCCTGAGCAGTATATATGAAGGCCGTCTCCTTCACGATGAAGTGCATTACGGTGGAGAGCGTCACCAGGAACATGCTCAGGCGGTCGCCGGTATCCAGATATCGCAACATGCCATACAGCAGCACCACACCGATTAACTGAATAAAGGCTTCGTTACGGGTATAGCGCCCATAGAACAGCATATAGGGCGAGATAAGGAACAGCACCCCGGCGATGAGCGCGCCGGTGCGGCCCAGGTAGCGGCGGAAAGCAAAAATCAGAAAGACGATGGCGGCCACGCTGAACAGGGCGGCTGGGATACGCGAGGTGAAGTCGTTATCGCCGAAGAGGAAATACGAGAACGCCAGAGCGTGGAACTGAAAAGGACCATGCGTGACGGGATCGTGGCGGTAGCCCTTGCCCTGGTACAGATCATAGGCCGGAACAACGTGGTTGACCTCGTCGTGGCTCATTACGCGCTCGCCGAGCATGGCGAACCGGCTAAGAATTGCCAGCCCGATCACCAACGCGATGAGCAAATTTTGGAGGGTGAAAAATTTACGGGGGTCCCCAATAACAGGGCGGTCTAACCAGGCAGGGGAGGGGGTGTGGGTTGCCATAGATCGTCGAACGGGTTGCCTCTCGCAGGGATGGGTGATTCTATCTGTATCATCATTTTATCTGGACGATAGTGTCGTCCAGATAAAATGATGATACCAGGAAAGAATACAGACGTGACTATAACGTAAACCAGATTTTCTTGCAAGGCTGAGGGAAACGGGTGAATTTGCGTTTGGGGATGGCGAGTGTGTCCTGCACACTCGCCATCCCCAAACGCAAATTCACAAAAACCTCTGGTACAATACGCGTGGAGCTGTAATTTGAGAAACCGTAGTGTCTTTATACCCCTTCGCTTGATCTCCATTTTCTTGATCTTTCTCGCGGTGCTGCTGACGGTGCTAAACCTTGTCCGCTACAGCCGCATTCGTTCGAATTTCCCTACCGGGATGGAGATTGCGGGCGTGCCTGTGGGCGGATTGTCCCAGCAGGCTGCCGCGGCGCGCTTGATGCAGGCCTACACTGCCGTGCCGGTGGAAGTGCGCTACCGTGACGCAGTGATCCAGATTCGTCCGACGGTGATTGGGTTTGAGCTGGATATCCCTGCAATGCTCGCCGCCGCCGATATCGAACGCCTGAAGCAGCCATTTTGGGGCGGCTTTTGGGATTTCTTGTGGAACCGTATGCCTGCACCGGAGGAAATTCCGCTTCGCGCCAGCTACTCGGAAGACCGGCTGCGGATCTTCCTGCGCGATGAGATTGCCGCGCGGTATGACCAGGCCCCCTCGGCTGCCCTGCCGCTTCCCGGCAGCACCAGTTTTACCTCGGGCCGCGCCGGTACTGTGCTGGATATTGATCGGGCTGTGATTTTGATCGACAGCGCCCTGCGCTCGCCCAGCCAGCGCGTGGTGAACCTTTCCTTTAACAAAATCACACCGCCGCGCCCCTCTATGCAGAACTTGCAGATCCTGCTCCAGCAGATGATCGAAGGGGTTGGCTACGATGGCTTGATCGAAATCTACATCAGCGATCTGCAAAACGGGCAGGAGATCCACTTTGCCAATGAGGCCGGGCAGCTCGTTCCGCCGGATATCGCTTTTACCGCTGCCAGTACAATGAAGATTCCTATTCTGGCTTCCGTAATGCGCCGCACCTCGGAACCCATGCCGGATGAAATTGATCAGTCGATTCGCGAGATGATCGAGCAATCGTATAACGACCCGGCCGACCTGTTGATGGAAACGGTGATGGATAAGAACCTGGGCCCGCTGGAAGTGACGGACGATCTGACACAGTTGGGTTTGCGGAACACCTTCCTGGCGGGGTACTTTTACCCCGGCGCGCCGCTGCTAAGGCGATTTACTACGAACGCCAACCAGCGCACCGATGTAAGTGCCGGCCCAGATTCCTATAATCAGACGACTGCCGCGGAGATGGGCATGCTGCTGGAAGATATTTACCGCTGCTCGGAGAACGGCGGCGGTACATTCGCGGCAGCCTTCCCCGGCCAGATTACGCAGAGCGAGTGCCGGGCGATGATCAGTTACCTGTTGGGGAACAAAATTGCTGTGCTCCTGCAGGCGGGACTGCCGGAAGGCACGCGGATCGCGCATAAGCACGGCTGGATCATCGAAAATGACGGGTTGATGCACACAATCGCGGACGTGGGCCTGGTTTATACGCCCGGCGGCAACTACGTGATTACGCTGTTCATGTACCACCCGGTGCAGATGGTTTTCGACCCGGCGAACCGGCTGACAGCGGAGATCTCGCAGGCTGTTTACAACTATTTCAACCTGCCCGGCGAATATTAAGTATCTATCCAAAAAATATTTTTTTGTGTTTGTGGTGGGGGGGGGGGGGGGGGGGGCGGCGGCCC
>JAEYTI010000154.1 GCA_023434145.1 Chloroflexota bacterium | reverse complement strand
GCTTCGCCGCGCGCAGCAAACAAACAAAGCAATATTTTCAAAAAAGATACAAGGTCCAACATGAAAACATATCCCATGGATTGGGAAAATCCACTCGTCACCGGTCGCAACCGCCGCCCGGCGCATGTTCCGCTGGGTGCATACCCTGACGCGGACGCTGCGCGTAATGCAGATCGCAAGTCTTCGCCCTACATGCGCTTGCTCAACGGCACGTGGCAGTTCCATCTTGCGCCATCGCCCGAGCAGGTGCCGGCGAATTTCTCCCAGCCGGATTTTGACATCGCTGGTTGGTCGGAGATCACTGTGCCAGGCAACTGGCAGTTGCAGGGGCACTCAGACAACCCCATCTACGCCAACGTCCACTACACCTTTGAGCCAAACCCGCCCTATCCGCCAGAGGCCAACCCCACCGGCTGCTATCGCACCACCTTCGAAGTGCCCGCGGACTGGCAGGGGCGGCGAGTCTTCCTGCTGTTTGAGGCGGTCGACTCGAACTGTACGGTATGGGTCAACGGTCATGAGGTGGGTTATAGCCAGGACAGCCGCCTGCCCGCCGAGTTTGACGTTACGCCGTATGTAAAGTCTGGCAGCAACACCCTGGCCGTGATGGTCATGCGCTACTGTGATGGGACGTACCTGGAGTGCCAGGATATGTGGCGCATGAGCGGCATCCAGCGCGACGTGATCCTCTACAGCAAGCCCGCCGTGGGCATCGAGGACTTCACCGTCCGCACCCTGCTGGATGGCCAATACCAGAATGCAACCCTATGGGCCGAGGTGGAGATCACCCGCAACACTGACCTAACCCAATACACGGTGGAATTTGCCTTATACGACGCAGACGGTCAGCCGGTATTTGACGAGCCCATCACCGCCCCGGTAAAAGGCTACACTGCCTGGTCGCAGTACCCCTCCCAGCGCACCGCCTGCGCACGGATCGAGCAGCCGGTGTCTAACCCGCGTTTGTGGACGGCTGAAACGCCGTATCTCTACCGGCTTGTGATCACGCTGAAAGACCCGGACGGGCAAGCAGTAGACTTTGAAAGCAGCCGGGTTGGCTTCCGGCAGGTAGAGATCCGCGATGGAGTGCTGCTGGTCAACGGCAAGCGCTTGGTGATCCGCGGTGTAGACCGGCACGAGCACCACCCGCAGCGCGGTCGCGCGCTGACCGAGCAGGATATGCTCGCCGAAGTCCTGCTGATGAAACAGCTCAATTTCAACACTGTGCGCACCAGCCACTACCCTGATCATCCAATCTGGTACGACCTGTGCGACGAGTACGGCATCTACATTATTGATGAAGCCAACATCGAAACGCACGGCCTGGGCGGCGAGTTGAGCCACAACCCAGAGTGGGCCAATGCATATCTGGAGCGCGGAGCGCGCATGGTAATGCGCGATAAGAACCATCCCTGCATCATCCTTTGGTCGCTTGGCAACGAGTCAGGCTCTGGCCCCCATCACGCCGCCATGGCGAACTGGATGCGCATCTACGACCCCACCCGCTTCATTCACTACGAGAGCGGGCATCCGGGACCGCAGATATCCGACGTGTACTCGGTGATGTACCCGAACCTGGAGCACATGCGCCGCTTGCTGGCAGATTCCAATGAAAAGCGCCCGGTGATGATGTGCGAATATGCGTATGCGAAAGGCAACGCCACTGGTAACTTCTTCAAGTTCTGGGATATGGTCGACGCGTACCCGCGCTTCCAGGGCGGCTGCATCTGGGACTGGAACGATAAGGCCCTGGTGCATCAAACCGCGGATGGGCGTGAGTACTATGCTTACGGCGGCGACTTCGGCCCCGATTTTGACTATGCCCGCTTCTATCAGGATAACGAAGACCCGCAGATGTGCTGCAACGGCATCGTCGGCCCAGACCTGACGCCCCACCCCGGCGCGTATGAGGTCAAGAAGGTGCAGGCGCCGCTCTCGCTCACCGCTCGGAATCCAAAAGAAGCCCTGGAAGGCATGTTTATCCTGTGGAATAAGCATCACACGCTTGATCTCAGCCACCTGGAAGCGCATTGGGATCTGGTGGAAGACGGTGAGGTGATCCGCCACGGCACGCTGCCCGCAGTAGACCTTCCCGCCGGTGAGAAAATGCCGGTGCAGATCGATTATCAGGTCCCGGAAACGCTGACCCCAGGCGCGGAATACCATCTGAACGTGCGCTTTGTGCTGCGCGAGGCTGCCCCGTGGGCGGCTGCCGGGCACGTGGTCTACTGGCAGCAGTTCCCGCTGGCGCTGCCTGTGCCGCTGAAACCCACCGCCAGCCTCGAAGCGATACCCGTCCTGGAAACCCTTGATGACGGTGACCGGATGACATTCGCCGGGCAGAACTTCGAAGCAGTGTTCAGCCGCACCGCTGGGACTCTAGTCTCGTACCACTCCGGCGGCGTGGAGTTGATCCACAGCGGCCCGGTAGAGAACTACTTCCGCGCACCCACCGACGTAGACCTGCTGATGGGCAACCCACCCGCCAGCATGCACAAGTGGCGCGAGGCGGGTATTGACTGCCTGGAGCGCAACGTGAAGCGCTTCACCGCCACGCATATCACCCCGCAGATAGTGGAGATCCGTGTCATATCGCGGATTCAAGCACCCGGCAAGCCTTACGGCATCGACAGCGAGTTGGTATACCGCATATACGGAAGCGGTGAGATCGTGATCGAAAACCGCGTGAGCGCCGACACTCGCCTGCCGCACCTGCCCCGTGTCGGCATGGAAATGGTGCTGCCTGCCGGGTTTGAAAAGCTGGTGTGGTACGGGCGCGGTCCGCACGAGAACTATTTGGATCGCAAGCTAAGCGCGGACGTGGGCCGCTACACCTCTACCGTCGACGCGCAGTTTACCCCCTACGTCTATACGAGCGAGTCGGGTGGCAAGGAAGACGTGCGCTGGCTGGCCGTGGTCAACGAGCAAGGCGCCGGGCTTCTGGTGACCGCAATGCAGCCGCTGCACATGGACGCCCTGCACTACACCATCAAAGACCTTGAGCAAGCCGGGCATCCCTACGAGCTAACGCGCCTGCCCGAGACGGTGCTGCACATAGACGCGCTGCATATGGGCGTGGGCGGCGATGACGGCTGGATGGCCCCCGTCCATCCCGAGTTTCTGGTGAACCCCGGCACGTATCACTACACGATCCGCCTGCGCGTACTCGAAGCCGGGGAAGATCCGGCAGCGGCTGCACGTTCGGCGATAGAGGGTGTGTTCTAAAGTAAGAGGGGTAAATGTCCTGCTTTGACCAATAAGTCAAAGCAGGACATCATTTCTAGTACCAGATATCAGCAGGCGACTGAAAGCATCGAAGGCTGCCTATTTGATTGAAAAGATCGTAAAAATCATCGAGCGTGAGGCCTGTTGCATCTTCAAGGGTGTGGATATCTTTTTGACGTCCGCTATAGGCAGTGCTGCGCAGATCCAGTAGATCAGTGACCAATTTTTCCATGTCTGCGCTTTGAACAAAAATGTCCAGGTCAATCAGTCCTCGATCCTGTGGACACACATGCAAACGATCATCATTTATGCTTATGCCAATGTTTTGATAGGTATAAAGGATCGCGACTCCAGGAGTGTCATAAATCAGCCAAATCTCGTAAATCCACGGTGCACCTTTTTCAATCATACCAGCCTGTAAGTCGATATAAACACGCGAGGGCGGTCCCAGATTTGACAAAACTTGGCTCAACGAGTAGCGCAATATGGCATGATCAAGCGCAGGATCATAGAATAAGTCATCTGACGGGGCATGGAGACTGAGAGGGTCAAACTCCATTGCTTTCACAATGCCCTGACTATCCAGGGTGATCGTCATCGTTGCATTCGGAGGCAAAAGGGTATTTTCCGTTGTAGTGGTGAATATATCAAACACGATTTCATCCGGATTCCAGAAGGTGATTTCGCTGTTCGTCGGAGATCCAAACACAGGAAGGAATATGTCCCACATCTGAATTTCTGTTGTACTGCCCGGTACGATCCCCCAGAAACAAGGTAAGACGCAGTCACTTTTTGCCAGCAAGCTTAGATGATACTTTCCTTGATCTTCAGTTATTAGGGTTGGATAAGGTGTTGATGTTCGTGTTGGCGTAGGTGTGAAAGGGATATCAGTCGGTAAGGGAGAGGTTGGTGTTACCGTCTCGGTCACCCTCGTTGCTGTAATTGAGGGAGATAAAGCCGGAGGAGGTAGGCTTGAAGTCAGGATAACAATATTTTGCAGCGGAGTAAAATCTGTTTCCTTTGATTCAACACGGACAGTACCACAGGCAGAAAGCAGTATGAGGCTAATGGCAAGAAGACGGAAAAGCTGTTTTTTCATTCTCACCCCACCCACATCCTGAAACAGCGGAGATAGTAATTTATCAAGAAAAATTATAGCAATGAATGTTCAAGGGGGGGACGAAAGCCCGCAGAGTTACGAGTGAACACACATTCTTAAGTGACTTTCCCGATTCTTTGATCGGTGGTACGATTAAGACGTTGCCCCGCTCAAATCAATAAAGCACGAATAGCTTATTATTGGAATGGAACCGATCGGATGCCCAGTCTGAACTACCGCCCCCAGCCTTCCAGACGAAACAACCTCCTCAAGCCTTTTTATCAGTTCCCAGGCGTCGTAAAACTTATTCTAAAGCGCCAGCGCCACTACGTCGGCCTTTCGCTGCTAGCGCTGATCAATATCATCCTCGCGGTGGGGCTGGTGACCAACGCCTCGTTCTTCACCCAGGCCGTAGACCGGGTGGTGCTGCTGCAAGAACTAGAGGCGTTTTCCTCCGTTACCGAAAGGCCGCCCTTCTCCACGCAAATTTACATTTTCCCATCGCGCCGGGCGCCGGTTACGTTAGAGCAGGCCGAGCAGCTCGCGAAGAACGTCAGCCAGACGCTGGCCGGTGAAGTGGGGCTGCCGGTGCGCCAGCTCGTCACCCAAATTTCCAGCGGCAGCATGATGCTCCAGCCCGCGCCCGGCTCGGACCTCTTTGCGCAGGGAAAACAGTACCTGGGCAATGTAGAAAATGTCTATATCGACGGCGTATCCGAGCAGATTGAGATTATCGACGGGCAGCCGCTCGATGAAGAAGGCACATCCATTGGCGCGGGAACGCCAGAAGGTGTGCTGGACGTTTGGATTCACGACAGCATGGCACAGTCGATGGGTATCAACATCGGCGAAGAGCTTTCCATGGGCATGAACCTGATCGACACCCAGACGCGCGTGCGGGTAGTCGGCATCTGGAAGCCAATCGACCCCAAGGCGGAGTTCTGGTTCAGTAATCCAAATACTGCCTTCAAGAGCTCTTTCTTCGTCCGGCGCAATGATTACATTCGCATGGTGCAGCCGCTGATCGCTTCTGGCACCGGCGAATCATCGTGGTATATCATTCTGGATGAAAATCAGATTGTGCCAAAAGAGTCGGCTAGCTATCTGGCCGGTTTCCAGCGATCCGACGACCTGATCAACAAGTACCTGCCCGGCGCGCGCATGAACATGCCGCCGCTCAATCCGCTGGCGGAGTTTGTGGACCGAAGCAACACGATGACCATCATGCTGCTGGGCTATAACTTGCCCGCCTTTGGCATTCTGCTGTACTTCCTGGCGCTCACCTCGGCCATTATGGCATCCTGGCAGCGCCGCGAGACGGTGATGCTCGTCAGCCGGGGCATGAGCGCCGGCGGCGTGATGGCTCTTACGCTCGTGGAGCAGATCCTCCTGTTTGTGATTGGCTACCCGCTGGGCATCCTGTTCGGCATGTTCATCGCCTGGCTGATGGGTTACACCGCCAGCTTCCTCACCTTTACCAGCCGCCCGCCCCTGCCGGTTTCGATGGAAGGCTTCAGCATGCCGCTGACTCTGCTGGCGCTGGCCTTTGCGCTGATCTCGCGTTTGTGGCCCGCGCTCAAAGCCGCGCGCTCGAGCCTGGTAACCGAAGAGCGCGAGCGCGCCCGTCCCATGCGCAAGCCATTCTGGTACCGATTGTATCTGGATATCATCCTGCTGGGGCCGACCTTCTACGCCTACGACCAGATGGTGAAACGCGGCTCGCTGGCGGGACTGGTTACCGACCGGCCCGAAGACCTGTACCGCGACCCGCTGCTGGTAGTAGTGCCGGCGCTGTTCGTGCTCACCGCCTCACTGGTGACCATGCGCCTGTTCGCCATGCTGATGCGCCTGGTTGACCTGATCGCCGGGAAGATCCCCTGGCTGACCATGCACTTGGCGCTGCGCCAGTTGGGCCGCCAAAGCCTGGATTACGTCCAGCCGCTGCTGCTGGTGATCATCTCGCTGGCGATGGGCGTATATACCCTCTCGATGGCTGCTAGCCTGGATCAGTGGACAGTAGATCGGTTTTACTACGCGAACGGCGCGGACGTTGTCCTCTCCCCAGAGCCCAACCAGGAGGGCACGGTCGTCATCGACGGCTCGTGGATCCCGCTGCCCCAGGATTTTACAAAAGTCAACGGGGTGCAGTCTGCAACGCGGGTAGCGGATTTCAATCTGCGTGTTCGGCCCACCGGGGCAAGCGAAATCCGCGGGCGCTTTATTGCCATTGACCGGGTAGAATTTCCCGCTACGGCGTGGTTCCGGCCCGACTTTGCCAATGAGTCGCTCGGGGCGATGATGAACCGGCTGGCGCTGCAGCCAGAAGCAATCCTCGTCTCACAGGACTTTTTGGAAGAACACAATTTGCGCGCCGGTGATACGCTGGAAGTGGTTGTCAGCATCGAGAACCTGATGAGCGTGTGGTCAGAGTACACCATCGTTGGCACATACAATTACTTCCCAACCGTCTATGATAACGACGTTGCCTTCATTGGCAACCTGGAATATCTCAACACGCTCACCGGGTTGACGGTGAACCATGATATGTGGCTCAAGGTTGCCCCAGGCACGGATGTGAAACTATTGAGCAGGGATATTGTCAATCAACTGCACATTTTTCCCGGCGCCCTGGGCGACTCGCGCGCACTTGTCGCAGAGGAACAGGCGCGCATGGAGCGCGTGGGGATTTTCGGCACCCTTTCGATTGGCTTTTTGGCAACCGCATTGATGGCGATCCTGGGGCTGCTGGTGTACAGTTATGCCTCGCTGCAAGAGCGCGCCTACCGGCTCGCCGTGCTCAATGCGGTGGGCCTTTCACGCAACCAGATTTTGATGCAAGTGGTATTCGAATATGCATTCCTGGCGTTGTTCGGGGCCGTCGCCGGCGCGCTGATCGGCAGGTTCGCTTCAGAGCTGTTTGTGCCGTTCTTCCGCTTCACCGGCGAGCAGGGCATCCCGCTCCCGCCGCTGATTCCCATCATCGCCAGCGACCGGCTGCGCCTGATGAGCCTGATCTTCGGCTTAACCATCGTTGGGCTGGAAGTGGCGGTGATCGCATCCATCCTCCACAACCGGCTGGTGCAAATTCTCAAGCGCGTTTGGATATAGGCTTTTTTCTACGCTCAAATGACGACTACGTCATTTGAGCGTAGAAAAAAACTAATCAAAATTGTTGGGATCAAAATAGGAAACATCTATGAAAATCTCTGTGATTGGCGCGGGCAGCGCAAGCTTTGGTCTGAATACGCTCGGCTCGTTGATGCGCAGCAAAAAGCTGCGCGGCAGCCATCTGGCCCTGGTGGACCGCAACCCCACCACCCTGGCGCTGATCTGCCGGCTGGCGGAACGGCTCAACCGCGATTGGGACGCGCGGATGACGATCACATCACACACGCACCACCATGAAGCGCTGCCGGGAACCAACTTTGTCGTCTCGGCAATCGAAGTGCCGCCGCGCGAGCGCCTATGGAAGCAGGATTACGAGATCACGTTGAAGTACGGCGTGCACCAGCCCTATGCTGAGAACGGCGGGCCGGGCGGGTTTGCCCACGCCATCCGCAACGTGCTGCCGGTGCTGGAGATCGCGCGCGATATGGAACAGGAATGCCCAGATGCGTGGTACATCAACTTCAGCAACCCCATGGTTCGCATCTGCGATGCCATCCACCGCTACAGCAAGATCAAAGTGGTGGGGCTGTGCCACCAGATCGGCGCGGGATACGGGATGGTGGGCTATCTGCTGGCAGATAAGCTGGGCATCGCGCTGCCCAACGGGGGCGATTTTGTCTTCAGCACCCACGCCGACCCCAAGTACTGGCATAACCTGGGCATTATCGGTCACCAGGCCGAGCAGAAGGTCGATATCAAGGCCGGCGGGCTGAACCACTTTACCTGGGTGATGGACGTTCGTGACAGGCAGACCGGCGAAGACCTGTACCCGGCCCTGCGCGAGGCATGGCAGAAAGCCGCCCCAGCGATGGAACCGCTGACCCGCCGGGTATTCAACGCCTTTGGGCTGATGCCCGTGCCCGGCGATGAACACCTGGACGAATACCTGCCCTGGTGCTCGGACCCGCAGACAAAGCCGTGGGAGAAGTACCAGCTCGAACTGTACGATTGGGAAATGGCGGAAAGAGGTCGCAACGATGGTCACGCCTGGATTGGCCGCATGGGCGAGGGCGTGGACGACGTTGCTCCGCTGCTGGACGCGGACAGCGAAGGCGCGCTGGAGGTGATCGAAGCGGTCGCCGCCGGGGAGAACGCTTATCACAAATCGCTCAACCTGCCCAACACCGGGCAGATCTCCAACCTGCCGATGGGCGCAATTGTGGAAACACCGGGTGTGCTCACCCCCTCTGGCCCAATGGCGGTCAATGTTGGCCCGCTGCCCGCGGGCATCGCCGAGCTGCTGCGCCGCGAGATTACCGTAGGCCAGCTTTGCGTTGACGCAGCGGTCACTGGCGACCGGCAGCTTGCCCTCCAATCGCTGCTGCTGGACCCGGTGATCACCGACCTGGACGTGGCACAGCAGATATTGGATGACTACCTGACCACGTACCGCAAATACCTGCCGCAGTTCTGGAAGTAGATGGTGCGAACCTGATGAAGATTGATAAACTTGTGCGTTCTGCGCGGAAAACCGTCGCCATCCTCGTTCACCCAGACGGTCAGGTAACGGTACGTGCCCCCAGGCAGGCGTCGATGGAGCAGATCCAGGCGTTTTTCGACTCTAAGGCCGAGTGGATCGAGAAGAAGCGTGAGATTGCCCGGCAAAAGCGGGCATCAAAGCCAACGCCCCGCAAGTTTGAAGCCGGAGAGCGATTCCTCTTTCTCGGTAAAGAATATCCGCTGATTGTCTGCGAGGAAAAAGGCAAGCCGCTTACCCTGGAGAGCGACCGGTTCGTGCTGCGCCCCAGCCCCCGGCATGCACCGCGCGAGATTTTTTACATGTGGTACGAGGTGGAGGCGCATATGATCATCGAACAGCGCGTGGAAGCGCTTGCCGCGAAATTCGGGCTGTCATACAGCAAAATCCGCATCACTTCCGCGCGCACCCGCTGGGGATCATGCAGCACCAACGGTACGCTCAGCTTCACCTGGCGGCTGATCATGGCACCGCAGCAAGTGATCGACTATGTTGTGATCCACGAACTTGCCCACCTGATTGAAGCCAATCACAGCAAGCGCTTTTGGGATCGCGTGGCGGCGATGGATCGTGACTACACGAAGCACGTCAAATGGCTGAAGGAGAACGGGCACAAACTGGTATTGGAGTAAGAAGCTTTCTCGATATTATTTGTTGTGTTTGTGGAGCGACGTAAACGCGCACCACAAACACAAAACGCAAAGGAAGTCCGATGGATACCAGTAGTCAGGTGGTTCGACTATGCATCGAAGGCACGCAAGCCGAATTTGCCGGCCGGATGGACGATGCTCGCGCACTGTACCGCCAGGCATGGGATGCCGCAAGCAGCGATTTCGAAGCGTGTGTCGCGGCGCATTATATAGCGCACCTTCAAGAAGCCCCCGAGGAGCGGCTGCGCTGGAACCAGATCGCATTGGAACGCGCAAATACGGCAGAGCAAAACGCGGTGCAAGAGTTCTACCCCTCGCTCTACTTGAATATGGGCCAATCGTATGAGCTGCTGGGCAATACAGCGGAAGCCCAGCGATTCTACAATCTGGCAGCAGGCCTGGGAGCCAAACACAGATACGATGAGGAGCAGCCAAAATGCAGGAAATGACGGGCATTGAACGCATAGGCAACATTCTCAAGCGCCAGCCGGTGGATCGCATCGGTCTGTACGAGCACTTCTGGTCCGATACGTACCGCATCTGGCGCGATAACGGCTGGATCGCGCCGGACACAGATTTTGAAGACTCGTTCGGTTTCGACCTCAAAGAGTCCTGGGCCTTTAATATGGTCGCTGACCTCGACTACCAGTCGGAGACGGTGGAAGAGACCGAGGAAACCATCCTGGCACGCGATGGGAACGGCGCGCTGCTACGGCGGCACAAGCTGCATGACAGCACGCCCGAGCACGTTGATTTTCTGGTCAAAGACCGTAAAGGCTGGGAGGAATTCGCCAAACCGCGCCTCACCCCGGACCGCCGCAGAATCGACTTTGCAGGCTACCGCGAGGCAAAACGAAAGGCCGCCGAAAAGGGACAATTCTTCGTTTGGTCAGGTGTGAACGCGTTTGAACAGATGCACCCGCTCACCGGGCACGAGTATATGCTGATGGGCATGGCGCTGGACCCCGAATGGGTGTCGGATATGGTCGATACCTATTCGCGCCTGACCATTGCGCTGCAAGAGATCCTCTTTGCGGAAGAGGGCAAGCCGGATGGTATCTGGTATTACGAGGATATGGGCTACAAGCAGCACCCGTTTATGTCGCCACGTATGTACCGCGAGATCATCCAGCCGGGGCACGCTCGAACTATCGAATGGGCGCACAGCCAAAACCTGCCGGTGATCATGCACTCGTGCGGGTTTGTGGAGCCGCTGCTGCCCGGCATGCTCCAGGCGGGGATCGACTGCTTGCAGGTGATCGAGGTCAAAGCGGGCATGGATCTACTGCGCCTGTATCACAACTACGGCGACCGGCTCTCCTTCATGGGCGGGATTGACGTGCGCGTGCTCTACAACAACGATCGCGCCGAAATCGACGCCGAACTGGAGGCCAAGATCCCCGTGGTGAAGGGCCGGTATGGCTACGCGCTGCACTCCGATCATTCCATCCCTAACAACGTCCACCCTGATACGTACCGGTATTTCATTCAAAAGGGACTGGAATTGGGCAGGTACGTATAAGCAGGGAGGCGCTTCTGCGCCCGTAATACCTCAATCACCATTAAACCGCTTCATCAACATCGCATACGTCTGCTGCGCGTCACCAGAAGGGCCATCCCGGCCAACGTAGTACACCTGGTGGGTCGTGCGGTACTTCTCGCCGCCCACGATTCCCACCACCCAGCGCACATTCTCGCGATATAAGATCTTCATGTTTTCCACCATACTGCCATAGGGCAGTACGAGCGTATCCGCATGCACACCGGTAGCGTTGAAAATCTTCTCCGCGCACGTGCGGATCTCCAGCCGGGCGCCGTAAGAAGAGGTTTGCTCAAGCACGTGCAGATCGACGTGATTTTCCGTATGGATCGCCAGCTCCCAACCCTCGGCAGCCAGCGCCTTGAGCGTTGCAGCGGTTTCCAGGTCTGGCAGCTTACCCTCCGTTACGATTCCTAACACCGCCGGGTAGCCAGCCTCGCGCAGGATCTCGATCATCTGCAAAATGCTGGGGTCGATCGGCGCTTGAAGCGAGATATCGTCGATGGTCAGGATCATCAGGCGGCCATGCTCAGCAGCGGTGAGGTCTGGCAGGCGGGTTAGATCGTGGTAGGTAACCGCGTGCATCTGATGTTCTTGCAGAATTTGCACAAAGTCTTGCAGGAACGCCACCGCATCGAAATCCGGGTTGGACCGGTGCAGCATCAGGGTCGGCGGCGTTCTGCGCAGTGGATCGTACAGAACTACGGGTGAAGGGATCGGCGTGAAGGTGGCAGTTGGAGTTCGCGTGGGGCGCTCGGTCGGGATGCGCGTTGGTGTCGGGGTTGACAGGGCAGTAGCGGTAGGGATTGCTGTCCAGGTAGCCGCCGCGGTGGGTGACGGAGGAAGCAGTGTTGGTACAGAACTGGCAACTGGGACGGGCTCGATAACCTTTGTGGCAGGCATAAGAACACAACCTGCTAGGCAGCAGGTGAGCATCATTGCGGGCAGCAGTCGAAGAAGCAGCATTGGTTTCCCCCTGGAGCAATGAAATGGTGTGAATGCTCTTAAAACGCGGCTGCTGCTCCTTTTGTTCCGCTTCTACCGATCGATCTTTACGGTGAATCCCGAAAATGGCCCCAGCCCATTGATCTGCACCAGTAGCGCTTTCGCGTCCTTGTGGAGGGGACCTTTGTACAGGGGCAGCGCACCGGCATGATCAGCCGAGCACCACCAAGTGGCGTTTTTGCGCTCGGGAGACTCCAAGGTCACCTCCACTCCCGGTTCCAGCTTGAGGCTGCGTTTCTCTCCAATTTCCTGCTTCTTGCACTCCTCGCCTTTATCGCCGTTGAAATGCGCATACGTCCGCCCGGTGTCATCCTTTACCGTGATGGCCTTGACCGTATAGTTCATCGCAGCGGCCTGCGATCCGGTGTTCTGCAAGCGGAGGCTCAGGCGGATATACTCGCCGTCTGTTCGAATGCTGCCAGGATCAATGACCAGGGAGAAGCCATCACCCAGCACAACGGTACCAGCAGGTACGATGCCCTTTGGATTCCGTACACCGGTTTCGGTGGGCGTTGGCGGGACAACCGTGAAAGTAGGAGTAGGAGTAGATGTAGATGTAGGGGTGGCAGGCGCAAGCGTGAATGTGGCCGTAGGGCTTGCTTCGGGCAGCGTGGTTGCGGTTACTACGACCACCAACGGGGTCGGTGTGAACACGTCTGCGGCGGCGGGGAGGACGGCTGTCGATTGCGCCGGAGGGGGCTCGGGAGCGGCTTTCTTGTCAGAATTCGTGACAAAGTAAATGGTTAGTGGCGCGACGATCGAGGTGATGATTACCATCACCAGTTGGAACAGGCGGTTGTCCGGTGCTTTTGCTTCTCCAGCCATAATGGCTCTCCATAATACAAAAAACGAGTTGATGAGACTCCGTCAATGTATCATATCTAGCCGGACTGAGAAAGTCTAATGCAAAAAATGTTAGGGAGATGAAAGGTCGGTGGCCTGTTCCTCCGCAGGCACCTGCCCCACACCCAACCGCACCCCCACGCCGCCGTTGACCATGGAGAGCGACGTGTCGAGCTTCAAGCCAATCTGCCCGAGCAGGATCAAATCGCTGCTGAGTACGGCGACGTGCCAGCCCGGGCAGCGCGCGCGGAGCACATTGCCAAGCTGCGCGTACAGGCTGCGCAGATCCTTGCCCTCGCTAACCCGCAAGCCATACGGCGGATTAGTGACCACCCAGCCCGGTCCTTGCGGCGGCTCGATCGCCGATACGGCGCTGCGCGAGAACGCGATCCGGTCGGCGACACCTGCGCGTTCGGCATTGGCGCGAGCAATTTCCACCGCCCCGGCGTCGCGGTCTGAGGCCAGGATGGGCGGCACCGGTTTTTCGGGCACGGAGCAGGCAGATTTCAACGATTTCCAGCGGGCCGCATCGAAGCCGGGCCAATTTTCAAAGGCAAAGCGGCGCATGCAGCCGGGCGGTCGGCCCAGCGCCATCAGCGCGGCCTCAATTGCGATCGTGCCCGAACCGCAGAATGGATCAATAAGCGGGAAGGCGGTATCCCAACCCGATGCGATGAGCATAGCCGCCGCGAGTGTTTCGCGCAGGGGGGCTTTTGCCGTGGCAAGCCGCCAGCCGCGCCGGTGCAGCAGCGCGCCAGAGGTGTCGACGCTGATGGTCACCTGATCATTTTGTAGTCGCACAATCACCAGTTGGGCCGGATTATCCTCTTCCGAGGCATCCGAGCCTTTGACCGCGGGCGAAACCTTGCCCATTCGGTCCGCGATGGCCCCCGCCACGCGCTCTGCCACCGCACTGGAATGATATAATCGCGATTTGTGGCAAGTGACGTGCAGCGCCACCGGCTGCCCGGGCTTGATGAAGTGATCCCAGGGCAGGCGCGCGGCCTTTTTGCGTAACTCGGGGAACGCCGCGGCAAAGAAGGGCGTCCCCAGGCGAACGATCACCCGGCTGGCGGTGCGCAGGTGCAAATTGGCCTTGTAGATCGCCTCGCGGTCGCCGGTGAAGGCTACACCACCGGACTCTGGCGACGGGTGGATACCCAGGGCGCGCAGTTCGGCTGCCGCCAGCGCCGCCAGCCCCGGCGCTGTAACCGCGAAACAGTTTTCCATGCCCGGTTATCTTCCTCCGCGGCGGTTGGAGGGGCGATAGGCTGCGCCGCCAGTCCGCTTGCTGTTCGGTCGAGAGTCGGACACGGGCGTTTTATCCGTCACGATTTCTTTTTGGCGCTCTTTGCGCTGTGAATCTTTCTCCACGAAGATCGGCTGGCGGGTGAAGGGGTCCATTTCGGTGTAGTACATCACGCTGGCGTAAGTGGAGGGCGTGGGGGTGAAGATCTGCACCTGTTCGGGGTTCACCTGTAAGCGCTGGCTGGCAAAGCGCTTTAGCCGCAGCATGTCTTCCTCGGTGCAGCCCGGGTACGCGGCGATCATGTAGTAGGTAAGAAACTGCTTCTTACCTGCCTTCTCTGAGAGCCGGTCAAACTTCTCTTTGAACTTGAGCAGCGAGTCGGAGTTGGGCTTGCCCATCGCCGCCAGCACGTGTGCCTCGGTGTGCTCAGGGGCTACTTTCAACTGCCCCGAGACGTGATGCTCTACCACCTCTTCCATATACTTGCTTCCGTGGGCGCGGTCGGCCAACAGCAGATCATAGCGGATGCCGGAGGCCACGAACACCTTCTTCACGCCCTTTAGATTGCGCACCTCTGCCAGTAGATCGGTAGAGGGACGGTGATCAGGACGCAGCACCGGGCAGACGGTGGGATACATACAGCGCTTGTGCGCGCAGCTCCCTTGCTTTACCTTTTTGCTGCATTCGTAGCCATACATGTTCGCGGTTGGCCCGCCGAGATCCTGAATGTAGCCCTTGAACAATGGGTGCTCCACCAGGTGCTCGGCCTCACGGACGATCGACTCGCGGCTGCGCCAGCGCACCGTGCGCCCCTCGTGTACAGCGATCGCGCAGAAATTGCACTCGCCGTAGCAGCCGCGGTGCGTGGCGATGGAGAATCGGATCGTCTCCAGGGCCTTCACCGGGCCGGATTGCTCGTAATGGGGGTGCTGGGCCAGCGCAAACGGCAGCGCGTAGACGGCATCCAGCTCTTCTTGCGACTGGTAGCGGGCGGGCGGGTTCTGCACCAGCCATCGCTCGCCGTGCTTCTGGCATAATCCTTGCGCGGTAACTGGGTCGTTGTTGCGGTAGAACAGGTGGAACATATCGATGAATGCGTTTTTGTCCTGCGAGACAGCATCCAGCGAAGGCAGTTCCAGGTGGCCTTCGGGCTGTTCGCTGCTGATATAGCACAAGCCGCGGATGGAGCGCGGATCGGAGCCCGCTTTGATCGCCGAGGCCAGTTCCATCACGGCTTTCTCGGCCATACCGTACAGCAGATAATCGGCTTTGGCATCCAGCAGCACCGAGCCGCGGATTTTGTCGGTCCAGAAGTCGTAATGGGCCACGCGGCGCAGGCTGGCCTCGATCCCACCCAGCACGATTGGGCGTGTGCGTCCGGCGGGATCAGCCTTCTTGGAGGCGCGGCGGATCAGATTGGTATAAACGATAGTGGCGCGGTCGGGCCGCCGGTCATTGACGCCGCCGGGGGTATAGTCGTCACTCTTGCGCTTCTTTTTGAGCGCCGTGTAGTTAGCAACCATCGAATCGACACTGCCGGCCGTAACGCCCCAGAACAGGCGCGGCATCCCCAGGCGGCTGATATCCGTTTCGGTGTTGATATCCGGCTGGGCGATCACGCCTACGCGGTAGCCAGCTTGCACCAGCAGCTTGCCGATCACCGCCGTGCCGATGAAGGGACTGTCGATATAGCTGTCGCCGGTGACAAGGATCACGTCGCACGCGTCCCAGCCCAGCCGCGCCAGCTCTGCTTGAGTCGTAGGTAAGAACATAAGTGAATTATAGTGGATGATGATGCAAAGAGCGGTGCCAGGCACCGCTCTTTGCATCATCTATTACTCTAGAACCCAACCGAGATGAACCATCTCGGCGGCGGCATTGGTTAAGGTGCTGCGAATTTCGTTGAAGCCCTCGCCAGCGGCGCGGAAGGCGGCAGGGTCGTCTGTTTCTAGCGCACGCAGGTAACTTCCGCGCAGAGTCTCAGCTTGCTGCGGGATGCGCCCCATCCACTGGTCGATCACGCCGTACTCGGCAGGCGGCGGGCCAACTTCTGCCAGGACATAGCCGGTGTAGACGATCTCGTCCAACAGCGCGCGCATCTCTGCCTGCCATTGGGGATCGTTCTTTACAGCCATATCGCCGCCCATCTTTTTGTTCAGATCCAGCCAGCGCTCCATCGCATTTGCAAAGACGCGCAGCCGGTCGATTGTGTCGGCACGATACATGCCCGGCTCCATCGGCGGAACCGGCGTGGCCGTTGCGGTGGGGATGGCACGCGGAGTGTTGGTGATGAATGGGGTCGCGGTGGCCACCGGCAGCAGATCCAGCGGATTCTCCCAACGCGGCTCGCTCATCCCATCGAACACCTGGATGCTTGGTGTGCCGTTTGCCCGCAGGCGTTCAGGGATGGTGATCACCTTATCCGATAAAATGCCCACCTGCTCCGGCAGTTCAACGATGCCGACTGTGTCATAGATGTAACCCATCAGGCCTACTCCTCCCACGACAAGAATGGTCAGGAACATCAGCCCGAAAAATGCCAGAATATTTTTTGCCATGCCAAAAACCCCACCGAGATTGAGAAAACTACAAATCAACAAGTATAGTGTACCATATAATTTCCTTCATAGAACATATATTCTACATGATTCTCCAACAGGATAACACCGCACCGTGATCGATCGTGAGAAGCAGGCTGCGCCCGCCTGAAAAAGATGCTCGTACTTCGTACCGTTGTTGCGTGGCCTACTCCGTAGGCCACGCAACAACGGTACGAAGTACGAATATAGAAGAGATTTTTTCAGGACGATGGTGCCAAGAAATGGTAAGATTATTCTATTCCTCACACAACCCCAAAAGCCAAGATTGGATACCCATTGAAAAATTCTGCGCCGCCTACCGCGATTTCCGTATCCAGCACGTTTTCGGCATTCCGCCATCGCAACTATCGCCTTTGGTTCTTCGGCCAGCTCGTCTCCATGATCGGCACGTGGATGCAAGCCACTGCGCAGGGCTACCTGATGTTTTCACTCACCGGCAGGCCCGAGTTCCTGGGCTACGTGGGATTTGTCTCTGGTATACCCTCCTGGCTGTTCATGATTTACGGCGGGCTGGTAGCGGACCGCATGTCGCGGCGCACGCTGATCATCATCACCCAATCAGCGATGATGATCCTGGCCTTCATTCTTGCCGGGCTGGTATTCACCGGGCTGGTGCAGCCGTGGCACATTCTGATACTGGCATTCTTTCTGGGGATCTGCAATGCCTTTGATACCCCAGCGCGGCAGTCGTTTGTCGTTGAGCTGGTAGCGCGCGAAGATATGACCAACGCTATCGCCCTGAATGGAACCATGTTCAATGCCGGAGCGATCATTGGCCCGGCGATTGGCGGGGTAATTTACGCGCTGACCGGGCCAGCCTGGTGCTTCACCATCAACGGAATCTCATACCTCGGAGTGATCGGCGCATTGGCGCTCATGCGCATCGCAGCCATCGAAGACAATGCGCATCGACCCGCGGGCTTCTCCGCGATCATGGAAGGCTTGCGCTACGTGCGCGGCGAGCGGCTGGTTTCTACCCTGGCGTTCAGCGTGCTCTTCTTCAATGTGTTTGGGTTCGCTACCATCACCCTGCTGCCCGCCTGGGCGGTGAACGTGCTGGGCGGTGATGTGCAGACCAACGGTCTGCTGCTCTCGGCGCGCGGGTTTGGCGCGGTTATCGGCGGGCTGACGATCGCAGCCTTCGCCAGCCGCGGCAACCGCGGCAAGATGTGGATGACCAGCAGCTTTTTGGTGCCGGTGATGTTCATTGCCTTTGCGCTCACCCGCTGGCTTCCGCTCTCGCTGCTGTTCCTGGGGATCATCGGGTACGGCATGATTACGGTGATGAATAACAGCAACGCCATCGTCCAATCGCGCGTGCCAGACTTGCTGCGCGGCAGGGTGATGGCGTTGTATTCGTTGATGTTTATGGGGGGCGGACCTATCGGCTCGCTGATGGTCGGCGTTGCTGCCGGAGCCACCAGCGAGCCGCTGACGGTAATCTTTTGCGCGCTTGCGCTGCTGGCCTTTGCCTTGTGGATCTGGTTCTTCCGGCCAGAAGTCCGCAGCCACCCTTAGAGCGCTGGCGCTCCGCTTACTCGCTGGGGACGATCAGCCACAGGACGATGTAGGGGACCAGGCCCGGCAGGCCGCCCGGCAGCAGCAGCAGGAAGAAGGCCAGCCGGAACCAAAACGAGCTGATCCCAAAGAACTCGGCCAACCCACCACACACACCGGCAACCATGCGGTTGCTTCGCGAACGTCGCAGTACACCTCTTCTCGTAGCCATTCGAAAACTCCTCGTTTCTGTTAATCCATCTGCCCATCAGGCTCGGGCAGTTTATGTACTCATTTTAACAAGATCTACGCAGGTTTTTTCGAAAGGTTGCATCAAGGTTCGCAACATTCCATCCAAGACGACGCGGTCGTTTTGGATGGAATGTCCCTTATATCCACTCGGCGTCGACCGTGCGCTCGGAGGTCACGTCGCCGGTGTTGCGTGTGGATTTTGGCTCCAGCAGCAGCACTGCCACTTCCTCCTCGGCGACCGGGCAGTGCTCTACCCCGCGCGGAATGATGGCAAACTCGCCGGGCTGGATGGTCAGATCACGATCCCGCAGGCGGATGGTGAGCACGCCGGAGATGACGAAAAACAGCTCATCCTCCACCTCGTGCTTGTGCCAGACAAACTCGCCTTGCAGCTTCACCAGCTTGACGTACGAGTCATTCAGTTCGCCCGCAATGCGCGGATGCCAGTGGTCGTGGATCTGTGATAACTTTTCTTGCAGATTAATTGTTTCCATTGACTAATTCTGCCATAATAATGAACATGGTTCAATCTGGAAAGCATGAAAATTCATGCAGAGACAACAATTGGGCTTTCCACACGTTTGCGAAGACCATTGACAAGTGAACCGGAGGATATTTGTCATGCGGAAAATCATTGTTTACAATGTTGTCTCACTGGATGGGTTTCATACAGGTTTAGGGAATGATGCTTCGGTTATGTTCCCAATGATGGGCAAAGTCTTCGACACCTAGAATGCCGAACTGCTGCGTACAGCCGATATTCATCTTATGGGCCGTGTTTCTTTCGAACTGTTCCAAAGTTTTTGGCCTAAGGTTGCCGAGAATCCTACCTCGGATGCGTTTACCGACTTTCAACGCGATCTCTCCCAGGCGGGCAAGTCGGTTAAGGGGATCGTCATCTCAGATACGCTAGAGGGAAACTGGCAGGGTGTTCGCATTATCAGGCGTCGAGACGCATACCAGCAGATTGCTGAGCTCAAACGCCAGGGGGGTAAAGATATTTTGATTACTGGCAGCAGAACCCTCTGGAACGATCTGCTGGCACATGATCTGGTGGATGAGATCCATTTGATGATTGGTAACCTCATCTTAGGGCAAGGGGTCCCTGTTTTTGTGGGTAATACTCTCACATCGCTTCGGCTTATTGACACCCGCAGGTGGGAAGACTCCGACAACGTCCTCCTGCGCTACGAAGTCGTTCACAAAAGTGTGTAAATTGAGCATGTGACGACGGGCAGATCAAAAAGCGGGGATTAACCGACCACCAGGCACAAAGGATGCCAAACCAATGACCGACAATACACTCATCTGGAACCAGCCGGAATGGATCGCCCAAGCAAAGGCGTGGATTGAACAGGCCGTACAGTCGGCGGGCAAGCGCGTGAGCGGCCCGATCGAGCAGTTGCGCGAGCGCCCCTGGGCTTCGGTGATGACCGTGCCGACCTCCGGCGGGCTGTATTACTTCAAGGCCAACTACCCCTACTCGGCCTTCGAGGCGCGGTTGACCCACGAGCTGGCCGCGCTGGCGCCTGACTGCATGCCGGAACTGCTGGCGATAGACCCCATGCGCGGCTGGATGATGACCCGCGACGCGGGCACGCCGCTGCGCGAGCGGATCAAAACGCCGGAGGACCTGCGGCAGGTGGAAGCCTTTCTGCCGATGCTGGCGGAGGTGCAAATGGCCTGGCTGAACCGCGAGGCGGAGCTGCTGGCTATGGGCCTGCCGGATAACCGCGTGCAGTCGCTGCCCGAGGCCTTTGCGCGGCTGGCCGAAGACCGCGAAACGCTGATGATCGGCGAGGCGGAGTGGCTGGACGAGGAAAAGTGGGCGCGTGTGCGGGCATCCGTGCCATACTACGCGGACTTATGCGCGCGCTTGCTGAAATCGCCCATCCCGCAGTCGGTCCACTATGACGATATGCAGGGCAGCAACGTCTTTTTGCGCGGTGAGGGTTCGGCGGCACGCATTACCTTCTCGGATTGGGGCGACTCTTGCGTGGGGCATCCCTTTAGCTCGCTGCTGATCTTCACCCGCGCGATGAGCGACCTGATTGGGCTGCCGGACGAAGCTACGCAGACACCCGAAGGCCTGCCGCCAGCGCTGGCCCGCCTGCGCGATGCCTACCTGGAGCCCTGGCAGCGCTTTGCCGGGCACGCCGCCCTGGTGGAAACGTTCAACCTGGCCTGGCGCGTGGGCATGGTGAGCCGGGCGCTTTCGTGGCAGAAGAGCATCGCGGCCCTACCCGAGGCCTACCGCGCCGAGTATCGCTACACCGTTCCGGCCTGGTTAAGCGAGTTTCTGCTGGCGATATAATAAGAACCTATGCCAATATTTTTATGTTGTGGTGTTTTAAAAAATGTCAAACCACAAAAAAAAAAAAATTTGA
>JAEYTI010000119.1 GCA_023434145.1 Chloroflexota bacterium | reverse complement strand
CAATCAACCAACACAAAACAATTTTTCGGATAGGGATTAATATGAAAGCACTTGCCATTGCGCTGAAAGATATGAAGCGGTCGTTCCGCAGCGCGTTCGCCCTGATGTTCATGTTTGGGGTGCCGCTGCTGGTGACCGGGATGTTTGTGCTGATGTTCGGCAGCGAGGCCGGGGAACCCGATGCCACCATTACGCTGCCGGTGACTCGCGTGGTCGTCGCCAACCTCGACGCCGGCGACCCGGCGCTCTCGCAAGGGATCGTGGCGGCGGGCGGCCAACCGGGCACGCTGGGCGATGTGATCGAGGGAACCCTGGGTAGCCCGGAGCTTTCCGACTTGCTGCGGGTGAGCAAAGCGGAAGATGAAGCGAGCGCCCGAGCCGCCGTAGACGCGAAAGCGGCTGACGTGGCGGTGATCGTCCGCCCCCGCTTTTCCTCCGACTTCGCCGCCGGGCAGACCGCCACCGTGCGCCTGTACTACGACCCCACACTCACTACGGGGCCGCAGGTGGTGCAAACGGTGCTGGGGCAGGCCGTAGATGGCATCTCGGGCGGAAAGATTGCCGTGGACCTGGCGATGAGCAATTTAGGCACGGCCAGCGCGGAAACGTACGTGGAAACCGCCGCATTGGCCTCGCAGACCTATGCCCAGGCCGCCGGCGTGATCCATAACCCCGCGGCCCTGGTGGAACTGCGCCCAGTAAGCAAAGCGACCGACACCGCCAGCCCGCTCAGCGCCATCATCGGCCCGATTATGGGCGGGATGATGATCTTCTTCGCCTTCTTCACCGGCGGTTCCACCTCACAGACGATCTTGCAGGAGACGGAAGACGGCACCCTGGCGCGCCTGTTCACCACGCCCACGCGGCAGTCCACTATCCTGGCGGGCAAGTTCCTGGCCGTGATTGGGGTGGTGCTGGTGCAGGTGACCGTGCTGCTGATCGTTGCCAACCTGGGGTTTGGAATTCAATGGGGTCCGCTTGCCGCGGTAGTGTTCGCGGCGGTGGGGATCATCACCTGCGCCACGGCCTTCGGCATCTTCCTCACCTCGCTGATGAAGTCGACCAAGCAGGGCGGAGTGGTGTACGGCGGCCTGATGACCGTCACCGGCATGCTCGGCATGATGACTATCTTCACCGGGGCCAGCGGCGGGGCGATTGACACAGTGGCCCTGTTCACGCCGCAGGGCTGGGCCGTGCGCGGGCTAACACTCGCCATGCACGGCGCAGGCCCCAGCGAAGCCGCGCTCAATATGCTGGCGCTGCTCGCGCTCAGCGCCGCCTTCTTCGGCATCGGCGTGTGGCGGTTTCAAAAGCGGTTTGCGTAACGCCTCACCCCCCGGCCCCCTCTCCATTTTCCAAGTACGGGAAAATGGAGAGGGGGAGCAAGAAGTGGTTCACCCGTTTCTAGCCCCCCTTCTCCTGTTTTGCGACTTGCGCAGACCAGAGGAAATCTAGAACCAAAAGAGCACAACAGGAGAAGGGGCGGGGGGGATGAGGATCGGCCTCGTCATAAAGATCACACCAATCCGCTTATATCAATGCGATTTTCCGGGCTTCAATCCGCCCGGTTCAGGAGATAATCATGAAACACATCTTAGCCATCGCCATGAAAGATATCCGCGAGACCTTGCGGGACAAAATGACCTTTTTCTTTCTGCTGCTGATGCCAATCGTATTCACCCTCATGTTCGGCTTTGCCTTCGGCGGCGGCGGATCGAGCGAACCGGCTGATCCACAATTGCCCGTGGCCTTCTACGACCAGGACGGCAGCGCGATCAGCGCCGGGCTGAAGAGCCTGCTGGAGTTGTCGGGCATCGTCCGCGTGGACGCGGTGACGACCGGCAGCACCGATGACCTGAACGGGGGCGTGCGGGATGGCAAATGGGCCGCGGTGGTGGCCGTCCCGGCGGGCTACGGCCGCAGCATGGAATCCGGCCAGCCGTTGTCGCTGAGCGTGCTGTACGATCCCGCCAATGCGGAAAGCTACGCGGCGCAGAGCGCGGTGCAAACCGTGGCCTTGCGCGCGGCGAGCGCGGGTGCGGCAGCCAATGCTGCGGCGCAGGCCGCCGGGCTGCCTTTCTCGCAGGGCTTTGCAAAAGCCATCGATGCCTGGCGCGAGCCGCCGGTGGCCGTGCAGATTGCGAACCCTGCCGTAGTAGAAGCAGAAGCGAGCGGCCCGGCGATGCCGTTCAGCCACACCGCGCCCGGCATGATGGTGCAGTTCGCGCTGGCCGGGCTGATCAGCGCGGCGCAGGTGATGGTGCGCGAGCGCCGCACGCGCTGCCTCTCGCGGCTGCTCACCACCCGCGCCGCCCGCCACGAGATTTTGCTGGGCCATTACACGGCCATCTTCCTCACCATCTTTGGGCAGTTCGTGCTGCTGGTGGCCTTTGGCCAGCTCGTGCTGGGGCTCGATTACCTGCGCCAGCCGCTCGCCACCCTGCTGGTGATGGTCGCCACGGCGCTGTTCGTCGCCGCGGTGGGCCTGCTGATCGGCGCGCTGGCCAAGACCGACGACCAGGCGATCATCTTCTCGCTGGTGCCCATGTTCGTGCTCTCCGCCTTCGGCGGCGCGTGGATGCCCTTAGAGTTCACCGGCGGGGCCTTCCGCGCGGTGGGGCAGCTCACCCCCGTGGCCCTGGCCATGGACGGCTTCAAGAATATCATCGCCCGTGGGCTGGCCTTCGACTCGGTACTGTTCCCCGCCGCCGCGCTGGCTGGGTACGCCCTGCTGGTCTTTGGTCTGGCGGTGTGGAAGTTCCGGTATGAATAGGGGGTAGGAACGCCTCACCCCCTCGATCCCCCTCTCCAAATTCGTCAAAGCCCGAATTTGGAGAGGGGGATGCCTTGTTCCGCAAATGCTGTAGGGGCGCAGCCATACTTCTACGATGAACAGGCTCTAGAGATTTGTTGCGCCCCTACAGGATTTCAGGTGGCTCACCGGCAGTCTCTGCCCAATCTCTGGAACCGTCTTCTAAAATGTCCTATCCTCATCTATGAAGATGAACTATCAGAATTGTTTAGCGTTCATTATAGTTGGACGTGCTATACTCATCAAATAAAATCTCAATCAGGTTTAATTCCTTTCACTGTATAACTGGCAAACGCATACGATAATGAAAGAAAGAGGGGGAGTCTATGTCGACAAAGCTTTTTCGCTGTCTATCGATTCTGATAGTTGCTATCTTAATTTTGGGGATTCTGGCCCCACAAAGCCAACCAACTGTTACAGCAGCTCCAAGGCAGATTGGAACACGAACCGAGAAACCCGGCGCGTTCCTTGCCTGGCCTCTTGATGACCGAAACCAGAACAACATTACACGCTTGCCAGACACAGGCTGGACGCACAACTTTCTTGGAATAAATGGCTGTGGTGACTATCCATCGCTCATCAACCCCGGCATGTGGTATGACGGGTCATCCTATGGCGGCAACCGAAACCTGATTAAGTCAGGTATCAGTGATGCGCAAGTGAAATGGACCAATAATGGCGATGGTGGGGTATGGGATAATGCCTTTGCGTGTTATAAAGGCCACGAAGGGATAGACATTTCACAAAGGAATGGCACCCAGGTCAAGGCCGCAGCGTCAGGAAAGGTAGAGAAGATTAGTGGAAGCAGGCTGACTGTTCGTCACGACAATGTGAACGGCAGCGGCCAGACCTGGTTTACGGTGTATGTGCATGTAACCAACATGCGGGTTGGCGTGGGAACCTGGGTGAACCAGGGGGATTGGATCGCCAGTGTTGGGAGTGGTCATCTACACTTTGAGGCTCTTTATAACGGTGTGTACTCCAGCAACGCCCGCAATCCATACGGGATCGACAGCGCGCCTTTTGATGGCTGCCTTTGGACGGATACCAGTCTCTGCCCAATGGCAACCAGCCAATCCGTCCCCACTTACCAGAATTTGATACGCAATGGGGTCTTTGACAGTAACAATCTGGACTCCTGGTGGCGTTGGGGAGATGTGGACTACGCTTTTTATGGGTCTGGGATCTTAAACTTTAAGCGGCGTACGAATGGTGGGGGTGGTTCAATAGGCCAAACCTGGGGGTATTCCGTACCGGCGAACACCCCCTTTGAAGTAACCTTGCAACTGGGCAACACTTCAAATGTGACGAAGTACCCGGGTGTTCATATCAAATCAGGATCGCAATGGGACATTCAATGCTGGTTTACTGTCCCTCCCCATACCGACCTGACCACCTACCGGATGCGCGGCGTTAACCATTCAGCCTGGAATGGTTTCAATTTGGAAATTTGGCCTGATCCGCCCGACGGCATTCCGGATGTGATTATGGATAATGTGAGTTTGGAAATTAAGCCGGATTTAGGAACCACCTCGACAGAATGCACCCAGGTCGCAGCAGCAGATACTCAGCCCCCAAGTGGTTATGTGGTGTTGCCCGAAAATGGGTCCACAGTGGTGGATACCTTCAAATTTCAGTTTACAGCCGAAGCATGGGATAATACCGGCGGAACCGGGGTGCGAGAGGTTGAGTTTCATGTTTTCTACGACAACGCATGGCATCATATCGGTACAGATACCAGCGCTCCTTACGGGCTGAGTTGGAATGCTGACCCTGGTTTGGCGCCTCAGGATTTAATCTTCACCATTCATGTGATTGATCATGCGGGTAATGAGATCATGGACCCGGGTGGTTACCATTACGTCCATTTCAAACGGAATGAAGCATCTTCCATCGCCGTTCAGATTGACGATTATCTTCGCTCGAAGGGTTCTCCACTGGCAGGCCAGGGCTTTGCGTTTGAGGCACGCGGACGTGAATTTGATGTTGATCCGCGCTTAATGGTAGCAATTGCCGGCGCAGAATCGACGTTTGGGAAGAACGGCAGCTGCGCCACACAGCGCAAAAATGCATGGGGATATGGAGGCGGGTGGCCCTCTTGCTGGAACTTTGATACCTGGGATGCGGCGATCCGGCAGACAACGTGGCAGATTCGACAGTACAGAGATGTTCGCAATCTGCATAACATCAACGCTATTGGAAAAACCTGGTGCGGATCTGGCTGTACCTATTGGGAATCAAACGTTCGGACCTTTTATCGGGAACAGGGCGGAGACCCCGACAGTAATAATCTCAACTTTAAGGCTGTTACAAACCGGTTCCAGCTCGCTGCTTCTGGGACGCCAATGCTGCGCGGCAACCCGGTACGCACGGGACGCATTATGTTTATGGGGCCGAGAGCGCCTGAGTTACAATGGTCGATCTCAGAGGAAGATTATGCCACTGCTCCGGTTATTGGGCCGCAAGATGTGATTTATGTGGGGCTGAAAAATGCATTTATGGCAGTTTCACCAGTAGGAGATGTTCTGTGGCGTTATGAGGCAGAAAAGAAGTTTACCAGTGCTGCAGCAATCACCAATCAAAGCGTTGCTTACGTAGGCAACGATGATGGCCGCCTGTACGCCTTTAATGCCGACGGAACCTTGCAGTGGACCTATCAAACCGGTGCCTGGATTCGCTCTTCACCAGTAATTGGTCTAGACGGAACCATCTACTTCGGCTCATCTGACAGTAAACTGCGCGCCCTTACGCCTCAGGGGCAGCTCTTATGGGAATTTGGCGCTCGCAGTTGGATCCAATCGCCCCCGGCAATCGGTCTGGATGGCACGATCTACTTTGGCTCTTCAGACTACTACCTTTATGCGGTGAACCCGACAGGCGACCTGAAGTGGGCTTCGCCGACCGGAAAGTACATAGATGGCGCGCCGGCAGTCGGCCCTGATGGTACCGTATACATAGGGTCTTTGGATGGCGCATTGTATGCATTTGACCCTGTAGACGGGCATGAAAAATGGAAGTATCAGACAGTGGGCGAAATTGGTTGGGCTTCGCCGGCTGTTGCTGCTGATGGAACCATTTATATATCCACCGCAGATAACACTCCAAATGATGGTGCCAGCTCAGCAAAGCTGTCGGCTGTTCGACCGGATGGCAGTTTGAAATGGTCGCACGATTTCCGATTGAATGCAGAATGTTCGCCCACCATTGGGGCAGATGGGACAATCTATATTGGTTCAAATGATGGCCAACTGTATGCCTTCAGCCCCGAGGGCAATCTTCTGTGGGCATTACCACTTGAGTCTTACGATCGTTGGCTGCAAGGAAGTGTAGCCTTAAACAGTAAAGGTCAGTTGTTTATTACATCCTTGTGGCCAGCAAAGCTCTACGCGGTTGGTGACGACAACTACGGAGTGTTTCTGCCACTCATAACCCAATGAGGAATACGGCCAATTAACATAATAGGTTGTTTGGTTCCTATTGAATACACCTCTTTCAGCACAAAGATGGGAGATTTATGATGACCCGCGTTATCTCGTTTGTCGTGTTTATTTCTATAGCATTTACCACATTGTTTAACAGTTTGCCGGCTGTGGCGAGTGCTGCGAAACCGAGCCCGGCCAAACCAGCCACGCCCCACCTTCAGATGACGTATGACTGCGCCGCGCAAAGCCAGATCCCGGAAGCCGAGTGCGAGGCACTGGTTGTTTTCTATTACAGTCTGGGCGGTGATAGCTGGTCAGATGAGATGCGGGCCAGCTGGTTGGTGACAAACACTCCATGTAGTTGGTTAGGAATATCCTGTGCTTCTGGACATGTATCAAAAATTAGAATGGGTGGTTTGACAGGAAGTATCCCTCCTGAAATGCGCAACTTTACAGGTCTGCAAGAGATTTTTCTTCCAGCTAGTACATTGTCAGGTGGTATACCACCAGAGCTTGGGAGCTTGCCTGTTCTACAACTCCTGGATCTTCATGGTAGCAGATTAACCGGTATTATTCCTCCAGAACTTGGAAACTTACCTTCGTTACAAACCCTTAATCTTAGAGAGAATGCGTTGTCGGGTAGTATTCCCGCAAGTTTGGGCGACATTTCTACTTTAGAAACGCTAGACCTTCGAAGTAACGATCTGATAGGCAGCATCCCGCCTGAACTCGGCAGCCTGCCAGCTTTACGCTATTTTGATCTTAGTTATAACCTTTTATCTGGCAGCATTCCTTCTGAACTCGGTAATCTGCAGACGTTACAGTATTTGGACTTTTCAATGAACAAGCTGACGGGCAGCATTCCTTCAGAATTAGGCAGCCTGCCCGCAGTACAAAACTTGAACTTATGTGGTAATGAACTGACGGGCAGCATTCCTTCCGAGTTAGGCAGCCTGCCTGCAGTACAACTCTTGTGCTTAGGAGGTAATGGGCTGACGGGCAGCATTCCCTCTGAATTAGGGCAATTGACCGTTGTCCGCAACCTTATTCTTGGGGGGAGTCAATTAACCGGAAGTATTCCCTCAGAATTAGGTAATCTGACATCTTTAGAGATTCTGTCTATTTCTTACACCCAGTTGACCGGCAGTATTCCGCCCGAACTAGGACAATTGCCTTCGTTGCAGATCTTGGGTCTAGGAAGCAACAGGCTTACAGGTAGCATCCCTCCTGAATTAGGGCAGTTGACTAACTTGCTAACCTTGAACTTAGAAAACAACATGCTCACTGGTAGCATACCCCTTGAATTGGCGCAGTTGCCTAATTTGGATACATTAAATCTAAGTTCGAACAGGCTTACAGGTAACATTCCCCCTGCGTTTAGTAAAGCGTCGTCTTTAACCTGGCTGAATCTGGGAGCCAATTTTCTAACTGGCGGCATCCCTTCCGAATTAGGCAGCATGACGAACTTGCAAGTTTTACATCTTTACGCCAACCCGCTGACAGGTAAAATCCCCCAGAGTTTTGTGAATTTAGCCAAAATGTTGTATTTTTCTTTTGATTCGACCTCCATTTGCGAGCCGGATGATCCAGCATTACGTGCGTGGAAAGATTCCATAGGCGATGGATGGGTGGGTACGGGACTGTCATGCGGCGCCCAAAAACCCTGGCTGTTAATGTATTACCTTGCTGGGGATAACGACCTGTCGTACAAGCTGGCTCAGGAAATGTACGTCATTTCGCTTCAGAAAGCCAATCCAAACGTTCATCTCGCGGTGTTCTTTGATAACGCCAACGCCGGGTCTGGAACGGAGTACCGCTACTACCACCCGGATGGTGATGTTGTCGTCAAACCAGGGGAATTGAACACTGGCGATCCTTCCACTTTGGAAAATTTCATTCGCTGGGCCAGGGGGAATTACGCTGCGGATCATACGGCGCTGATCATCAGCGATCATGGGCACGGGCTGACCGGGGTGGCGATCGATGAAACCTCGAATGATGATAAATTGACCGCAAAAGAACTACAGCAGGCATTGACCAATACGGGAAAGGTAGACGTGCTTTTAATGAGCAACTGCCTGACCGGAAATCTCGAACTTGCGTATGAACTGCGCGGCCTGGTCGATTACTATGTTGCCAGCGAATCGATCGTGTGGTTATCCAGAGCGCATAACCTTTACATCGAGCCGATCACAACGAACACGACGCCGCTCGACCTATCCATCTCGATGGCAACTACCTACCATCAATCGCATCAACCATTCCATCCATCTACCATCTCTGTGGTGGATATTCGAAATGTGGAAAATGTTGCGCAGAAAACCAATTCGCTGGCCCGCGCGGTTCGCGCCAGCACAACCGCGGAAAAGGTAGAGGTCTGGAAGCGTACCGATGCCAACCGCTTGCAGCACTTTGATGAGGGCGACGGTACGATTGACAACTTTGATCACATGGTTGATTTGTATGACTTTGCGGAGCTCATGAGCGAAATCCCCTCTCTCACAGCTCCTGCTCAGGAAGTAATTACCGCACTGAACGGGTACATTGTCTACAATGTCGATGATTGGAGTGGCAGCGGAAAAAAGAGCAACGGGAAAACCATCTATTGGGATCACTCAGACGCGCATGGCGTATCGATCGCGCTTCCCAAAATGTACCGGCTGCTATTCTATAACCAGGACTGGTTGGAATTCGCCGGGCTTACCAACTGGGGCTCGCCAGGAATCAACGCCACAGCACAAACCTTCGCCTCCGAATCTTTTGAATGGGGTCAAATGGCTGCGGATTTGATCGCTGCCAGCAATCCCAGCGCACCTGCAGTCGTTGATCCTCCTACCCCGGTCAGTCCGCTGTCCGCGCCTGACTGTAAGGTTTACCTGCCCGTGACTATAAGATAACAGAAAATAAGGGTGTCCATTTGCTTTTTGCAGTCCTTTTTCTTCTTCCAGAGTGATTTTGATTCCGAATCACTCGAAAACCGTATTGCAAAATGGTCGCCAACGAGCAATCAATTTGTTTATCTGGATGCAGAGAACAATCTCATCCTGGTCGATCTGGAAACCGGCACGCTCACCCCGATTACTGTGAGAGTGAGCGGCAGGCCTGTGATCAAGTGGTCTGGCAGCGGCGAATATATTGCTGTACAGATCCCGGATCGGTATTCATGGCGGGTCGGCATCGTAAAAATACCGTAACGCTCTGTTCGTCCTATCACTCCGCTTTTATCACGAATAGGGTCAAATCCACGTTACAATTAACACACCATGTCGCTCAAAGATCTGGCCATCCAGAGCAAGTTTGTGGCGGTTGTCAGGAAAGTAAGGGGGTCGGAGGAGTTATTCATGCCGATCGAACAGCGCGTTTTAGGCAAAACCAACCTTCAAGTCAGCATCCTCGGCCTGGGCGCGGGCGGAAACAGCCGCCTGGGGCTGTCGCGCGGGCAGAGTGAAGCGCACGCCGCGGATGTGGTGCGCGCGGCGCTCGATATGGGCGTTACGCTCATCGATACCGCCCGGGTGTACGGCACGGAATCCGCTGTGGGGCAGGCGCTGCGCGGTCACCGGCGCGATGGGGTGGTGCTTTCGAGCAAGAGCCCTTACCGTGGCGAAGATGACCGGCTCCTCACGCCTCAGGTTTTCGCGAATAACCTGGATGACAGCCTGCGCAACCTGGGCGTGGAGACGATCGATATCTACTTCATCCACGGCCTTACCCTGCCGTATTACGCCGCCGCCCGTGAAGCCTTCCTGCCGGTGCTGGAACAGGCGCGCCAGGCCGGGAAAATCCGCTTTGTGGGTGTGACTGAAGCCTTTGAGCGCGATACCCGCCACGAGATGCTCCAGCAGGCCGTCCACGATGACGGCTGGGATGTGATGATGGTGGGCTTCAACCTGCTCAACCCCTCTGCACGCGAGCGGGTGCTGGCCTTCACCCGGCCGAAGGGGATTGGCACGCTGGGCATGTTCGCGGTGCGCCGCGGGCTGATCGACGAGAGCTTGCTGCGCGTGCTGCTCCAGCGCCTTGCCGACCAGGGAGAGGTCGATCCCTCGCTTGCCGCCGCGCCCGATCTGATGGAGCGGCTGTCCCTCACGGGCGTAAGCCGGTCACTGTCTGAGGCGGCCTACCGCTTCTGCGCCTACGAGCCCGGCATGGATGTCGTGCTCAGCGGGACGAGCAGCGCCGGGCACCTGCGCGAGAATCTGGAATCCGTTGGCCGCGGCCCGCTGCCGCAGCCCACGCTGGCCCGTCTGAAGGAATTGTTCGGCACGGTCGACAGCCTCTCCGGCCAGGTGCGGTAAAAGCGCTTTAAACTGCCTATTGACAATTCCCTCTTTTACTTATATAGTTAGTTACATAAATAATTAACCGGTTAACCGGTGAACCACTGTAGGGAGCTTTTTATGCAGTTAGACCCAGACCATGAAAAACCGATTTATCTACAACTGGCGGAAGCGGTGGAGGATAACATCCTCAAGGGCATCTACGATGAGGAAACGCAGATTCCCTCTACCACCGAAGTATCCGTGACGCTCAAAGTCAATCCTGCCACGGTGAACCGAGGCGTGAACCTGCTGGTGGATGAAGGGATCATCTACAAGCGGCGCGGGGTGGGGATGTTTGTGAGCCAGGGCGCGCGGGATAAGATTTTGGCCCGGCGGCGGCAGGCATTCTATCAGGACTTTTTGCTGCCCTTACTGGAAGAAGCCAAAAATATTGGCCTATCACGCGATGATGTTATTGGAATGCTGCGCGACTCGAACAACGGCGCGGCCCCCATCAAGGAGCGATCTGAATGAGCACGATTGAAGTCAACCATGTTTCCAAATCCTACGGCAAAACGGTGGCGCTGAAAAATGTGTCCGCCGTGTTCCGTGATGGAAAAATTACCGGTTTTTTGGGCAGAAACGGGGCCGGCAAGACGACCCTGCTCAATATCATCACCAACCGCATTTTTGCCGACCAGGGAACGGTGCTGATCGATGGCGAACCGGCGGTGGAAAATGACCATGCCCAGGGCAAGCTGTATTACATGACCGAAAAGACCCTGTACCCGGGCGACCTGAGTGTTTGGGACGTGGTGCAGATGACCCGCAACTTCTATCCGCAGTTTGATATGGAAGATGCCGCTTCACTCGCGGATTGCTTTGGGCTGCAGATGCGGAAAAAGCTGGGCGAGCTTTCCACCGGCTACCAGTCGATCTTCAAGCTGGTGCTGACGCTGGCCTCGAATGCCCCGGTGATGATTTTCGATGAGCCGGTGCTGGGGTTGGATGCCAACCACCGCGAGCAGTTCTACAAGGTGCTGATCGAACATTACAACGCGGCCCCTCGAACCGTGATCCTTTCGACGCACCTGATCGAAGAGGCTGCCGGGCTGCTGGAAGAAGTGATCATCATCAAAGAAGGCGAAGTGCTGCTCACCCAGCCGGTGGAAGACGTGCTGAAGCTTGCCTACACCGTTTCGGGCAGCAAAGAGAACGTGGACCGGTACGCTGCCGGGAAACAGGTGATCCGCGAGGAGACTCTAGGGCGCTATAAAGCCGCCACGATCTATCAACAGCGCAATGGCGCCGACCAGGAAACCCTGGCCCAACTTGGCCTGGATGTGACCCCGGCGCGGCTGCAAGAACTGTTTATCAATTTGACGAATTAACCACACGTGAACACAAAACACGACAAAACCTTCACCGGTTGCGTCGTTACGAAAGGTAGATATCGATGAATAAGACGATCCCGACCCTGCGATTTCTGTCCAAAGGCTTTACGTGGCTGACGACCATCGGATTTCTCAGCATTCTGGGCTCCACGGCCATTGGCAGCCTGATCCAGACCCTCCTCCGGCGGTCTAACCCGGGTCAACCGGTAGGGCCAACCACAGCCACCTTCGAGGTCACCGCGGCGATCTTCGCGGTGCTAATCGGCATGCTGCTCTTTCTGATCACGCTCAAGATGGCGGTCGCCAACGGGATATCGCGCAAAACGTTCCTGCTGGCCAACCTTCCCGCCGCGCTGGCGGCCGCTGCCGCCTTTTCGATGTTCAACTACGTGCTGTACCTGATCCTCCGCGCGTTCCGGCCCGTCACGTTGATCAGCCAGGAACTCTACCCGCAGATCAACGGGGTGGGGGTGATCATGCTGCAAATCGCAACCTACTTCTTACTGATCGCGGCAGGCTGGTTTATCACGCTGGCCTATTCGCGCAGCAGCACGCTGGTCCGGTGGCTCATCTCGCTGACGCCGTTTGTCCTGTACGCTATTCTGCGGTCGGCAGACGCCGGCAGCGGCGGGGCAGTTGGGGCGGCAATCGAGGCCTTTCAGCGGGCCAGCATGGGAACGCCCCTGCGCGCGATCATCACCCTGGTGATCTATTCGGCCATCCTGGTTGGTCTGGTGTACCTGCTGATCCGCCGCGCGCCGGTGAAAAACTAGCACCCGCCCTCGAGGGCGTGAGAGGGACCTTATCCTATGGTGAGACGGCTGGCCTGCCGTCTCACCGTACGGAATCTTACGAAAAGGGGAACTGCCCAGCCGCACGGGCTTTTGAATGCATCGTGGGGTTCGCCCACCGGAAAAATGCTATTTTGGTACTTTACGTATACTTTTTTT
>JAEYTI010000117.1 GCA_023434145.1 Chloroflexota bacterium | reverse complement strand
ATCCGCGCGACCGCCGCACCCTGCGCGTGGTGCTGACTCCCGAAGGTGAGGGGCTGCTTGCCCAGGTGCGCGAAGCCAAGCGCGCATGGCTGCACGAGTTCTTCGGCTCGCTTTCCCCCGAGGATCGCCGCCGGATGATCGAGATGGGCCGCCGCTATCTGGAGATCGTTCAGTCCGCTATTACGCCTTAACCGGCTGCCATTTTCCGCGCGCAGAACGACTGGGGTTGATCGATGCGCGTTTTTTCGCGTGTTTATTGCCAGGAGAAATCATTTATGTTCAAAAATGGCAATCTTGCCATCCTGTTTTTTACGATGGTCGTTGTAATGCTGGGGTTTGGCATCATTATCCCCATTTTGCCGTTCTATGTCGAGCACTTTGGTGCGGGCGGCACCGAACTGGGCATGATGATGGCAATCTTCAGCATCATGCAGTTCCTTTTCTCGCCCATTTGGGGCGACCTGTCGGACCGCTACGGGCGCAAGCCGATCCTGCTGATCGGCGTGCTGGGCAACGCAATCTCGATGCTGATGTTCGGCCTGGCCCCCAATATGGGTTGGATGATCGCCTCGCGCGGGCTGGCGGGTATCCTCTCTTCCGCCACGCTGCCCACCGCCATGGCCTTTATCTCTGACAGCACCTCCGAGCGCGACCGGGGCGGCGGCATGGGCATGATCGGGGCTGCGATGGGCGTGGGCATGATCATCGGCCCAGGCATTGGCGGCTGGTTGGGCGGCGGGAACCTGGCCCTGCCGTTCTTCTTTGCCGCCGGCCTTTCGACCCTGGCGATGATCCTGATCTTTCTCATCCTGCCCGAATCGCTGCCGAAAGAACGCCGCGAGATCCGCCCCGGGCGGGTTGTGCGCGGGCCGCAGTTCCGTGTGATGTGGCAGTCGTTGTTTGGCCCGGTGGGGTTTCTGCTGTTCCTGGCCTTCCTGGTCAACTTTGGCCTTGCGAACTTTGAGGGCATCTTCGGCCTGTACACCAAGCAGCGCTACGGCTACGGCCCCGAGCAGGTCGGCACGATTATGACCGTGGTGGGGTTGGTTTCCGTCATCATCCAGGGCGTGCTGACCGGTCCGGCAACGCGCAAGCTGGGCGAGGTAAAGATCATCCTGCTTTCGCTGATCGGCTCGGCGCTGGGCTTTGCGGTGATGCTATTTGCCGAAAACTTCACCGCCGTGCTGCTGACGGTGGCCTTCTTCGTTTTCACCAATGCAATGCTGCGCCCGGTGATCGCCTCGCTCATGTCGAAGATGACCACCGGCGGGCAGGGCATGGCGCTGGGCCTGAACAACGCCTACCAGAGCCTGGGTCGCGTGGCCGGTCCGCTGTGGGCCGGAGCTTTGTTTGATGTCCGCATCTCGCTGCCCTACTCCTCCGCCGCGCTGATCATGCTGCTCAGCTTTGCGCTGGGGTACGTGTGGCTCCGCCGCGGCCCGGTGGCCGCCGCCGGCCGCCCCGAGCCCGCCGTCGCAGTGGCGGCGGACGATTAGCCCCGACAAAGTTCGAATTGATATCAGGAGCGCGGATTTCCGTATCAAGAAATCCGCGCTCTTTTGTATAATTGTGGCATCCTCTACTTGTCTGGATGATTCTGATGAACCAAGTTACTGCTAGCCAGCCTGCCACGACGAATATGTATACTTCTCTGATCAGCGCCGCTGTGCTGATCTTTCTGACGCTGTTTGTTCTATCCCTCTACACGCTGCTGCACGAGGGCGGCCACGCGCTGATGGGGCTGCTGTTTGGCGGCAAAATCGCCAGCTTTAGCGCCAATTTTTTCAACCTCAGCGCGCACGTCGGGATCGATGGCAGTTTTACCCCGCTCCAGAACGCGCTGATCGCCGTGGCTGGGGTATCGCTGCCGCTGCTGCTGTGCATGATGTACGTGCTGACCTCCCCAAGCACCGATGAACCGCTGCTCAGCTGGTTCAGGCTGGTGCTGTTTATCGGCACCGTCAACTCCCTGCTGGCATGGATCACCATCCCCGTGCTGGTGCTGTTTGGCCAGACGCCCAGCGACGACTCGTACAACTTCCTTAACTATACCGGCCTGCACCCGCTGATTGTGACCGGCGCGGCGCTGCTGATCTACTGCATGTGCGGGTACCTGTTGCTGCGCCGCATGGGTGGGTTCCATGAATTGCGGCGCCGCTTCCGCATCGCACAGTTCGACGTTCGCCACCCTGAAACGCAGAAGAACCTGCGCACCCTGGCGGTTACCGGAGTTGTTGTAATGGCTGTTACCTACGCGCTAACGGTTGCCCTGCCCGACCCTGGTTTCACTGCCCCTGAAGGTTATGAAACCATGGCCGAGTTTGAGCTTTCGCAAGGTCCATTGTTGGACGCGGTTGTTTTTCGCTTCACCGTTGCGGAGCCGTCCAGTGTCAGTCTCTTCATCGCCCTGAACAATGTGAAGGGCGGCCCAGCGCGGATCCACCTTGTCGGCCCCAACGGCTATGACAATGTGTTCTTCAACGACCCCAACGAAAAACTCGATATCGGGAAAGCCAGCGTCCATCCGCAGGATCTGCTTCTGGAACCTGGAGATTACGAGCTGCGCGTCTCCTTCCCGCGCTCCAAAGGCCGCTTGAGCGTCTCCATCAAAAGAAAGTAACTGACGTGAAAAAATATGTAGTGTTATGTTGAGTGTTTGCGACGTGAAACGTCGCAAACACTCAACATAACACTACAAAATCTACACTTCTTTTTTGGGCTCCCGAAGGGAGCGATTCATGCCGGTAAGAAATCATCCCCACAATGCCGCGGCATTGTGGGGATGATTTTCATTAATGCCCGTTCGCAAAGTGCGTCATCGGCGGGCGGCCGATGGCGTACACGTTGAAGCCCATCTCGTACAGGCGCTTGTGATCGAGGATATTCCGCCCATCGAAGATAAACGCAGGCTTCACCATCGACTTGTAGATGCGCTCGTAATCCAGGTCGGCGTACTGCTGCCACTCGGTGAGAACAGCAATCGCGTGTGCGCCTTCGGCGGCGGCGTAGGGGTCAAGCTCCCACTTCACGCGGTTAGCGTCTTCGCCCAGGTCCATTTTGGCGTTGTCCATCGCGTGCGGGTCGGTGATGACGATCTCCGCGCGCTCGTTGAGCAGCCCACGCGTCACCGCCAGGGCCGGCGACTCGCGCGTGTCGCCGGTGTTGGCCTTGAAGGCCGCGCCAAACAGCGCCACCCGCTTGCCCGCCACGGTGTTAAACATGGAGTTGACCATGTTATCCACAAAGCGAGCTTCCTGCCACTCGTTCATCTTGATCACCTGCTCCCAATACGCAGCCACTTCGGGCAGCCCGTAGTGATCGGCCAGGTACACCAGGTTGAGGATATCCTTGCGGAAGCAGGAGCCGCCAAAGCCCACGCTGGCGCGCAGGAACTTGGAGCCGATGCGGCTATCCATGCCAATGGCGCGGGCCACTTCGTTCACATCAGCCTCGGTGCGCTCGCACAGCGCCGAAATGGCGTTGATCGACGAGATGCGCTGGGCCAGGAAGGCATTTGCCACCAGCTTCGAGAGTTCGCTCGACCACAGGTTGGTGGTGAGGATGCGCTCGCGCGGCACCCAGTTGGCGTAGATCTCCGCCAATGCCTGCACCGCTTTCTGCGCCGATTCAGTGTCGCGCCCGCCGATCAGCACGCGGTCGGGCATTTCCATATCCTTGATCGCCGTGCCTTCCGCCAAAAACTCGGGGTTCGAGAGCACGTCAAAATGCATGCCGCGGTTGTTGGAGTTCAAAATGCGCTCCATCGCCTCTGCGGTGCGAACGGGCAGGGTGCTTTTTTCCACCACAATCTTGCCCGTGGTTGAATTTTCTAAAATCTGGCGGGCCGTCTTTTCCCAATACTGCAAATCGGCGGCGCGCCCGGCCCCCTGGCCGAACATCTTGGTTGGCGTATTGACCGAAACGAAAATAATATCCGCCTCGGCAATATTCTTCTCGATCTCGGTGGAGAAGAATAAATTGCGGCCCCGCGCGCACCGAACCACTTCGTCCAGCCCGGGTTCGTAGATCGGCAGCGTATCCGACTGCCACGCCTTGATTTTCGCCTCGTTGATGTCCACCACGACGACGCGGTGCTGCGGGCAGTTTTTGGCAATCACAGCCATGGTGGGGCCGCCCACGTACCCCGCCCCAATGCAAAGAATATTGCTCATGTTTTATTTACTCCCAAAAGTACCATATACGGGCTAAAAAGCCCTTGAATGTCCCCACTTCTTCTCGGGTACTGCGATTACTTGCTGTTATCCATTATAACCAAGAATCACAATTCGGCTCAAGATTGGTTTTTACCCGGGGGAGCACGCAAAAGCTGTCAGGTTATGGAGGGATGTGCGCAGCACATCCCTCCATAACCTGACAGCTTTTCCCCACACCCTTACCCGTATGGCTTTTCCAAAGTTGATGGAATTTTTCAAATCCCTTGTTCTCAGAAGTGGGGTTGAGGGGTTTCGCGGCCC
>JAEYTI010000041.1 GCA_023434145.1 Chloroflexota bacterium | reverse complement strand
CGCGTTTTTCGTTGCGGCGCTTGGGGTTCGGCAGCGGAATGGCCGACATGAGCGCTTCGGTGTAGGGGTGCATGGGGTTGGTGTACAACTCTTTGGTAGGCGCAAGCTCTACCATTTTGCCTACGTACATCACCGCCACGCGGTCGCTGATGTGCGCCACAACGCTCAAGTCGTGCGCTACGAACAGGAAGGTCAGGCCCATGTCGGCCTGGAGATCCTGCATCAGGTTGAGGATCTGCGCCTGCACCGATACATCCAGCGCGGAGACCGGCTCATCACAGACGATGAACTTAGGCGCGGGGGCCAGTGCGCGGGCAAGCCCAATGCGCTGGCGCTGACCGCCGGAGAACGCGTGCGGGTAGCGGCGCATATACTCGGGGCGCAGGCCAACGCGCTTGAGCATATCTGCCACGCGGTCTTCCAGCTCTTTGCCCTTGGCCAGGTTCATGGCCCGCAGCGGCGCGCCGACGATATCGAGCAGCGTCATGCGCGGGTTCAGGCTGGCGTATGGATCCTGGAAGATCATGCGCATGTTACGGCGTACTTTAATCAGCTCGTTCTGGTCCAGGTTGGCCACATCGATTTTGCCCATGTTCGGGTCCTGGAACAGAATCTGCCCGCCGGAGGGTGGAATGGCGCGCAAGATTGAGCGCCCGGCGGTGGTCTTACCGCAGCCAGATTCTCCCACCAGGCCCAGCGTTTCGCCTTCCATAATGTGAAAGTTCAGCCCATCGACGGCTTTTACGTATCCAACAACCTTTTTGAGAAAGCCGCGTTTGATAGGAAACCATTTCTTAAGGTCGACGACTTCCAGCAAAGGCTCGTTTTTGGTTGATTGATCAGACATCATTATCCTCTCTATTCCACGATCTGGAAGCCTCTAATTGTACAGATGGCAGCGCACCATGTGGCCCGGCTCTGGTGTCAGCGGGGCAGGTTCCAACTCGTCGCACACGCCCGCAATGAATTTGGGGCAGCGGGGATGGAAGGGGCAGCCCTTCAGCCGTGAATACGGATCGGGTACCATGCCTTTGATCACCTGCAAGCGCTGGTGCTCGCTGCGCGTCACCGCGTCTGAAAGCTGCGGAATCGACTGGAGCAAGCCCTGGGTGTAGGGGTGCAGCGGGTTGTAGAAGATGGAGTTGACGTCAGTTTGCTCGACCACGCGGCCCATATACATCACAGCCACGTTATCGGCCATTTCTGCAATCACGCCCAGGTTGTGGGTGATATACATAATTGCCATGCCGAACTCATCCCTCAGATCGCGCATCAGGTTCAGGATCTGTGCTTCGGTGGTTACGTCGAGCGCGGTGGTAGGTTCATCGGCGATGAGCAGACTGGGCCGGCAGGAAAGCGCCATGGCGATCACGGCGCGCTGGCGCATACCGCCGGAGAGTTGGAAGGGATAGTCATCCACAACGCGCTCGGGGTTTGCCATGCGCACGCGTCTCAGTATTTCGATCGTCTGATTGCGCGCTTCTTCCTTGCTCACCTTTTGGTGCAGCATGATGGCCTCGCCAATCTGCTGCCCGACTGTGCGGACGGGGCTCATGGCGGTCATCGGCTCCTGGAACACCATGGAGATGTAGTTGCCGCGGATCGAGCGGATCTCTTTCCCGTTCGGGTCCAGTTTGGTCAGGTTGATGGTTTCTACCTGGTTCGTGTTGCCGGTCTTGGGCGTACGATTGAATAGAATGTCGCCGCCTACGATTTTCCCTGGCGAGGGAACCAACCGCAGCATGGAGTATGCGGAGATCGACTTGCCGCAGCCCGACTCGCCCACAATGCCCAGCGTTTCCTGGCGTCGCATGGTCATGTTTACGCCGTCAACGGCGTGCACAACGCCTTCCGCGAGATAGAAGTAAGTGCGAAGATCTTTAATCTGCACCAGAATATCTGGATCAAGCGTTTGCTGCGTCTGTGTTATGGTTTGGTTTTGTTCTGCCATAGCGCACCTTCCTACCCGGTCACATAGGGGTCAGCGGCGTCACGCATACCGTCACCCAGGAAGTTGAACATCAGCACCGCAATCACTACAAACGCGGTCGGCCACAGCAGCCAGGGCTGCTGCGATACGGTTTGCAGGTTTTGGGCATCTTGCAGCATCACGCCCCAACTGATCGTCGGCGCACGCAGCCCAATACCCAGGAAGCTGAGCGATGTTTCACCCAGGATCATACCGGGAATAGAGATGGTCAACGAAACGATAATGTAGGAAGCGAAGCCGGGCAGCATGTAGCGGGTGATGATGTTCCACTCGCTTTCGCCGTCCAGTTTCGCCGCCATCACGTAGTCTTCCTCGCGCATAGAGAGCATCTTGCCGCGCACCGTGCGGGCCAGGTTCGTCCAACCGAAGATGGAAAGGATGATGGTGACGAAGAAGTACAGCCTGAGTTGGGGCCAGTCCTGTGGCAGGGCCGCCGCCAGCGACATCCACAGCGGAATCTGTGGCAGTGAGATCAGCACGTCGATGATGCGCATGATCACTTCATCGAGGACGCCGCCGAAGAAGCCCGCCAGCCCGCCGAGCAGCAAGCCGAAGACAAACGACAGCACCACGCCGATCAAGCCAACGGTGAGCGAGATGCGCGCGCCAAAGATGATGCGCGTGAGCACATCGCGCCCGAGCTGGTCGGTGCCGAGGAGGAAGAACGGAAGCACTGTGCCGTCTTCTAGCGGCTCAACGCCCAGCAGGTGCCGGTCGGATTTGATAATACCGAGCATATTGTAGCTATCACCCCGGACAAACAACTTTACCGGGTGCACTTGTGAAAAATCTTCCTGGTACGTCGGGCGCAGCGTTACCGGATCGCGCCCGCGTTCCATGCCGTACACAAACAGACCGCGGAACCGGCCTTCCGAGTCGAACATGTGAACCTTCCACGGCGGCATGCCCGAGTATTCCTGCATGCGGTGGAGCGGGTCAAACGGCGCAACGAAGTTGGCGAACAGTGTTGCGATGTAGAAGATGGACAGGACGATCATGGCGAGCTGAGCCAGCTTATGACGGCGGAACTTCCACCACACGAGCTGCCACTGCCCAGCGCGATAAAACTTCTCGTCCTTGGTAACATCTTTGGTTTTCGGTTCAATCTCTTTACTGGCTTGCGCAGTTGTGTCGGTCATTATGACTCCATTGCGCCGAAGCGAATACGCGGGTCGATCGCTGCCAGCAGCAGGTCGGATACGAGGCTGCCGACGGCGGTGAGTGTACCGATAATAATGATGTAAGCGCCTGCCGTGTACATATCCTGCGACATGAGCGCGCGCCACAGCACCGGCCCGGCGGTGTCGAGGTTGAGCACAATCTCAACCACCGTTCCGCCGGAGAAGAACCATACCAGCAGCCACCCAAAGGTACTGACGATTGGGTTGATCGCGATGCGCACGGGGTAGAGCAGCAGAACTTTCAGTTCGGGCAGGCCCTTGGCGCGGGCTACCGTCACATACTGCTTGCGGAGCTCGTCCAGCATGGTCGCGCGCATGGTACGGATCAGGTTGGCTGTGCCGCCGATCGCCAGGATCAGCACCGGAAGCCACAAGTGCTGCATCAGATCGACGAATTTTAACCAGCTCCAGGGAGCCAGGATGTATTCTTGTGAGAACAAGCCGCCTACCCGTAATCCAAATTTATCAAACGATATATACATCAACACCAGCGCTAAGAGGAAGCCGGGCACAGCCAGCCCGATGAACCCCAGGAAGGTGAAGAAATAGTCGACGAATGTGTACTGCTTTACTGCCACGAGCACGCCTACTGGTATCGCAAAGGACCAGCAGACGATGAAGGCCAGAAACGAGATGAAAAAGGTCGTGCCCATGCGCGAGCCAAGGATTTCGTTGACGTCTTTACCGAAGTTGAACGAATATCCGAAGTCGCCTTTGGTGATGATGTTGCCAACCCAGCGTAAATATTGCTGGTATAGGGGTTTATCGAGTCCATATTCTCTGGTGAGCCGTTCTACTTCGGCAGAATCGACCTGGAGGCCGGAAGCACGCAACCGGTTGATGCGCTCGGTCAGGTAGTCGCCGGGGGGGAGCTGGATGATGATAAACGCCAGCACAGAAATGAGCAGGAGCTGCGGGATCATGCGCAGCAGGCGCAGCAGGATATAGTTGAGCATCGCAGATCACCTCCACTTATTTTGAGAGAGCGCTCGGAACGCTGTATGTTCCGAGCGCTCTCACTCTAGTCAATCACCGGAATTTCTCTTTGTGTTCATTGTTCCTTGATTGTGTGGCCTACTTTATAGAGGCCACACAATTCACCTGTTTAATTATAGAGCATTATCCGGCAAAGCAGCCTTGCTCTAACGAGACTAAGCGCGAACGCCGCCCTCGTAGAAGAAGGCCTCGGGGTGATAGGTCGACAGGCCGTAGGAGTCCCAGCCGATGTAGGCCTTGGGCTTGGGCAGGTTGCGCAGGTTCTTGTTGAACAACAGCGGGGCCGGGCACTCAAGCACGAGACCAATTTCCAGCGGGTTCTCGGCCAGGTAATCGAAGATCTGCTGCGCCAGCTCGACGCGCTTGTTCTCGTCAACAACCTCACCCATCTGATCGAAGATCGAGAGCAGGTTCTTGATATCATCCGGCGGTTCTACCAGGCCCTCGGCATTGCGGTCGGCAGCCTGGAACCACTGCACCCACTTGGGCGAGGGGCCGCCCTGGCCCGGGTCGCCGGTCGGGATGAACCACTGCGGCTCGATGTGGAAGAGCATCTCGGTGCAGCGGTCGGCGTGCCACACAGTGACGTTGACCAGCGAGTTTGTCTTGCGCTCTACCAGCAGCGAGTCCTGGATTTCCTTGGTGGTGGCATCGATGCCAATTTCGCGCCAGTACTGGACGATCATTTCGGTGATCTTCGGGACGGCGGGTCCGACACGGATTCCGGAGTGCTCGAGGTTGTACTTGAGCGGTGTGCCATCCTTGCGGGTGCGGAAACCGTCCGCGCCCTTCTTCAGGCCCATTTCGTCGAGCAGCGCATTGGCGGCGGCGACATCATACTGCGCCCAGGCGGTACCGTACTCTTCCTTGTAGTACTTGGTGGCGGGCATCGGGGCGTGCTGGCCCATGCGGGCGGTGCCGAAGAAGATGACCTCGTTGATCTCATCGCGGTCGATGGCCATGGAGAGGGCCTTCTTCCAGCGGTAATCCTGCACGATTTCGGTCAGGCCTTCATCGGGCTGGCCGTCTTCGGTGAAGGGGGTGTGGTTGGGGAAGATGCAGACGCGATCGCCCATGGAGGAGATGTAATCGCCGACCACGTAGTTGGCTTTCGGCTCGTTCTCTTTGTAGAACGGGTACTCCATCATGGTCACTTCGTGCTGGCCCACCAGGTCAAGCTCGCTCTGGGCGATCTTGAGCTTGGTGACTTCGGTGTTGGCCGAGAATTCCCAGCGGAAATTATCGAGGTACGGAAGCTGGTTGCCTTCTGCGTCCACCTTCCAGTAGTACGGGTTGCGTTCCCAGATGTACAGACCTTCCTGTGGGGTATCGACAACGTGCATGTGGAACAGGGTAGGATGTTCTTTGATGCCATCCGGGCCGCCCCAGACACCAGGGACGCGGCGGTTGCCAAAGAGCTGCACCCAGGTCTCCAGCTTCTTTTCCTTGGCCATTTCCACCAACTTGGCTTCGTCCACGTACTTCTTATGGAACTGCTTCAGATAGTGAGCAGGCATGAACATCGGCTGGTCGCCGTTCCAGCGGGTCATGTGGGCGGCGAAGTTGCCAAACGGCTTGGCGAAAGTCAGGCGGAAGGAGTAGTCATCGATCACCTCGAACTTCATCGGCTCGCCGCCAAAGCGGAACTGCCACGGCGGGCTGGAGTTGAGTTCTTCGTACATGGCGAAGTCTTCCCACCAGAAGCGCACGTCTTCCACGGAGAATGGTTCGCCGTCCGACCACTTCATGCCCTTGCGCATCTTGACTGTCCAGACCTTACCATCTTCACCAATTTCCCAACTCTCGAATATGTTGGGAACGATGACCGAGGTGTCGATGTCCGAATACTTGAGGCAGCGCTCGTTGACGAGGTCATACGCGCTGGTCCACCATACAGGGTCGAACATATTGACGCGCAGCTCGCCGCCGTACACGCCAATGGCCTGGCGGTCGGCAACCACCAGGGGATTCTCGGGGATACGTTCAGCGACCGGGGGCAACGTTCCGGCCTTGACGAGTTCTGCCAGCATGGGGGCTTCTTTGCCCGCCGCGCCAACAGGAGCAGAAACATCGGGGGCTTTGGTCGGTTCAGCCGCCGGGCCTTCGGGTGCTGTGGTGGGCTGTGCTGCGGGCGAGCAGGAGGCAGCAACGGCACCAAGCACTGCAACCGAAGACAGCTTAATAAAATCACGTCGTTTCAATCTGCGGTCCATTCTCTTTCCTCCAATTGTGGTCCAAAAGGGAAACAGAGCCAGGCACAAGAAGCCTGCTAGGTTAAAGGTACAATTCCCGTGGGGGAAAAGTCTATCAATTTAAGGACATGCTTTTGGATTATTGGGACAAAACCCTCCTTTTTCGCGGATCGCGATAACGCTAAACTTCTTCCGTTGATCCATCACTGGCAGGATCGCCGAAGTTTAATCGCAGCAGATATGCCTCGTTCTTGATCTCGAACTGTTTGCTGTTCAGTTCAGCGGTTGTAAATGGGTTATCGTAATGGGGGAAGTTGCGCAGGGGCACTTCTTGGCCATTCAACAGGAAGGGTTCCTCCCAGCCAAAAGAGAGGCTCTCGCTGCGCAGGTTCTTCAATTGCACGCGCTGGCCATCAAACACGGGCGGGTTTTCGTTGATCCGCGCCTGGAAAGCAGGTAAATCTCCGTCTTCAGCAGCAGAGCCCATGCGGCACAGCCAGATGTTCTGCGGCCCGGGTGAGCGCAGCTCTCGGTGGGCAGTGGGGCCCTCTACGGGCATATTCAGACCATTTTTGGCCGTTAGTGCGATGTAGCCATCACCTTTGCGCCCAAAAATAGTGTTGCCTTCCTGCGTAACCTCGTCGAATTCGACGGTGGGGAAGTATGCGTGGGTGAAATCCATCCATGAATCTTCCGGCAGGTTATAGATGGCGATTAGTGTATCCTTCCACTGTGCCACGCGCGGCAGCGAGCCGTTGCCCAGCCAGAAGTTGGGCGCGTGCGCGTCATTTTGACTGGAATTCCCTGGGTGATTGGTGAAGACAACTGCTTGCGGGCTAAGCGTCGCCTGCCAGATGTGCTCACGGCTGCCTTGTTCGCCGGCGCGGTAGTCCTGCACCGAGCTGAGCATGTAACCGCCGGTCCGGTAGGTGACTTTGTTGGCCGGTGTTCCGCCGAGTGCGTGCTGCTCACGGTTCCATATGGGCTCGCCGCCGCCAAAGCTAATTTCCGCAAGCAGGGGAGGGAACTCGTATTCGGTCATTTGCGCCATGCTGACGGTGGCGTGGGTGTGGCGGGTGAAGATCCCCATGCCCCACAGCAGCCGGGTAACGCCAGAGGTCGCTTCCAGCAGCCCGCTTTTGATGCCTTCGGTGGCGGCGCGGCCCTGCGGGGTACCAAATACGCCCTGGAAGGAGTTAATTGCGATACTAAACAGGATCTTATCGATCAGCAGCGAGCCAAGCTCAAACACATCCTGGTTGTCGTCGAGGTCGATCAGGTGTGAGAGGGCGGTGAAGGCAACGGCATAGCCTTCTTTCGAATCCCAGGCGGCAAAACCGGCCCCGCCGCGCTTGCGAATCCAGGCAAGTGCTTGCGCGTTGGCCTGTTCAGCGAGCTGCTGACCGGTGCAGCCAGCGCGGGTGAAGGCTGCCTGCGGATACAACTGCCCGGCAAGGATAGCGCAAGCATGAAAGACAATGTGCCGGTCAGGCTGATCGAAGGCAAGGCTTCCACAAGACTCGCCGTCCTGCGCGTAGGCAAATGCCTGTGCTGCTGCAGCGATCTGTTCTTTCCACTCCGGCAGGAAGTGATCCTGCTCGCCGTAGCGAGCCAGTGCGCCTAACAACCCCAGCAGCAGCAGATCGCTGTCGTGCTCCAGGCCACGAATGCTGTCTAGCGCCTGCTGGATCGACTTTGCCTCCACGCGATCCCATGCGCCCAGTGCCATGCGAGCGATGTCGGCATAGAGCGAGCCTTCAAATGCGGCAGCGTGGCGCAGGGCTTCGATCCGACGCGATTCGGGCGTTCCGTAAGGTTGGAACGAGTAGCGGGTTCTGCCGGTTACGTATAAATCCAGGTATTTTTCAACGCGGATGTTCTTTTCGTAATACTCCCAGGCACGCGGCATGACGAAGACGCGATAGGGGCCTTCGTGCAGCGAAACAGGCAGGCCCAACAGCTTGCGGTCGCCGGGCTTACCGGCGTCATCCGCCTGGGCATAGATGCGTCCAGAGTGAGTCTGCAAGCGAACGTCGCTGTACGACTGCTTCTCCAGTTCCTCAGGCCAGAGGAGAGAGATCATCTGGTCGTTGGTGTACACTTCGCGGTCGAGATACAGCCGCCGGTTGACGTTCTCCAACTCGGCACGGCGCTCCAGCGAAGGGATGAGAGTGGGGATCTGAACCGTCAGGCTGGCCGCGGATTCACGAACTTGCAGGGCAAACGCCTGCACGGCTTCAGGCGCGGCTACCGCGGCAAAGCGCACGAGAATGCGGTTTGAGCCTTTGCTTACCACGGCTTCGAAATCGATACGGCGCGGTTGGTTGGAGAATTCTTCTTCATGCAGGATGTGCTTTTTGTTGAACCACACATCCACCGGACCAAACGTCACCAGGGTAAGCTTTAGCGTACCGGCAGCGTCGCTGACCAGCTCAGTATAAGCCCACGAGCGCACGAAGGAGCAGGTGGGGTATACCGCGGAGTGATCGACCAGCCGGTCATCGCCGCAAGCGGTGTAGCTCCAAGAGCCCTGGTAGTCGCCGATGGTAAAGATCCCTTCGGTCAGGGGGCCGCGTTCCACCGGTGTGGCGGGAATTTGCGATTTTTCCTCGTAGAAGCGGCGGGCGAGCGCTTTGGGTTCTGCTTGCTCGGTCACCGGGAAGATTTGCGGCCCGGCGGTCAGCCAGTTGACAATATAGCCGTTCTGGAGGGGGTAAGCAGCGTGAGAAATTGGCATGCGGTGCAGTTCCTAGTGTTGAGGTTTCAACAAGCACGCCCGTCGAGATCGGCGGGCGCGCGGGTTGGCTAGAAGGTGGAGGAAGGGATGCGCGGCATGCGCGGTAGAGGCTTGCGAAAGCCCAGGTAGATCAGCGCGAGCGCCCCGATCAGTTCCAGCCCCAGGATCATCCAGCGGGGGGTGAGGCCAAAGGGGTATCCCAGGTAAATCACCTGGCAAAGATCGGCAATTAGCACCAACAGCATCAGCGGTCCAAAGACCCGCGCGGCGCGCTGCCACAGTGTGTTGGTTTGCGCGCCATGCCGGAAGAAGCTTTCTACGGCCACAATAATGACCAGGATGCCGGTGCCTGCCACGAGCAGGAAGATGCGGTTGATAAAGCCCGCCATAAAGCGGACGTTGAATTCGGTGGCGGAGAACAATGGCGCGAGAAGCTGCGGAATACCATTCATCCCAATCAACAAAAAGACAACGCCCAGCAGCATTGCCACGATCCACAGCAGGTAGGCCGCAACATAAACCGATAACTGCTTTAACTGCATGAAAGCATTCTCCTAAGGTAGCACTTCGATACCAATGCTGGTCAAAACATTGACAAAATCATCATACAGGATGGGCTTGCGCAGGCAGGCTTTTGCGCCCGATTCGAGGCCGCGCCGGCCCTCGTCTTGCCAGGAACAGACCACCACCGGAATACTGCTGGTTGTGCAGTGGCTCTGCAGGTCTGCGAGCACGTGCCATCCGGCGTTATCGGGCTGATCTGTCTCCAGGATGATCACCGCCGGCTGCTCGCGTTCTGCTAAGTCCAGCGCATTTTCCCCCAGGTATGCGAATACAATGGGGTGCGCGCTTTTTTGAATGTAGCGGCGCATCAGATAGCAAAAGTGCGAATCTGCTCCAATAACCATGATTGAGGTGCTGAAAGCTGGACTCATGGCTCCTCAAATTGACCGAATGGTTCGTTCCGTGGTTTAGCGATCTACGGTGTGCCATTCTAAGCGTAGCCCGATTGCACCTTTTTTTCTGTCACTTTTCGGACGAAAATCTGTATTATTGGGACATTTCTCATAACACATCAGCCACAGTTCTCCGAATCGCCTGTTTGGTCTTGCAGGTACGCGCGTGGTGTCATGCCAACCTCATCTTTGAACACGCGCGCAAAGTAGCCGCTGGTGGAGAAACCCACCTGCATGGCGATATCGGTGATGCATTTTTCCCCCTGCTGGAGCATCATCTTTGCCTGGCGCACGCGGAAGCGGTTCAGGTAGGTCATGGGCGTAATGCCCATCTCCTGGTTGAAGCAGCGCGTAAGGTGGCGCTCGCTAAGGCCCACGTGCGCGGCGATCTCACCCCGCGTAATCGGTTCTACGTAGTTCTGGTGGATGAAGGCCATCGCCTTGGTCACCACGCGCTGTGATTCGAGCCCCGGGCGGCGCTTGCGCGACAGCGCAGCGGTGATATGCGCCAGAGTCTCTTGCCGGGTGAACATGCCCTTGCCCAGCACCGCGGCGGCGCTGCCGTTTAGCCGCATCATGTCTTCCTCGGTCAATGCCTGGCTGGTGAGCACGATGACGGTGATTCCGCGCAGGCGCTCATCCTGCTGCATGGCGTCGAGCACGCCAAAGCCGTCTAACTCAGGCATCATCAGATCCAACAGCACGAGCACGGGCCGCTCCTCGTAGATGCGCTTCAGCGCCTCGCGCCCGTTGCTTGCCTGTAAAATTCGGTAACTGGAAGACAGGGCCTGCACCGTGCGCGTGTGCAGATCCAGAATGGCCGGGTCATCATCAACGATCAGGATAGGCCTGCCCGAGCCGCGGTTGGCTAGCTCGTCCGCCAGCCCGCGCGAAACCAGCGCCTCGGCAAGGTCACTGGTTTGCAGCGGCTTGGTAAGGTAGTTCAGGTCCAGCAGCGCGCCGTGATCATTTTCCTGATCCAGCGTGTAGAAGAGAATCGGCGTGCCGTGCGTCGCTGGGTTTTCGGAAACGGCCTTCATGATCTCCCACCCATGCCGGCCGGCGGTGTCGCGGTCGAGGATAATGCGGTCTGGTGGGGCGGCGTTGAGCCATGCCGTCCAATCTTCGGATGTTTCCAGCACGTGCGTATCTATCTGGAAGCCCTGGCGCGCCAGGTGCTTCTCCAGCACGATAGCGGCAGGTTCCTCATTGACCAGAAGCAGCACGCGCGGGCCGGCCACGCTTGCGCATGACGCAGAGTCGGGCGCTGCCTCTTCGATCACCGGCAGGCAGACTGAGAACGTCGAGCCGGAGCCTTCTCCACCCGCGGAGCTCACCGCGATCTGCCCGTTGTGCATCTCTACCAGCCGCTTGCAGATCGCCAGCCCCAGCCCCAGCCCGCCGAATCCGCGTGCGGTGGTGCGCTTGGATTGGTGGAATTCATCGAAGATCGCCATCTGCTCATCCTGTGGGATGCCCAGGCCGGTATCGCGAACCGAGATGGTAATGTGCCCATTTTCGGCTTGCGCGGTGAGTGTAACGCTGCCGCGGATGGTGAACTTGATTGCATTATTGATCAGGTTCAGAATTACCTGTCGCAGCCGGGTGCGATCACCGCGCACCAACGGCAGGGTAGGCGAAATTTCTGTCTGCCACACCAGCTCTTTGTCGCGGGAGAGATGTTCGCCGATATTCGCGACCGCGTTGAGTACCTCGTTCAAATTCAGAGGCTCATAGGTCAGCTTGAGCTGGCCAATATCGGTTCGGGCCAGGTCCAGCACGTCGCGGATCAGACTTTCCAGGTGCTGCGCGCCGATGTACACGCGCTCCAAATCTTTGCGGTCTACCAGGCATTGTTCGCCATCGGTTACCTTGGATTCTTCGAGCATGATGTTGCTGAGGCCGAAAATGAGGTTGAGCGGGGTACGCAGCTCGTGGCTGACAATGGAGAGGAAGCGGCTCTTCATCTGATTGGCATCTTCGGCCAGCAAGCGAGCTTCTTCCGCCGACTGGCGTGCTTTTTCGGCGGACCGGCGGGCCTCCTCTTCCATGCAGCGGGCTTCTTCTGCTGTGTGGCGTGCTTGCTCCGCGAGTTGGCGTGCGTCCTCCGCCAGAACGCGCGCTTCGTCGATCTGACGGTAGAGATTTACGCTGCGCAGCGCGGAGGTGAGCTGCTGGGTGATGGTGCCCAACGAGCTCATATCGGAAGCTTCAAAGACAACGTAGCCTGTCTGGCCTTCAAGCCCCACGAGCGGCAGCAGCGAGAGCTGGTGGGCGCGGTCATCAGGATAAAGCCCGGGCGGCGGGAAACTTTTTGTATCAAACACTGGCGGAACCGGCTGCACGGGGTCAGGCCAGCGCACACGACTTGATCCGATTGGGTCAGCTCCGTCCGGCAGAAAATCCATTACCACGGCATTCATGATCCCCAGGCTGGCAAGACTCTCCTTGAGGATCTGGAATACCTGTGCTTCGTCGTGCGCGGCGAAAAAGTTGGCGGTCATTCGCCCAATATCAGATGCTACCGCTGCCTGGCGCACCAGCAGCCGCGAATACTGCCCGCGCGATACCTCGCTGATGGCGATACGCGCCTGATGAAGCATATTTTCCATCTGCGCGGCGGGGAGCGTGTAGGGCAGCGTGTCGAGCATATCGGGGTACATTTCTTTTAATACAGTGATCGCGCTCTGCCAGGCGTATAAATCGTCGCCTTCCCACGCCACGTGCTCGAGAATCTGCTGAACGGCATGGTGAAAGTCGGCGGTGTTGCCGTGCTTCAGGCTGAGAATGAAAGCATCTAGCAGGCGGTAGCACAGGTAATCTACCTCGCTGCGGCTCAGGCGCTGCATTTCCTTAAACGTGTTTTCCGCCATTGCCTGGGCCACCCGCTCCAAATTGGCGGGGATCTCGCCATGAGCAATAGAGGTCGAGGGCGTTGTGATGGAAATAGCGTTGGAGGATGACGCGGATGTGCTCTGGTAAACCCCGTCGCTGTTGCTGTGACTGGATGCCTCGCCGGGCAAGCACCCGCATGTCTCACGGATTACCAGGTGGGTGGGGATGCGCACCTGCGTGTCACGAGGTGCTTCTCCTTTCATAATCTGGTACAGCAGCTCAAAAGAGGCAGATCCCAGCTCGAACATGGGGTGATGGACGGTGGTAAGCAGCGGAATCTGTGCGCGGGCTTCTGGGCGGTCATCAAACCCGATCACTGCTATATCCTGCGGCACAATTTTTCCTGAAGCGCGAAGGGCTTCTAATACGCCCACCGCCGAGTCGTCATTGCTGGCGATGATGGCAGTAAATGGTTTGCCGCGCCGGAGCAGCTCGCAGGTTGCCTCGTAGCCGGGTCCGGGAGCGTGCAGGCCAGAGGTAACCAGATCGGGATCGTACGGCAGCCCATGCTGGGCCAAACCCTCGCGGTACCCGTTCAGCCGGGCTTCGCTATCGCTACCAATCGTGTCATATCCGGATACAAACGCGATATTCTGATGTCCGTGCGCGGCAAGGTGCGCCACCGCCTGCATGATGCCGCCTTCATTATCTACCGTTACCGAAGGTCCTTCCAGGTGATCTCCGGCGAAGACAATTGGGAAGCCTTGTTCGAACAGCCGGTGGAAATAGGTGTTTCCCTGCTCGGATAGCGGAGAGGCGATAACCAGCCCATCGGTGTTCCAGGGCCCAATCGGCACGTAGTCGACCCCGGGTAGATTTATGGGCCAGGCGGGCCGGCCGTCGACAGTCTGCGAAAATGGTGTATTGACGCCGCAGCCTATCAACAGATTACAGTCGCGCAAACGTGCCGCGGCACGCACTCCTCGGAATACATAATCGAGGAAGCTATGCAGCGTGCCCGAGTATGCCTGCCAACCGGCAAGCAGACCGATGGTGGGGCGTTTGCGCTGAGTCATCTGCATGCGAAATATCGAATGGTTTCTTTCTAGGACCGAAGCCGGGGGTTAGACCCCTTCGCCCTTGTTTTCGTGTGCATCTGGCTTAATTTTTCGAGAACGATCACGGCGTTTTCAATATTATACGCGATAAAGATTAAAAAAATTGTAGTATTGACGCTATCTGAATTGTATACTTATTGACTGCACATATTAGCTATGCTACAAATTATTTAGTAGCTATCCATTCGTGATGTTTTGTGCTTATTGTTTGTGCGACGTAGTTACGCAAATAACAAACACAAAACAATTTTCGGATGGTTCTTAGGCGGTATGTAACGCTGCGCGGCTTGGCGCGCTCGAGCAGATTTTTATACCGATGGAGGGTGGAAACAATGGCAAGAACTGTGGTTGGATTGTTTGATCGCTTTGATGATGCGCACGATGTGGTGCAAAAACTTTTGGAAATGGGGTTTGAACGCGAAAACGTAAGCCTGGTGGCCAGTGATGCCGAAGGCCGGTTCGCGCGGGAGTTGGGTTTGGATACGACACCCGAAACGGACCGGAACATCACCTCGGAAACGGAGTTTGAGGAGCAGGACGCTGGTGAAGGCGCAAAGAGTGGGGCCGAGATTGGCGCGATGCTGGGTGGGGTTGCCGGATTCCTGGTAGGCATGGGCGCATTCCTGATCCCTGGCATTGGGCCAATCCTCGGCGCAGGCCCGTTGATCGCTGCGCTGGCTGGCGCCGGAGTCGGTGCAGCCGCCGGTGGTATCGTCGGCGGGCTGACCAATGCCGGCGTATCGGAGGAGGATGCGGAACGGTACGAGGAAGGCATCCGGCGCGGCGGCGTGCTGGTGCTAGTCTACGCCGATGATGCTAACGCCGAACGCGTAGTGGACGTGATGAACCGCTACAATCCGGTGGATATCGAGGAGCGCGCGAGAAGCTGGAAAGAGAGCGGCTGGTCGGGACATCAGGAGAGCGGTGATACGCCTGCTGTTAGGCAAGATCGCCAGCCCGAACGGCAGGCGGTCAGCCGGCTGGATTTTGGCCCCGGCGCGCGCTCGTATATCGGCGGCCAGCCGGTAAGCGACTACGACCGCGCACCCGCTGATCTGGGCAATTATCAAGATTTTGAGGTTAACGTGAATGTAGATGAATGGCGCATGTATGAGTCACGGTTCCGAGCTGATTTTCAGGAGCGTTTCCGAACCACCGGTGGCAGGTGGGAAGATTATCAGGATATTTACCGCTATGGCTTCTCCGCTGGGCACCATCCGCATTATTCCAATGCCCGCTGGGAAGATATCCGCGAGGATGTGCGGCGCGATTACGAACAGCGCTACCAGGATGGCCGTTGGAGCGAGCACGAGGAAATAATCCGCCACGCCTGGGAAATCGGGCGCGTACCACGCTGATCTGTGCAGTAAAGAGGATATCAAATGCCGTGCCAGAAGTTTCTGGCACGGCATCTGCCATTTTAAATGGTAAAATTTTTGTAACAGCACAGGCTCGGCGGGTTCTGTGTGGTTTGTAGGGGAACTGCTAAGCAGCTCCCTTACAAACCACACAGAACCCATACCAGGCTGAGCAGTTCCCAAAGAGTCATTAAAATTCACCGAGAGGGGCGAACGTTCATGCGCTTTTACTTCATTCGTCACGGGCAGTCTGCTAACAACGCCTTATGGGATGCAACCGGAAACAACGCCGGTCGCGCCGTTGACCCAGAACTGACCGAAACCGGTCACAAACAAGCGCAGCACCTGGCGCAGTTTCTTCATCAGAAGAATTCTGAAGAGGCAGGCAGTGATACACGGTTTAATCGCGATTCGTTCCGGTTCACCCACCTCTATACCAGCCTGATGGTACGATCGGTTGCAACCGGGTCGTATGTATCCAGGGCGATAGGGCTGCCACTGGTAGCCTGGCCCGAGGTGCACGAGTGCGGCGGTATCTACGAGGATGGCGAAGAAGATACGCGTACTGGACTGCCCGGCTATCCGCGCTCGTATTTTGAAAAACATTATGCGCACCTGGTGCTGCCAGATACCCTGACGGAAGCAGGTTGGTGGAACCGCCCGTTCGAAGAACACGACCTGCGGCCGCTGCGCGCGCAGCGAGTGCTCGAAGCCCTGCTGGAGCGGCATGGCGGCACCAATGACCGCGTGGCAATTATCAGCCACGGCGGGTTTTATATGGAGTTCATGCGCGTGCTGTTTGGCATCAAAAACCACGAGGGGTGGTTTACCATGTTCAACACCGCCATCTCGCGTATCGACTTCCGCTCCACCGGAGAGACGGCTCTGATCTACCACAACCGCACGGATCACCTGCCGGAGAAGTTGATCACCTGATGATCTATCCGAGAATTATTTTTTTGTGTTTGTCGTTTGTGCGCGTAGTTGTACAAACGGCAAACACAAAACTACTAATCCTGATACTCATACCTTCCAGAGCAGGCTCCAGCCGCTCAATTGTACTGTCGCGTTGAACGGTAGGTGCGTTAAGGTCCAGAAGAAGTTCACAAGGTCGCCGCCTGAGATTGCGATATTGAAGAAAGCCAAAAAGCCCAGATTTGCGCGAAGCGGCTCATTGAGCGGGGCGAACACGGCGAGCAGTATGGGCAGCACCGTCAGAAAAAGAACAGGAGTCAGCCCGGTGAGCAACATATGCCACAGTGGCTGAGTTCCGTCATAATACATATAGGGCATAAACAGGCCTTTGCCGCTCTGAAAACCGATCACCGTGCGGTCGCTCAGGCCCAGGGAAGGCGTGCTCAGGGCGTGGATCAGCTCGTGGAGCGGAACGGCAAGGACCATAATCAACAGCGCCGACCACACACTGCTGGGTCGAAATGCCCCTCGCAACAGAACGGCAATAAGCAGCATACCGGCACAGGCAATAAACAGTCCATAATTCTGGATCTGCTTCGCGGTTAAGGCAGGGGCTTGCTGCCAGCCATCTGCGATTAGCTTGGTCGCTTGCTTTTCAGGTAAATTGCCAGATTGGAACCGCATTTTTACTCTCTTTCCTGTTTGTTTCGGTGGGTGACTGCTCAAGCGCGATGAACAGGCACATTGATGGATGAATCAGGATTGTTATTCGATGGTGATGACTTCAACACCAGTAATCGCCCGCACCATCTCACGCGGGTCCATGATCACCGCCACGCCGCGCACGCCGGAACCCAACGATACCTCCGGCTGCTCGAGCATGCGCGAGTCGACCAGCACACGCATGGGCTGCGGCAGGCCAAACGGTGAGACGGTGCCCGGCACGCACCCAGTGATGCGCAGCAGTTCTTCCTCGGTTGCCATGGTCAGCCGCGACTGCCCGGTGAAGCGGCGCAGGAACTTCCACGGCACCTGGCCTGGCCCAGCCATCAGCACCATGATGAAATCTTCTTCTGACAGCCGGAACACAATGCTGCGCACCACCTGTTCGGGCTGCTGATTGCGCTCCGCGGCGGCCTGCTCCAAAGAGGTCACCGGGCCAGGGTGTTGAAAGACGCGGTGGGGGATCTGCCGGGCAAGCAGTTCGTCGATGGCGGGGGTGGAGATGCTGTCCATGGCTCGATTGTATCACCGCCTCGTGATAAAATCGATCCGTGGTGGTTTTTTTGGGTGGGTGGGGGGGGGGGGGCCCCC
>JAEYTI010000348.1 GCA_023434145.1 Chloroflexota bacterium | reverse complement strand
TGATAGAGTGTGTTGATCGGCATCGGTCATCTCCGGTTGGGTTTTTCTGTCGCAAGAACGACTATAACCGGTTTGTCTTTGCCGATCAACTATTCTTTTGTTAAAGTGTCAGGTAGCTAGAAAATTTCCTATTTTTCCTATTTTGATTAGGCGGCTGCCCAATCAAAATAGAAAAAGCTGGGATAGAGAAGAAAACGGACTGGAGATGATACAGACAATGCCCCGCCAACTATTTTCCCCGCGCTGGATTCTCACCACGCTGCTGGTGCTGGCAGCGGTGGGGGTAATGGTTCGCCTGGGTTTATGGCAGCTCGAACGCCTGGAGCAGCGCCGTGCTTTCAACGCCCGCGTGCAGGCGCAGATCAGCGCTCCGCCGCTGGATTTCAACCAGGAAGTGCCGGTCAGTGACTTACCGGCTATGGAGTACCGGCAGGTGATTGTACGCGGCACGTTTGATCCGTATAATGAAGTCCTGCTGCGCAGCCAGTACCGCGATGGGCTGCCTGGCTATCATTTGCTCACACCGCTGAAGATCGAGGGCAGTGAAACCGCGGTGCTGGTCAACCGGGGTTTCATCTCGCTGGATGAGGGCAGCCCGGAGGCGCGGGCGAAATACGAACAAGGGGGAACCATCACTGTGCGCGGCGTGATCCAGCGCTCACAGTCGGATAGGCGTTTTGGCGCGCCCGACCCCACCCTCGCACCCGGACAAACCCGCATGGATGCCTGGAACGCCGTGCGCATTGATCGCATTGATGCGCAGACGCCATACCCGCTGCTGCCGGTCTACGTGGCGCTCGATGCAGAGGCCGCGCCCGAGGGCGGGCCGACCCCGCAAACCGAGCCGCCGGACCTGAGCGAGGGTTCACACTTCGGCTATGCCATCCAGTGGTTCTCGTTCGCGGCGGTGCTGGGGATGGGGTACCCGTTCTTTGTCCGCAAACAGCTTGAACAGGGGGATAGGGAACAGTCATGAAAAATACCGTGATCAGCAAGCGATTTTTGTACCTGGTGCTGGCCGCCGCCGTGGCGACCTTCCTGTTAATGGTAGCGGGCAATGCCGTGCGCGTTTTTGATGCAGCCGGTGCCTGCCCCGACTGGCCTACTTGCTTTGGCAGCTTCGCGCCCCCCGCGGGTGTGACCCTGGCCGAGCCACTGGGCGTGCAGATCGCCCATCGCGCGCTGGCGGGGCTGGCCTCCGTGCTGGTGGGGGCCGCGGCAGTTTGGGCGCTTGTATCCGCGCGCATTCGGCCGCTGCGCTGGGTGACCGTTCCGCTGGCGGCCTCGGCGCTGATCATGCTGGCGCAGTCGCTGCTCGGCTCGGGGCTGGTGGGGGAGCGTGAAGGCATCCTCCTCTCGGTAAGCCACACCGCGCTGGCCCTGCTGGCATTGGGGCTGCTGGTGGTTTCCCTCGCGGCGGTGTTCCACCTCCGTAGTGGGGCAGCGAAACCTGTTTTCCGCGCCCCGGCATTCCATGCCCCGTTTGCGAAATTGAGCCTCGTCACCCTTGCGGCCCTATTTGCCCTGCTGCTCTCTGGCACACTGGTGACGGCAACCGGCGCGGGGGCGGCGTGTTCCGGCTGGCCGCTGTGTGATGGCGGCTTGCCGCAAACAGGCCTCGGCTGGCTGGCGATCGCCCACCGTGTGGTGGTGCTCATCACCGCTGGGCTGGTGGCCACGCAGTTCACTCGCGCCTGGAAGGGTCAGCGCAGCCAGCCCGCGCAGCTCACCGCTGCCACCGCGGCGCTGCTGCTGCTGCTCGGGCAGGTGTACGTTGGCGGCATCATCGCCACCCGCAATTTTCCCCTCGACTTAATCGGCCTGCATGCGTCGGCATCCGCCGGGTTGTGGATTGCGCAGATTATTGTGGCCATCTCGGCCGGGTTTGCCAACCGCACCGCCGCGGAGGAAGCCGAAGAGGCGCGCGAGCCGCTGCCAATCCGCCGCCGCATCAAGGATTTCGTCATCCTCTCCAAGCCGATCATCGTGCTGCTGCTGCTGGTGACCACGTATGCCGGCATGGTGGTGGGCGGCAAGGTTATTCCCTCGCTGGAACTGACGATTTGGACGATGATCGGTGGAGCGCTGGCGGCGGGCGGATCATCCGCGCTCAACCAGTTTATCGACCGTGACACCGACAAGGCCATGCAGCGCACGGCCAAACGCCCCCTGCCTGATCAGCGCCTCAAGCCCGCCGAAGGGCTGGCCTATGGTGTGGGTGCGTGCATCGCGGCCTTCTTCCTGATGGCCGGGCAGGTGAACCTGATCTCGGCGGTGCTATCCTTCGCGGGCATGGTGTACTACGTGCTGATCTACTCGGTGTGGCTTAAGCACGCCACCGTGCAGAACATCGTCATCGGCGGCGGCGCGGGGGCCATCCCACCGCTGGTGGGTTGGGCGGCTGCTACTGGCAGCCTGAACGTGCCGGCCCTGTTCCTGTTCGCCATCATCTTCTTCTGGACGCCGCCGCATTTCTGGGCACTGGCCTATGTGCGCCGCAGCGATTACGCGCGCGGTAAGGTGCCCATGCTGCCCGTGATCCGCGGTGAGGTGGAGACGCGCCGGCAAATCTGGATCTACACGCTCGAACTAGTCGCGCTGACCCTGCTGCTGCCGTTGTTCGACATGGCAGGCACAGTGTATCTGATTTCCGCGCTGGCGCTGGGCCTGTGGCTGATCGCCACTGCCTGGAAGCTGTATAAAGAAGGCGGCAACAAGCTCGCCTGGAAGATGTACCGCTACTCCAGCATGTACCTGGCCTTCCTCATGCTGGCAATGGTGGTGGACGTGCTGATCTAAAATGGTTGTAACTGCTCAGCCGCAGGGGATTTTCCTCTGAAACGCGGGCTTCGCCCGCATTTCTTAAGATGCGTGCGATTTTTGAAAATGCAAAGCATTTTAAAAAATCGCTTTTTTCTTTTTTTGGCTCCCGCAGGGAGCGACTCATACGCAACTGCACGGCATGGCTGAGTAATTACAAATTGTTTTGTATTCTAGAGGGTGTGGCTGTGTCAAACCCTCTAGAATACAAAACGCATGCGCTTCATACCGCTCTCTGACCGCACAGATCCTGCCAGCGCATCAACCAGTCGTACTGCTCGTCGAGGAAGGCGGTGGATAACTCCTCCAAACCCTGGCAGCGAGTGATCGTGGCGATGATCTCATAGTGCCGGACGGGGATGAAGTCAAAAATGCCTCTGATTTCCGCATCTGTCAGCGTCTGCTTGCAGCGGTAGCCGTGGTAAAAGCGATCGAACCGGCGCAAGGTGCGTTCGTACGCGGCTGCATCAAAGCGGTTGAAATTGCTGCCGTCACATGTGGTTGCCACGTCGATGGTGGAACAGGTGTGTGAGGCGGCGTCAAAATCGAATAGGACGAAAGCGCCGTCTTCCGTCTTCCGCATGTTGCCCGAGTGGAAATCCCCGTGGCAAAAGCCGCGTGGAAGTCGCTCCATGCGTCCCCACAGCGCGCTGCCGTACACATCCAACGCGTCGATTCGCCCGGCAGGGTAATTCAATTCGTGCAGGATGGCGATGTAGCGGTCGACGTAGAAGTCTTTGCCGTGGTAGATTAGCGGCTCGGGATAACCCTCCATGATCCGGTGTAGCAAACCTGCCTGCTGGCCAATCTGCTCCATATCCTGTTCAAAATCAGGCTCCGCGCCTTCGACAAATTCGAACAGGATGGCGGCAGCCGGCCCCTGTGTCGTTTGCATGGTGATATGCCGCTCGCCGGTCGCAGTGGGGAGTATCGTGGCGACCGGGTATCCCGACTGCTGCAGGTATTCCATGATTCCGGCAGCGCGAAGGGCGTTTTCGGTATCGAAACTGCGGTACAGCTTGAGCACGTATTTCTGGACTCCGCTGGTGGCGATATAGACGAAGCCGATCATATCGCGGTGCAGGGTGAGACGGTCACATTTGACCGGGTACGCGCGGTTTAGAATCTGGAGAATCGCGTTCAGGTCGTTGGGGGAAAGGAAGGAATCCAACGGGATGATCTGGTTCAATGTTTGTTTCCTTTCGGTGTGATTATTCTCGACTGTCTCCATGGTCTCCCGCAGTGGCGCCTTAGCTTTATGGGATTATGGGCAGTCTAGCTCAAATACCATGCCCTGTTCCAGCGGAGTACGCGAAAGTACTTCCGGCGTGCCGCTGAGATCACCGGCCACCAGCTCGTGGATAAATGGCCCGAACTCCGCGGCCCAATCGGTGCCCTCTTCGCGCGAGCCGCGCAGCACCAGAAATGCGCGGTCGAAGTTCGGGCAGTGGCGATCCAGCACGGCGGTAAGATCGGGGTGGGTGAAATAATCGGTGTAGGGGTAGGGCGAGAAGGATATCGCGCCGGGCCGGTCAAGGTAGGCGACAACGTCCACGGTATCATCGCCGATGATCAGGTCACGGGCAGTTGTGTTTTGGGCCACCCAGCGCAGCGAGTGTGTCTCGTCCACGGCTGCCGTCACCGGACGGTAGGGCTGGCGTGCCTCATCCGCAGCTTGCACGGCGGCGCGATCGAAACCCAGCAGCGCCACCAGGATGGCGAACACCATCGCCGCCACCGGGCCCAGACGCAGCGTGCGGGCCACGATTCCCGCGCCAATGGCCACCAACACCGCGTGCGCGCCAAAGACCAGCCGCGGGTTGATCGGGTCGAAGTGGAAGGTGGTGCGCTGCCAGACGAGGATCGCAAGGTATAGCACGGCCCAAACAATCAGCAGGATACGCTGCGGATGAAAGAGGGCATCTGCCAGCACCTTGCGCAGTGATGCAGCCACGCCAATCAACACAATAATCGCCAGGCCGAGGATGGCCTGTGTGTCGAAGTCCGTACTAACTCCGAAGCCTGGCAGCTTGTTAAGATACGGCCAGTAATAGGGATCATCCAGCCAGCGCCCAAGCAGCGCCATAAACATGCCGTACATATTTGTGCCCAGATCCACCAGGGAGGGGTTGCGCTCCGCGCCGAGCAGCGTGCCAGAGTGCACCAGGTTGCGTACCATCACCGGGGCAGCGGCGATGGTAAACCCGCCAAGGAATGCAATGATGCGGCGAGCCGTTTCGCGCAGTTCCGCGCGATCGCCGCGCAGCAGCGGATCGCTCCAGCGGATCAGTGCCAGCGCGCACAGCGGGATCAACGGAGCAAAGACGTAGCGGGTGGCAAATGCCAGCCCGCATAGCAATCCCGCCCCCGCCAACAGCAGCGCGGAGGGAGACTCCAGGCGGCGCGCTCGTAAGGTCAGCGCCATGCCGAACAGCGAAAATCCGCTTGCCAGCGTCTCGCTCCAGGCGCGGTGGGTCATACTGTACAGGGGAGCCAGCACCAGCAGCCCTACCACGGTCAGCGCGGCAGCGGAGATGCCGTAGTCGGGGCCATTCGCCTCGCGCGCCAGCAGATATGCCCCGGCGATCACCAGCGGCATGCCGAACAGCGTCACTGCCAGGGCGGCTTGCGGAAACGGCACGCCCAGCGAACCAACCAGTGCCACCACGATCGGGTAGACCGGCGGCTGCGAAACCATCGGCATGGGCATGTAGAATTCAGGATTAAAACGCGGCTCGTTATAGCCTACTGCCGACTGCGCGATCCCTCTGCCGCGGGTGATGTTGCGGGCTACGTCGATGTAGTTGAGCGAGTCTGGCGAGAAGCGGTAGGCCGGATCGTGCAGCACCCGGTAGCCGTGCAGCAGGCAGATCCCCAGCACCAGCACGGCCAGCGCCCAATGAAGTTGGAAAAAGGCATGCTTTTGGGGTTCGGGTGGCCTTGATGCGCTCACACAGGTATTGTAACGGATTTTTGCGCAGGGAAGCTGCCGGTGGCGCTACCCCGCAACCTTGCGTACCTGTATAATAGATTTATGACGAATCACACCAGGATTTTGATTATCGGCGGCGGGCCGGCAGGCCTGCAAGCCGCTTTAGCAGCCGCCGGTCAGGGCAGGCGCGTTACCATTGTTTCCGAAACGCCCCCGGGAGGGCGTGCCGCCTGGCAGACGCTGCTGCCAAGCAAGATGTGGCTGCAAGCCGGCTGGAAACGCGCCCCCGCAACGTTGGAAGACATGCGCGCACGCTATGAAGCGGTTGCCGGAACGTGGCAGCGCCAGATCATGCAAGACCTGGAGCACGCGGGCGTAGAAATTGTGCTCGGCACGGCAGTATTCCGCGGCCCGTACGAGGTGGAAATACGCCCACCGGAGGGCGGGTATAGCGAGTCGCTTACCGCGGATACCATCATTATCGCGGTGGGGGCTGTGCCATACGTTCCGCCGGGTTTGCAGCCAGACGGTGAGCGCGTGCTTTCGCCCCATATGATCTGGAAGCTGCGCGAGCTGCCCCGCAGCATGGTGGTGATCGGCGCAGGCGGCCCGGCCACCGAGTACGTGGATGCATTTTCGCGCCTGGGCGTGCAGATCACCTGGGTTACCGGCCCCACCAGCGTGCTCTCGGCCTTTCCAATCGATGCGGGTCAGTTTATTGCTGGTGTGATGCAGCGGCGCGGGGTGAAGGTGGTTTCCGGTATTATGGCCCGCGAAATTGAGCGCCTGGAAACGGATGGGAAACCGTGCGTGCGCGTGCATGCCGTTAATGGCTCTACCTTTGAAGCGGATATGGCCTTTGTGGCCATTGGCCTGCGCCCCGATCTGGACCGGCTGAACCTCGCTGCTGCCGGCCTCAAGGTTGGGTCATCGGGCGGTATGGCGACCGACCCCTTCCACCGCACGGCGCTGCCGCACATCTACATCGTCGGCGACGCGGCCAGCCCGCTCTCGGCCAACATCAGCATCGCGCAAGGGCGGCTGGCGGGCTGGCACGCGGTTGGCCTTCCGGTAGAGCCGCTTCGCCTGGAAAACGCCGTCATGGCGATCTATACCGACCCGCAGGTGGCGATTGTAGGCCGTATGAGCGATCGCACCGCGATGCTGCACAAGGTTCGCGTATCGTTCAACGCCTGCCTGCGCGCGCATCTGATGCCCACGCCGCTTTCCTCGGAGGAGTTTGGCTTTTTAGAAATAGCGTATGACAACGAGCGGCGGATAACCGGGGCGCTGGCGGTGTGCCCCGAGGCCGCCGAAGTACTTGCTCCGCTGGCGGTGGCCATCCGCGGCGGCATGACCATCGACGCGCTGGGCGACGTGTACCCCGCGCACCCCACCTTCTCCGAGCTGGCAATTCTGGCAGCGCGAATGGCAAAATAGAGTTTTTGTTTGCTTTGATCGCGTTGATACCATCAACGCGATCAAAGCAAACAAAAACATTCTCACATTCCGGGCAGCCTGGGCGTATTGCGAACCACGCGCGCCACAACCCATGAGATGGTCATCAAAGGAATAGCCTGCGTGCCGGGGATGAACGACTCGATCACCGATACACCACGCAAGGGAGCCAGCCCCAGCCTGCCGAGGATAATCCAGGCAAACGGCGCGGCAAGAAAATCGAGGCTCAAATCGAGCAGATCGATTAGCAGCACGACCGAGAACGGCGTGTAGCGCAGCGCGGTGAAAAAGTCTGCGTTGGGGGGCAGCTTGATGTGCTTGATGCGCCAGAACACCCAGCCGAGCAAAATCAGCGCCAGCACCAGCGCAACCCCCGCAATAATCGCGAGAACGCGTAACAATTCACCAAAATCGATGGTATCCATGGGTTAATTGTACACGCCTGCGCGTATAGAAGCTATCAAAAGGCGGGGAAAGATCGGAATGGTTTTTAGTCCGATCGGCTGGTGGTATTTGTGTAGGGGCTAAGTGTGCGGTATCTGCATATTCGGCAAGCGCATCGCTTGCGAAGATCCTCACCCCCTATCGCAGCTCCACCGCGACCCCCTCTCCAGATTTGCGGGTTGTGCCAATCAAATTTAATGAAGAGTCCCAACAGCAAATCTGGAGAGGGGTGCCTGGCTGGCCAATACAATTTGCGGAACAAGGCACCCCTTCTCCGGTTTTGCGGGTTGCGCTCGTTAACTTCAACTAAGAATCCAAAAAGCACAACCGGAGAGGGGGCGGGGGGTGAGGATCTACCTCGCGCGATGCGCTTACCGATTAAGTTGGAACAGATCCCCGTACTACCGGCCCTTATGTGTGTGATTGCTTATCGTGACCTGTGCCTCGGTCTAAGGATAAAGAGCGAGATCGATGGGTGCTTATGCCGCCACCGTCTGCTCCACATTTTGTGGCGGCACGGTGGCCTCTTCGCCGGGGGCGGGGTAGCGCAGGCTAATTCGCCAGGAGGCCCACAGCCCCACCAGACCGATGAGCAGGATAACGCCCTCGATGGCCCACAGCTTTTCTAGCGTATTCATGCCGATAAACTGCGCCAGCCCGGCGGGGGCATCCAGCACGGTCTTATACAGCACGGCCATCCACATCCATTTTGGCTGGCGGACGGCGATGGCGTAGAAGATCGCCACACAGGTGAACACGTGCGCCATGATGACGCTGATGCGCTCCACCACCGGGGCAATGCCAAACAGAACCTCGTTGTTGGATGCCATAGCGCCCAATGTGGCAATGTGCAGCGAATCGGGGGCCAGCAGCACGCCGATGGAATTTCCCAGGCTTAATAAACCGAGCAGCAGCGCCTCAAATGCGCCAAAACCAACGCCGAAGGCCAGCGCCTGGGTCCAGGAAGCGCGGCCAAGCGGGCGATTGCGCAGCACCAGCCATGCGACCAGCACCTCGAAAATGCCCGTCAGCGCGCCGACGTAGATGTAGAAGATGATATTGGAGATCGCCAGAGGATTTTGGTACGAGATGCCGAGGAGCTGCGAGAGCGGCGTGTTGACTGGTATGGCAAAAGCGAACTTGAGTGCCACGGTGAAGGCCCAGAACAACGCGCCCCAGCCGAGCATCTTCCAAGTGCCGCCTTTGCGCAGCGCCCAGGCCGCTGCCAGCAGGGCCACCACGGTCATGCCAATGCCGGGGATGAGGATGGTGGGTTGGAGGGAAAGCGCGTGCCAGCCCAAATTATACGAGGCGCGGGTCCCAGAGTCATACGTCATGCCCAGCATATGATCGCCCATCGTGGCGCGGTCTGGCCGGATATCTTCGGTGATCGCGTAGTCGCCGGTGAGCTTGCCCGACGACCACAGCAGCGTGCCATCCGGGCGGCGAAGCTGGTACGTCAGCGAGCCGGTTTCGACCTTGCCGCTCACTTCCAGGTGAATGGGCCGGCCAGAGTCGATCAGCGCCTGGTCGATTGGTACCGTGAAATAGAACTGCTCTCCGGCGGCAGTCTCATCGAGCTGCCCGCCCTGGACGGTGGCCCAGAGGTTGTTGCTGGGGGTTATGGTCTGCGCGCAGCCGGCAAGAAGAACGCAAATAATGACAAGCAGGAAAACGCGAACAATATTTGGTTTCATCGTACACTCCGTCTATTCGATAGTACGATTATACCGCATCCTGTTCGGTATCCTGCGCGCAGCCATTGCCGCGGGGTAGGGTCAGGGATGCCACCAGCGCGGTGAACAGCAGCGCCGCGCCGGCCGCGGCAAACGGCGCGCGCACGCCCAGCGAGAACATCACCGCCGAGCCGACCATGGGGGCAATGGAGCGCGCGCCCGAGCCGACGGAGTTATCCAGCCCGTATACGGCCCCCTCCGCGCCGTGCGGGGTGTAGCGCGCCAGCAGCGCCGAGATCGACGGCGTAATGCCCCCGGCAATTACGCCCATCAGCGCTTGAAGGATGAGAAGCTGCCACTCGTTCCGCACCATGCCCTGCGGAATCAGCACCAGCCCGCCCGCCGCAAGGCTGGCGATCAGCACCTTCCGCTGGCCGATCCGGTCACCCAGGCGGCCCAGGAAGATACCGCTAACCGTGGTGGTTGCCGAGGCGATGCCGGTAATCAGGCCGGTGAAGGTGTTAATCAGGTGGGAGCCGGGCATCAATATGGGGATGAACAGCGGCACCACCGGCAGGAGCATGTTGCGGCTCAACTGGTTGAGGAAGCTCATCGTATAGGCCGCGGGCACGCCCGGGCAGGCGAAAATCCCGCGCCAGGAGGAGAGAACACTCACTTTCGCGGCGGCCTTCACAGGGCGGGGAGCGTCGGGTTCCTTTACCCACAGTACCACCACCACGCCTGCCAGAAACAGCATCAGCGAGGTGACGTAGAAGGCCGCGCCGTACCCGTAGGCATCGGCGATTGCGCCGCCCATCATCGGGCCGAGCGCCACGCCCGCGCCCATGCCCACGGTGATGACACCCATGGCATAGCCGGTATGCTCGCGCGGGGCAGTGGCAGCCACCAGTGCATTGGTCGCCGCCACAGTACCGGTGATGAGACCCTGAATGGCGCGCAGGATCACCAGGTCTTCGGCGGAGCGGGCAAAGGCCATCAGCAGCAGGATGATCGTGCCGCCGAACATCGAGCGCTCTACCATCAGCTTGCGCCCATAGCGATCTGCCACCTGTCCCCAGAGCGGCGCGGTGATCATCATGGTGAAGGCTTGCCCGGAGAAGACCAGCCCGGCCAGCAGATCGAGGTTCAGCCCGTAAGCCGAGCCGAGCGATTTGACGTACAGCGGCAGGAACGGAAAGATGCTGGAAAAGCCCAGCCCGGTCATCAACTGCGCCACGAACATGATGTACAGCATGCGCTGCCAGGGTGTGGCCCATGAATTTTTTATCCGTCGGAGAATCATCACCGGCGATTATACCCTCCCAAGAGGGGGGAATACGATATAATTTTCTCTGCGCTTTATTTTGAGGTTGAGCGGCATACTGCAGTACGTTCCCAACCTCAATAACAAAACTTTTCCCCTGGCAGTGTGATATGAAAAAAGTGAAAGTGACCAAAAGAAGCACGTCCGAGCTGATTCTCCAGCCTTCGGTGCTGCGCATGTACCTGATCTACACGCTCCTGTTCATCATGGCGTATGCCTTTGGGCTGCTGATCCGCTTCATCACCGACCGCAACAATTTTACCTTTGACCGGCTGACCAATGACTGGCTGGTGGACACGCTGATTGTTTTTGTCGGTCCGCTGCTGCTGGCCTTCATTTATAAGCGGCGCTGGATGGTCAAATTGATCGGGCGTGACACGGTGGAAGGCCCTACCGGCGCATTCTCCGACCGTATCACGCTGCCGGTGCGCGAGATCAACTGGGCGATGACCGAGCGGAGCATCGAAAGCAAGGTAGGGCTGGCAAACGCCATCTACGCCGAAGGCCGCAGAATCCTGGTCAATGTTTGGTTCTTCAACCCGGCCGAGTGGCGCGAGTTTTTGAACCGCATTGGGTATACCGGCAATAAGGCTTAACTACGCGCGGAACGCCAGAGAAGCTTTGATGGTAATCGGAGATACTGCGATGGACATTCCATTAAAGAAGCTCAATTACGCATTCCGTAAGAAGCCGCTTCTCGTCGGCGGGAAGGCGATGGAATACTACGGGCTCCGGCCGGCTGGGGCGGATATCGATTTTATTGCCGACAAAGAAGATGTTTACAACTTAATCAAACTGTATCCCGACAGAGTGAAAGATCTTTGGTCTGATCTTGGTGTTTGCCCGTTCGAATTTGAGATCTGGAAATCGATCTGCCTGTTCACGTACGCCGAATTGTGCGAAGACGCCATCGATGCGGGGGATTTTTTGGTCATCTCGCTCGAAAAACTCTTCATTATGAAGGCATTTGCAATGGAGATTGAAAAGTACCGGGCAGACACGCAGTTGATCCTCCAGGAACTTCAAAAAAGGCAGTATCAGTCCTTCGATCAGGTCAAAGAGGAAAATTTGGCTTTTACCCGGGAACTCCAGGGGATTGTTTACATTCAAAAGACCGGACCGGTAGAGGCATGAGGTTGTTCCCGTAGTTCGAGCGGCAAATTCGGCGTGCCCAGCAGGCACCGTACGATCCAGATTGGTTGTTAGGGTTTTCCCTGGTTTGATTCGCATCGAAGCAGTTTTATACTGAATGGGGGAATTTTATCGTTTGGAGCTGCTTCTTGCTGATGAAAACCCAACCGCTGACGCTAAACGCCCGCGATTTTCGCCGGCTGTTCGAACTGTTCGGCCCCACGCTGGGATTCTGGCGTGCCGCTGAGATCGCAGCGCTGCGTGCGTATGCGGAGCGAGCAGGTGGATGGCAGGCACCCATCCTCGACCTGGGCTGCGGCGACGGGCTGGTAACCTCCTTCGTGCTGCCGCACGTGGACGTGGGCCTGGACCCAGACGCAAACGCGCTGGCGCGCGCTTCCCGGCTGGGCGTATATGAGCGCGTGGAGCCGGTGAGCATGGAGTCGGCGTCTATCCCGGAATGCAGCATCGGTACGGTGTTCTCGAACTCAGTGCTGGAGCACGCCGCCCGCATCGATGACGCGCTGCAAGCCGCGGCGCGGGTGCTCAAACCCGGCGGAAGGCTGGTGTTCACCGTGCCCACCGAGACGTTCTCGCGCTGGCTGGCGCTGCCCATCGCCGGGTATGCCGCGCGGCGCAACCGCGGCTTCAATCACCGCAACCTGTGGACGGTGGAGGAGTGGGCTCGGCGGCTGGAACAGGCCGGGTTGCAAGTGGATTGTGCCTGGCCCTACCTGGGCGCTGGCTGGGTGCGCGCCTGGGACGCGCTGGAGCTGATCCAGCAGGTGCGCATTGGGCGCGGCGAGCGGCTGTTTGCTCGCGTGTGGAAGCGCCTGCCCGCAAGTTGGTACGAAGCCCTCGCCCGCCGCGCCGCCCAGCTCGACCTCACCGCGCCGCCGCCGGGTGGGGGGCGATTGATCGCAGCAAGAAAGCCGGGATAGTCCCAGTTCGTTGCTACTTCTGGGCTTGCATTTCCTTCGCAATTCGCGCGAACTGCTTGACGTGCGATCGTTCGTGTGAAGCCAGGCCAACGCCGTACCAGTAAACGTTCCGCTCGATAGGCCTACCCGCGCCGGTCACCGTGGCTGTACGCGCCCAATCTTCGGTTGTCAGGCGGTTCATAAAGGAGAGCAGTTCTGCCCGTTGGGCAGTAAAGGCTGCCAGTGCGGGCTGAAATTCCTGTTGGCGGTATTCAGTGCGCTCGATCCACGTGCGCGGGTTAATCGCGCGGATGGTGGGGTGATCCTTCTCGACGATCTCCATGATACAGCCGCCCCAAACATCCGCGCAGGAGCGCAGGTGCGCAAGAATCGCAACCACCGACCATTCGCCCGGGTTTGGCGCGGCGTGGAGCTGCTCGGCGGTAAGGCCAACGGTGGCAGCAGCGATCTGCTGCGGATGTTCGGCCAGCAGGGCCAGGATTTGCTCAATCGTGAGTTTTGGATCAGCCATGGTGTCCCTCCTCACCGCTTCGGAACTTTCCAGGCAAAGCTTAAAAAAGTCACACGCTTCTTGACTTTGCCGAATTTTTTTGCTATTCTATCATAGAACAGAATTTCCACGTTTCAAGGAGGGGGATAATGCCCAGGACACCCGATCCAAAGAAATACCGGAGTTTGCTCGAATACTTACAGGGGTATTTCGCGCAGTACAATTATGCGCCTACGTATGAAGAGATGCGTGTAGGGGCCGGGCTGTCTTCGAAGTGTATCGTAGACCGCTACCTGAAGAAGCTGTGCGACGACGGTATGGTCCAGGAAGAGCCGAACAAATCGCGCACCCTGCGGCTGACTGATAAGGGCAAGGCTTACCCCAACCGTCCGCAGCAGCGGGTGGCGGCTTACGTGAGCCGCGCCGCGCGCATTGTGGAAACAGCGGTAGAGCGCAAAATTCAGCTAGCAGTGGTAGGCCGAACCTTTGCCGGGCAAACTACCCCCATACCGAACACCGCGCAGTATGATGAGTTTTCAACGATCGAGGTCGATGAGACGATCCTCCCGGCGCGTGCAACACGCGATCACTACTTTGTGCTGGAGGTCAGCGGGGATTCGATGATCGAGGCGGGCATCTTCGACGGCGACTACGTCATCTGCCGCAAGAGCGAAACTGCCACCAACGGGCAGATGGCCGTTGTTCTGCTGGCTGACAAAGATGAGACCACGCTAAAGTACTTCTACAAAGAGAACGGGCATGTGCGCCTGCAGCCTGCCAACAGCACAATGCAGCCCATCATTATCCACGACGCGAGCCATTTGATGGTGCAGGGCGTTGTGGTGCAGGTGGTGCACTGTAGAGAGTAAAAAGATTCCTGTCTAACTTTTCACTCCCCACTGTTGAAGGAAACAGTGGGGAGTGTGTATTAAACAAGCTACGCTATACTTAACGCGAACTAGCAATCTTTGTGTCTTCCTTCGTGTTCTTCGTGCCTATGTGGTTAACGTTCCCCTCTGGAGGATGGTATGACCGATCTGCGGTTTGCGGTGTTTGGCACGGGGTTCTGGTCGCTGTTTCAGATCCCGGCGTGGTTTGAGGTGGGCGGGGCGCAGCCGGTGGCGGCATACAATCGCACCCGTGAGCGCGCGGAGAAAGTGGGCCAGATGTACGGCATCCCGCGCGTGTACGATGACCCCGAGGCGCTGCTGCTGGCGGAGCGCGATGCCATCGACTTTGTCGACATCATCACCGCGGTGGAGACGCACGCGCCGCTGGTGAAGCTGGCGGCGAAGTACAAGCTGCCGGTGATCTGCCAGAAGCCGATGGCTACCAGCCTTGCCGAGGCGGAGGAGATGGTTGCCGTTTGCCGAGAGGCAGGTGTGCCGCTGTATATCCACGAGAACTGGCGCTGGCAAACGCCCATCCGTGCGCTCAAACAGGCACTCGATTCGGGCGTGATCGGCGAACCGTTCCGCGCGCGCATCGACATGATCTCGGGCTTCCCGCTGTTCGACAACCAGCCCTTCCTCAAAGAGCTAGAGCAGTTCATCATCACCGATCTCGGATCGCACACGCTCGATACGGCCCGCTTCTTGTTTGGAGAGCCTTCCAGCCTGTACTGCCAGACGCGGCAGGTGCACAAAGACATCAAAGGCGAGGACGTGGCGACGATTATGCTGGAGATGAACGGTGCAACCGTGACGGTGAACATGGCCTACGCGGGCAATGCCCTGGAACGCGAGGCCTTCCCGCAGACGTTTTTCTTCATCGAAGGATCACACGGATCGCTGGAGCTAGGGCCGGATTACTGGCTGCGGACGACGACCCGCGAGGGCACGCACCTGCGCCGCGTCCCGCCGCCGCGCTACACCTGGGCCGACCCGGCGTACGACGTGGTGCACGCCAGCATTGTGCCGTGCAATGCCAACCTGCTCAATGCGCTGAAGGGCGAGGAGCAGGCTGAGACGACCGGCGAGGACAACTTGAAGACGGTGCGGTTGGTGTTCGCGTGTTATGATTCAGCGCGTGATAACAAGGTGGTAAAGATTTAATATTTTTGTTGTTTGTGCCGTAGGCACAAACAACAAAAATATTAAATCTTTTTAGGAGGTTTCATATGGAAACGATTGCTCTATTTGGCGCAGCGGGCAAGATGGGCGGGCGGATCTCGCGCCGCCTGAAGGAAAACACCGACTACCACACCCTCTACGTGGAAGCCGGAGAGGCGGGCATGCAGCGGATCACCGAGCGCGGCGACACGCCTACCTCGCCTGAGGCTGCCGCGGCCCAGGCAGACGTGCTTATTCTCGCCATCCCCGACAAGCTGATCGGCAAGGTGGCGCAGGAGATCGTGCCGCAGATGAAGCCGGAGGCCATGCTGGTGCTGCTGGACCCAGCCGCCCCGCACGGCGGCGAGCTGCCCGAGCGCGCAGACATTTCGATTTTTGTCTGCCACCCCTGCCATCCCCCTATCGTCAACGACGAAGTCGACCCCGAGGCACGTCTAGACTTCTTCGGCGCGATCAAGGCCAAGCAGCACGTGGTCGCCGCGCTGATGCAGGGGCCTGAGGCCGACTATGCCCGCGGTGAGGCGGTCGTACACGCCATTTTCGCCCCGGTGATGAACGTCTACCGTGTGACGGTGGAGCAGATGGCGATTTTAGAGCCCGCGCTCTCTGAAACGGTCGTGCTGACCTGTATGGTCATCATCACCGAGGCGATCGCCGAGGCGGTGAAGCACGGCGTGCCGGAAGAAGCCGCGCGGCAGTTTATCCTGGGTCACATGAACGTAAATGTCGGCATCTTGTTCAAATACATCGACGCGGAGCTTTCGGATGGGGCTAAGCTGGCGGTCAGCCGGGCGCGCGAACGCATCTTCCAGCCGGATTGGAAGCAGGTGTTTGAGCCGGAGAACGTGATGGCCGAAGTAAAGGCGATCACACAGGGGATCAGCGTGAAGTAGATGCGCATAGACACACTGTCGAAACGGCGAAGCTTAAACCAACCGGTATTGCTTGTTATGCTGTTGTTGTTGGCCGTGCTGCTTGCGGGCTGCGGGGCATCCACGCCGGACGGCAGGCTCACACCATTTCCCACCAGCACCGCGCGCCCCGAGCTGGCCTTCACCCTGCCGGCTACCTGGACAGCCGAGCCAACCCGAACAACCGGCCCGCGCCAAACTGCCACCGTCACGCAAACTCCGACGATTACCGCCACGCCGCTGGGGATCAACAACCCCTATCTCACTGGCGTGGAGGCGCTGCTGCCGGAAGGATCGCGCCCGATGCGCGAGCGCGCCTGGCGAATCGGTGGGGAGGGACCGTTCTGGGGCTTTATGATTCTGCCGGTGGAAACGGTCGCCGAAGACGGCGATAGTGTCGCCGAAGATGGCGATAGCGGTATCGACGTGGCGCTGCTTGGGCTGCCGAGCGGCGAGAACGGCGCGTGGGATCGAAAAACCATCTACCTGCTGTGGATGTGGAGCACGGAGAATCGCGAGCCCACTGCCTGGGCTGAGATCCGCATGCTGCCGTATGCGCCCGAGCAAGCGGAGCGCGCCTTCCTGGCGCGTGACCAAGCGGGCAACTGGCATGTGGTGCCGCTCTTCATCGCGGAGGAGGTCACCGCCGGGCCACTGCTGCCTGTAGCCAGCCCGGAAGATGTATCTCTTGCCGTGGTTGAAAAACCGGATGGTACGCTGTTTGTCCTGCGCGATGGGGAGCGGATCGCAGTACATGGCGAGAATGCGCTGCTGTGGGAAGATCCGGTTTCGCCGGATGGATTGCTGCGTGTGATCGAAGGCGCTCCGCCATCCCGTGTTGATGGGAAAGGCCCCACCGAACTGATGTTGCATTGGTCCGGCACAACCGGCGCGCCCGGCGCGGAGGGCGGCACGCTGCAACTGCTTCAGCGGACAGGCGGCGAGATGGCGCTCGCTGCGGTGGTCTCGGGGCGGGCGCAGTTTTTGGAGATCAACGGCGACGGGTTCCGCGAGTTCCTGCTGCCCGATGATGTTAACAATCCCACGCGCTGGGAAGTCTTGCGCTGGGACGGGGAGCGCTATGCCCCCGCGCCCGCGCTGATAATGGCCGAGGTCACCACGCCCCAGGCGCAGCGGGTGACGGATTGGCAGAACCTGCCTGCGCTGCCTGCCGCGCTGTATCTGCGCAATACTGAGGGGCGCTGGGCGGTGTGGCCCGAAGAAGGCGGAGCGCTGGCGGATTTCACCGGAACGCCGCCCGAGCCGCAGCCCTGCACATTCGGCTTTGGCGAAAGCATCCCTTGCCGCTCGCCGGACCGGCGCTACGAGATCACCGCCGTGCCTGCCGAACTGCCGCCCACCGCCGCGCCGGAAGCAACGGCAGTTCCAACGGAAACCATCCTGCCGGAAGAGACGGCCACGCTTGCTCCTGCACCAACCGGGGGAAATGGCACACCAGCCGCAACGGCCAGCCCCACTGCCACGCTGGCTCCCACCACGGCGCCGCTGCCCAGGCTGGTTTCGGGCATCCGCGGTGGCGGGCGCACGGTTGAGATTCCCGACACGTTGAACTATACCGGAGTGAGCAGCTTTGCGTGGGGTCCGAACGGCCTGCTGATGGGGTGGGCGGGCATCACAGGGGGGCTGTTCCAGGTGAACCCGGCGACCGGGGCCACCACACCGCTGATCGAAACCGTGATCTGCAACCCGGCGCTGGCGGCATGCCCGCAGCGATCCACCGGCATGGGAGTCATCAGCCCGCGCGCCCTGCCGGGTGGAGCGATTGGTTTTGCGCTGCAAAGCACCGTGCCGGGGCAGTATCCGCCGCCCGGCATCTACCGCCGCGACGCAGACGGCACGCTGAACCTGCTGGCAGATTTGCGCCTGCTGGAGCCGTACTGTGTGGCGACTCGCGCCGGATACGATTTTGGACAGGTGCTCTGGTCACCGGATGGCGAGGCGTTCTTATACTACAGCCCGCCCGCCTGCCTGGATGGCATCTTGCTGGTAGGGCGCACGGATGGTTCGGCGCTGTACGATCTCTCGAACCTGCCCGGCGTCATCACCGATATCCGCTGGGGCGATTAGAATCTATCCGAAATTGTTTTGTTTGTGGTTGCTGCGATAACATCGCAGCAACCACAAACAAAACAATTTCAGTAGCAGGAGTTCAAGCATGCCCACCAATATGCGTTCCAAAAAGATGTCAGGTTGTGGAGGGATGTGCTGCGAACACCCCTCCACAACCTGACATCTTATTCCCACACCCGTCATCTACGCGGTTGGCCGCCCTATAGCATTCCACGTTATAATGTACAGCAATGATCGAAAGGTTCGACGAGGGATTGTAGGAGCTTCATGGAAATCGATCTCCGGCGGGTGCCATTCAGCCGCAGCGGCGCATACATGGCCTTTTCCATTGCTGATGATCGGCTGTACCTGCGTACCGTGCACGGCGGGGCGCAAAGTGTAGCGAGCGGGCGGTTGGCGCTGGTTGAGCCGGTGACGCGGGGTATGGCGGTGCCGTATGAGATCCGTGTTTCCCCCGCGGCGCTCGATCTGCACTTACGCGGCGGCGGAACGGTTTCGCTGGCCTTTCAGGACCCGTTTACTCTGCGCGTGCATGGCGAGGGGGCGGGGCTGCGCTTTACTTTCCTGAAGCACGAATCGCTGGCGGGCTTTCCCCAGGCAATCGCGGTGGGCGAGGGGCGCTGGCGGATGAACTGCCCGGCGCATGCGGTCAACTTGCTGTTCACGCCGCTGATCGGACGTTGGAAGGTCAACGCCGCGGAGATGACGGTCGAACTGCCGGAAGAGGATGGCGGCTGCGAGGCGGCGATCGAGGAGTTTACCAGTGCGTGGCGCCCGCGCTTGTATGAAGGCGGCTTTGATCAGTGCCGGGTAGAAGCAGAGGCCGACTTTTTGAGTTGGCTGGAACAGATGCCCTCGCTGCCGCCGGAATATGCCGACGCGCGCCGGCTGGCGGCGTATGTGAACTGGTCGAGCATGGTGGAGCCGGTGGGCCACCTGCTGCGTCCCAGCATGCTGATGAGCAAAAATTGGATGACCAGCGTTTGGAGCTGGGATCACTGCTTCAACGCCATGGCACTGGCGTATCACAAACCGATGATGGGCTGGGACCAGCTTATGACGCTGTTCGACCAGCAGGACGAATTCGGCGCGCTGCCCGATTTTATCAACGATCGGGGCATGCTGTGGAATTACTGCAAGCCGCCCATCCACGGGTGGGTGCTGGGTTGGATGATGGAACGCACGCAGTTTGTCCGCGCGGACCAGGTGCGGCAGATCTACGGGCCGATGTGCCGCTGGACGGAGTGGTGGCTTCGCTACCGCGACAGCGACCACGACGGCATCCCCGATTACCACCACGGCAACGACTCAGGCTGGGATAACGCCACGCCGTTCTCCGCGGGCGTGCCCCTGGAATCGCCGGACCTGTGCGCCTTCCTGGTGCTGCAAATGGAAACGCTGGCAAAGCTGGCGGCGATGATCAACAACAACGAAGAGGCCGAAAGCTGGCAGCGCCGCTCAGAAGAACTGCTGCAGAACATGCTGGCGCACTTCTGGCAGGGCGACCACTTTGTGGCCATGCGCTCGGGCGATCATCTGGTAGCAGATACCGACAGCCTGCTGTTGTACCTGCCGATCATCCTTGGGCGGCGGCTGCCCAACGGCATGTTGAGCGAGCTGATCGGCGGGCTGATGCGCAATGGGCGCTTCCTCACCCGTTACGGGCTGGCGACCGAAAGCCCCACAAGCGATGCGTACGATCCGGATGGCTACTGGCGCGGGCCGATTTGGGCGCCGCCTACCCTGTTCATCGTTGAGGGTCTGGCTGCCGCCGGAGAGATGGAACTGGCACGCGAGATCGCCCGCCGCTTCTGCGATATGTGCGCCAAACACGGCTTTGCTGAGAATTTTAACGCCCTCACCGGCCAGCCTCTGCGCGACCCGGCCTACACCTGGACGTCGTCGATCTTCCTGGTGCTGGCGCACGAGTATCTGCGGGAAGAAGTGTAACCAGCCGGATCATCCTCCAGTTTGATTTGATTTCATCCTCCAGGCGGAGACGGTACACCGTCCTCGCTTTTATACTCCTTCACGTGCGTTCGGGATGGGTGTTTTTTTTGTTGTTCGGGTGGTACATCGCGCCACCAGAACAACAACGAACACTCTATTTCACGTAACCCGAACGGCAGTTCCTTTCGAAGGAGATTCGGAGATGAAATCAGACCGTATCCAGATCCTCGACATTCTGCGCGGCTTCGCACTGATGGGCATCCTATTTGCCAATATTCCCGGCATTGCCAGAATGCCCATTCCAGCCGACGGCGAAGCGGGTTATGCTGTATCGCGCTTCATCGATCTTGCAGTCGAGCAGCGCTTCTACCCGATTTTCTGCCTGCTTTTTGGAGCAGGCTTTGTCATCTTCATGCGCAACGCGCAAGCGAAAGGCGCCTCTCCCTTCAAGCTGATGGCACGCCGCCTTGGGTTCCTGGCCGTCTTTGGGATTGCCCACCAGTTTCTGCAAACAGGCGAGGCCCTGCTGCCTTATGCCATCTTCGGACTGATTGTTCTTCCGCTGTATAAGCTGCCACCCATTGGGCTGTTCGCGGCGGCGGTCATCGTCCTCGGACTGTTTTGGGGTCTGCAAACCGATTTTCTGGTTGTCCCGGCAGTATTCTGTCTCGGTATGGCGCTCGGAAAAATCGGCTTCTTTGAACGCCGCGGGCAGTATCGCAGGGCATTGGTTTTCGTGTGGCTCGCCAGCTTACTGTTGATCGCTCCGGCAGTCTGGGCGCAGGAGAATATCCTTCTGCCGGTGTGGCCCAGCCCGCTAGCAACCGTGGCCGGCTTGATCATCGCCATCGCGGTGACGGCCTCGCTGCTGCTCTTCCCCAAAACCGAGAGCTGGCTGGCATGGCTGGCCCCGTTTGGCCGTATGGCGCTCACCAACTACATCCTACAGTCGGTGATTGTTCTGCTGGTGGCGCTGGCGGCAGGCGGGTACGAATCGCTGCACTACACGGCCGTCCCGGCAATCTGGCTGGCTGTCCTGGCCGCGCAGATTCCGCTCAGCGCGCTTTGGCTGCGCCGCTTCCACTACGGCCCGCTCGAATGGCTGTGGCGCGCAGGGACCTACTGGCGCCGCCCGCCCATGCTGCGCGAGCAAGCAGCCGGGATGCGGAAAGCTCCTGCGGTTTGAGGGCGCTGGAGGGTATCCAGCACAGGATCTACCCCAACATCTCCGCCGCCATCTGCTCTGCAACCTCGTTGCCCCGCGCCCGGGCATCCTCGCGTGATTCTACTTCCGCCAGACCGTACATACCGCGCAGGTTGGCCCGCAGGTAGTCCATCTCGCGGGTAAAGGCGATCTGAGGCAGGTCGAGGTTGCCGGGCGCATCGCCGCCGCAGGTGAGCAGCAGCGCGGTAGGCTTGCCTGTCATCAACGCGGAAACGATCTCGCCATGCTGCCACTTCACCAGGCAGTAGTGGCGGTCGAGCAGTGCTTTAATCTGCGCCGTAAAGCCCCAAACATATACCGGCGAGGCGTATACCACCAGGTCGGCTGCCAGGATGCGCTCTAACACTGGCAGCAGATCGTCCTTTTGCACGCAGCCGGGTTCATCCAGGCGCTTGAAGCATGAGTCACAGCCCAGGCAGCCGTTGATCTTCACATCCGTGATGTTGATGCGCTCGACGGTATGGGCACGAGCCGAGGCAAGCTCCTCAAACTGGCACAGCACCTGCGCAGTATTGCCGTGCTTGCGTGGAGAGCCGAGGATGGTGAGGATGTGCATTTGTCGCCTCCAAAGGAATGCTTGTACTGTGAATGATTACTGGATGGTCGACTTTGTCGACCATCCAGTAATCATTCACGCAACACAGTGCTTTATACGCTCTGCGGCTCGCCGATTTGCGCGCCTAGGGTCAGCAGCGACTCTTTTAGCCCTTCGTAGCCGCGCTCGATCTGGTCGACGCCGTGGATGGTGGATCGCCCATCCGCCAGGATCGCGGCGATCAGGTAGGTAAAGCCGGCGCGCAGGTCTGGCACGTTGATCTCGGAGCCGTGCAGCGAGGCGGGGCCTTTGATCACGCAGGAGTGGCGGTAATTGCTGAAGCGGAAGCGGCACGACGACCCGCCCAGACAGGTGTCGTACAGGGCGATATCCGCGCCCATCTTTTGCAGCTCTTTCACATAGCCGAAGCGGCTTTCGAACACCGTCTCGTGCAGCACCGACATACCGTTGGCCTGGGTGAGCAGCAGCACAAAGGGCGACTGCCAGTCGGTCATGAAGCCGGGGTGGACGTTGGTCTCGATGGCGATTGGGGAGAGCGGGCCGTCATAATAGAAGCGAATGCCGTCCGTCTCGATGCTGAACTTGCCGCCTACCCGGCGCAGGCTGTTGAGGAAGGTAACCAGGTCCCCCTGGCGCGCGCCGTGCACGAATACGTCGCCTTTGGTCGCCACCGCCGCGCAGGCCAGCGAGGCGGCTACAATGCGGTCGGGGATCACCGGGTGATCGACGCCGCCCAGGGCGGGCACGCCTTCGATGACGAAGGTGCGGTCGGCGTTGTAGTCGATGATGGCACCCATCTTCTGCAAGCACATCACCATGTCCATCACTTCTGGCTCGATGGCGGCGTTGCGCAGGAAGGTGCGGCCCTTCGCCAGCGCCGCGCCCATCAGCAGGTTCTCGGTAGTGGTGACAGAGGGGTAGGGCAGCAGGATATCGGCCCCGTGCATGCTGTCGCAGCGCAGATCGTACACGCCGTCGTGGATTTCAACCTCCGCGCCCATCATCCGGAAGCCTTCCAGGTGGAAGTCCACCGGGCGCGGGCCGATGCGGTCGCCGCCCGCCGCCGCGGGGATCACGGCGCGGCCGGTGCGGTGCAGCAGGGGCGGGATCATCATCACCGCCAGGCGGTTGCGCGTGCCCAGCTCGTAGGGGATCTCGCTGGTGGTCATGGTAGGCGTCTGCACCTGGAGCATGTGCGGGCCGAGGTGGCTGAATTGCGCCCCCAGCGCCTCGCAGATGGTTTGCGTAATCTGGCTGTCGCCGACCTCGGGCGCGTTCGAGAACACGCACGGCTCCTTGGTGAGCATGGAAAGCACCATCAGTTTGGTGATGGAGTTCTTCGCGCCGGTCAGGTTGGTTTCGCCCATCAGCGGGGTTCCGCCGTCAATGATCCACGTGTTCATTGGTATTCTCCCAAAGGGTGTGAAATGTTTTCCGTTAACGCCTCACCCCCGCCCCTCTCCAATTTCGTCAAAGCCCGAAATTAGAGAGGGTGCCTTGCAAATCAGTACGAACTGCGGAATAAGGTCCCCCTCTCCATTTCGCCGCTCCTGCGAAATGGAGAGGGGGACGCGGCGTAGCCGCAGGGGGTGAGGCGTTCCTCTGCTTAGTTTAACACAACTTCCCGGCCCGTCTCCGCGCTCTCGTACAGGCCGTCGATGATCTTCATCAGCGCCAGGCCCTGCTCACCGGTGGATTCGACCGGCACGTTGTTCTTCAAGCAGGAAACCATATGCGCTACCGCCAGTTCGTGCCCGGGGGCACGGTTGACGATATTGGGTTTTACCAGCACCGGCTGGCCTGCCTCTTCGGTGTAGAAACTGAGCGTATCGCGGTCGGTGTAGTTGGCTACGTATAATTCCGCGCCACCCTGCGTGCCGAACAGGTTGAGGAAGTAGTCGTCGCGGCCGGGTTTGGTGTGCGATGCCCAGCTCGTTTCGATCTGAAGCGCCGCGCCGTTCTCGAAGCGGACGAAACCGGCCGCGAGGTCTTCCACGGTAAAGCCGCCCGCTTCGCGCTTCCAACCGCCAAATGCCTTTCGGCCTTCCGGGCCGAACACGGCGAAAGTGCTGCCGCTGACCGACACCGGCTTTGGGTAACCCATCAGCCACAGCGTCAGGTCGAGGATATGCACGCCCAGGTCAATCAGCGGGCCGCCGCCCGAACGCGCCTTGTCGGTGAACCAGCCGCCAAAACCAGGGATGCCCGCGTTGCGCATCCAACCGGCGCGTGCGTAGTAGATATCGCCCATGCGCCCCGCGTCGCGCATGCCCAGCAGCCAGCGGGCATCGTCGCGGAAGCGGTAGTTGAAGCACACCATCAGCGTTCTGCCGCACGATTTGGAGGCGGCAACCATCGCGGCGGCTTCGGCCTTGGTGCTGGCGAGCGGTTTTTCGCTCAGCACATGTTTGCCCGCCTCAAACGCGGTGATGGCTACCGGCGCGTGAAGATCGTTTGGCAGGGCCACCGAAACCACGTCTAGCTCGGGCAAACTGAGCAGATCGTTGTAATTGGTGAACTGCATTTCGCGCGGCACGCCCAGCAGATCGCCGCGCTCTTGCAGGCGCACGGGATCGATGTCGCAGACGGCGATGAGGTCGGCATCCGGGTTGGCAAGGTAGCCCTTGGCATGCGCAACGCCAACGCCCAGGCCGATGACGGCGGCTTTGATTTTTTCAGCCATGAAAAGCTCCGAGATTTGGAAGAAGATGGAGGTACAAGGCAATTATACTGCAAAGCAGGAGGCCAACGTGACTTTTGTCTCGGGGGCCAGATCGCTTACCCGCCTGTCGTGTTGCAATTATTCGATTTCGTGAAACTTCAATGGTGGGACATTCGTAGATAATTTTAGGATGATACAATAGTACCGCTGACTTTTGCAATACAGCGCCAATGTATCTTTTTTCATGACAGCTCTGACCCGATAGGGCTGCGTATGTATCTCGCACAACACTTAATGGAAGGAACCTATGTCTACCGAACCTGTTTTGCTCTTCAATGAACCCGAGGCGGAAAACCCTGTTACCGTGGATATGCCAAAACGCGGCTTCCCCTGGATGATGTTCCTGCTGCTCTCTGTGGTGACCGTGATCACCTCGCTGCTGATCGTCCCCTATACCATCAAGCTAGGCAGTATTGGCATGGAGGGGCTGGCGGATAACCCCGGGCTGTTGTACGTTGGCACACTGATCCAGGCGGTAGTCCTGAATATCCCAGCGCTGCTGGTGGGTCTTTTTGTTGCTCGCCGCCTGTCGCTTGGGCTGCCGCATCTGGAGGCTGCCATGTACAAGCGGCAAGCTCCGGGGGGCTTCAAGCGCGGCCTGATCTTCTCCGCACTGGTCGGTTTTGGCGGCGGTGTGGTTCTGCTGCTGCTGGCAGGGGCATTTGCCTCGGTTCTACCCGCTGAACTGACCGGCCTCTCGCCCGATTCGCTGCCCACCCCGTTCGAGGGCTTCCTGGCCTCCATTTCGGCGGGCTTTAACGAGGAAGTTTTGCTGCGCCTGTTCATGCTCTCGCTGATCGCCTGGGGAATTCAGGCTGTCGTGGCGCGGCGCACCATCGGGCGGCCCGGCACGGCGACTTTGTGGGTGGCAAATGTGCTGGCGGCGGTAATCTTTGGCTTGCTTCACATGGGCAACCTGGCAATCATGGACATCGCCATTACGCCGGTGCTGATTCTGTATATCATCGTGATGAACGGTTTGGTTGGGCTGGGCTTTGGCTGGCTCTACTGGACCTTTGGCCTGGAGCTTGCTATTCTGGCGCACTTCTTCACCGATATCGTCCTGCACGTGATCGCGGCGGCGGTTGCCCAATGAAGAAAACCGCTGCAATCCTCATTTTGATCGCCCTGCTGGCGGGGCTGCTGCCAGCTTCATCTGCGCTGGCGGCCCCGGCCGGCCAGATCTCCGCGCCCGAAGTGGTGACGTATAACATCGAGGTGACGCTCGATGTGGAAAACGGTTACCTGCTGGAAGGCGTAGAGACCGTCACTTACCGCAACACCACCCAGACCGATATCCCCGACCTGGTGTTCCACCTGTATCTCAATGCCTTTGCGAATGAAGAAACCATATTTATGAAGGAAGGCGGGCCGATGCACCGCGGCAATGCGTGGGTTGAGGCGGAGAATGGCTGGATTGAAGTGACCGGGCTGCGGCTGCTGGACGGCACCGAGCTGGCGCTGGAGCCGCTGGAAGACGGCACGCTGGCGCGCGCTCCGCTGCCCGAGCTGGTGGGGCCGGGCGAGGAAGTGTCTTTTGAGGTTACCTTCCGCGCTAAGCTGCCCAAGGTCTTTGCGCGCACCGGTTGGGCCCTCGACGCATCCGGCGATCCCTTCCTGATGGTGGGGCAGTGGTTCCCCAAGCTGGGTGTCTGGCAAGATACGGGCTGGAATGCGTACCCCTTCCACGCCAACAGCGAATTTTTCGCCGATTTTGGCCGGTATAACGTCACCATCATGCTGCCGGAAGGCTATATCACCGGAGCGACCGGGATGCCGGTTGACCCTGGGCCGGTAGAAATCCCGGCTGGGATGCAGGCAGTGGCCTACCATGCGGAAGGCGTGATCGACTTTGCCTGGACGGCCTCGCCAAACTACCAGACAGCAACACGGCAGGTTGGCGCAACCGAACTGCTCTATCTCTACCTGCCCGAGCATGATTGGACAGCGGACCGCGTGCTGGATGCCGCCGAGGTGGCGATGACCCACTTTAGCGAATGGTTTGGGCCATATCCGTATCCGCGCCTGACCATCGTGGATGCGCCTGACGATGGCGAGGGGGCGGGCGGCATGGAATACCCCACGCTGATTACCGCCGGAGCAATGGATATCACCGGGCTGGGCGTAGCGGTTTCGCGCATCGGTTTCGAGCGCGGCATCGAGCTGGTGGTGATCCACGAGGCCGGGCATCAGTGGTGGATGGGCATGGTTGGCTTCAATGAGGCCGAAGAGCCCTGGCTGGACGAGGGCTTTACCGATTACGCCACCCTGCGACTGATGAATGCGTTCTACGGCGTTGGGGATTCCGCGATCGACGCAGGCAACTTCGACGCCGGTTACCTGGATTTGCGCCGAATGGAGTACGTGGCCTTCCCAGATGTTGCGATGTACGGACGGGCGTGGGAGTTTGCTTCCATGCAGTATGGTGTGGCGGCGTATTCTAAGCCCGCGCTCTCGCTGCTGACGCTGCAAAATGTGCTGGGCGAAGAGACAATGAACCGCATCATGCAGTCGTTCTTTGAACAGTACCAGTACGCGCACCCCACGACAGAAGATTTCCGCGCAGTGGTGGAAAGAGAAGCCGGGCAGGATGTACGCTGGTTCTTTGGCGAGCCAGACACGGGCGGCGGGCTGGTGTACGGACCGGAGACGGTCAACTACACAGCCCAGGCGATCGACGACCGATCGATCACTGTGGCGCGAGAGGGCGAACTGGCGGTGCCGGTAGACATTGGCGTGCAGTTTACCGACGGGACGGAATCCAGCCTGGTATGGGACGGGGTGGAACCGGAGCGGACGCTCAGTTTTGATAAACCGGTGGAGTCGTTCCAGATTGACCCGGAGCGCAAGCTGCTGGTGGAACTGGTCTGGTCGGATAATGGGCTGTCGCGCCAGGCGCGGGTAGCAGATTGGCTCACTACGGTGACCCGCCTGCTCTATCATCTGCAAAATTGGCTGCTGACCGTTGGAGGGCTGTAACATGGAAGCGGATTGGACTGCTGAAGTACACGCCCCTTCGGGCGCACTCGATTTGCTGACCGGCGGGCTGCGCCGGGCGCTGCGCTACTGGCCCGTGCTGCTCATCTGGTATATTGCGTCGCTGCTGGTGGCGCTAACCGGGGCGATCTTCCCGGCGATGGCGCTTTGGGAGGCGGCAGACAGCGCCCTCATCACGCAAATCGCCGACGGCGTGGATGCGTGGATGCTGGTGGACTTTGTTGGCATGGCGGCTTCGCTTCAAGGCGCAGACCCTGCCTCTGTGGCCCTCCCCGACTCGCTTGGCTATGGCATTGGGGCGCTGGTGTGGGGCTTTTTGCTGCTGCCCATGCTGGGCGCGCCGGTGACGGCCTTTCTCTATGGCGGCGCGCTGCTAACCTATCACGAAGCGCCTGTGCAGTTCGACTGGCGTCGCTTCTGGTGGGGCTGCCGCCACTGGTTCTGGGGCATGATGGGGCTGGCGGTCGTTCAGTTTGTGCTGTTCCTGGTGTTGTTCCTGCCGCTGGCGGCGTGGTCGGTGTACATGAGCAGCATGGTTGGCATGTGGCTGGCGGTGATCTTGCTGGCGCTGCTGCTGGCGTTGTGGACGGTGATCTTTGAGCTGGCCCGCGCGCAGATGATCGTGCAAAATACGCGGAACCTGTTTGTCGGGCTGGGCCGCGCTTTCGGGCTGATCTTCAAACGGCCTGGGCTTGTGTTCGGCGTGTACGTGCCTTCGCTGCTGCTTCTGGCGGTGGCCCACGGAGTGTTCCGGCTGGGCATTCTGCCGGTGGTTCCGTTCAGCGTGCTGATCGTAGCGCTCGCGGCGCAGCAGGTGTTCATCATCCTGCGGCTGTACCTGCGCGCGGCCCGGCTGGCAGCGGTGGCAAAGATCTAAACACAAAGGCACGAAGGTCATAAAGGGAAGAAAAAAGCTTACCACAGAGTACGCAGAGTATAAAAGAGAGAGCGCAGAGGCTTTTCAAATTTATGAAAATCTCTGTGTTCTCTCTTTTTCTCTCTGCGTACTCTATGGTAAGTAAGTTCTTCTCTTTCTATATTGATACTTTGTTGGATTAGCTTTTGTGGCTTACGCGCTACTGCACCGGAATGAATGCATACAAATTGTCGAACAGCACTTTGAACCCGCCGGGCTGCATATTCTTCCAGGTTTCCCCAGTGATCGCAACCCACCCGCCCTGCTGGGTTTCAATCGAGGGTTGGGCTTCCAGCTCGTTGTTGATGTACAGGGTGATCATATCTGGATCGCACGCAACCTGGATGTTGTTGACGGCATACGGTGAATCGTTCAAATAAGTCGAGGGCATCCACATGTTTTGCATCAGTTCGTAATATTCTCCGCCTTCCATATAACCGATGGAGTATTCTTTGTTACCCGGGTCGATGGAGACGAAGTAGTAGTTATCCTTGTCCTGGTAATAGCACATGACCCCGTAAGCGCCGTTGTCGAAACCCGGCACGACGGCTGCATCGAAACCAATAAAGGTCGGGTCAAACTCGGTAGGCAGGTATGCCCAGGCGGTGTACTCTTGCTGCAGAACATGGATCGTATAATGTCCATCTTCGATTCCGTATAAGGCGACATCACTCTGTGTATCCGACCAATCGAACTGGAAGCTGGAAAAGTCGTCTGTAAAATACGTATCGCTCAACTCCTGGCCGATATCCTGTGGCCAGATCGTGACCGGATCCTCAACGAAGACCGGCACGGCCGTCGGCTTATCCCCTTCCGTTCGCGTAGGCTCAGGGTTGGGGACTGTCGCTGGGTCTATCAGTGGGGGTTCTGCGTTCTGGGCGGGCTGTTTTGGTACGGAGGTTATCGTAGGAATGGTGATCTGACCGGCCTCAGGCGTCAGCATCCTGGTAATTTCTTGCACCTCAGGGCTGTTTGCAAAAATGATCAGCGCCACGGCTACCAACCCACCGCAAAGCAGGCCCAGGCAGCAGCCACCGCCCAGGATTGGCCAGAGGATCGATTTTTGTTTTGACTGTGGGGGTTGATAAGGTTGTGCTGCCGGAGCGGCTGGCGCCGATGCAAAAGCCGGCTCGGGGTAGGGGGGATCAACGCGAGAGGCTGCCGGCGGGGGCGCAGCCGGCGCAGGCGGGGCCTGGTAGGGCTGAGCCGGTGGTGGTGCCTGGTATGGCTGCGCTGCCGCTGGTTTTGTTACCTGTTTGCCACATACCTCACAGAAATTTGCTCCCGTAATGAGCTTCGCTCCGCAGTGTTCACAATAAATCAAATTTTCCGTCATGAATATCCCTCAAATTGTAAAAGTAGTCATGCAACGTTGTGTCGCCAGTGGTGGTTTTAACGGACGATGTTTCCATAGATCGATTGGATTTGTTTCTTGAGCTCGCGCGTGTTCAGATGGCCAAACTTGAATTTGTGCTTCCCCGCAACGGTATCAAACTCCATCTGGTAGGAATCGGGGGAGTTTTCATCTGTGTATTCCTGACGCATGCGGATTGAGCGCAGATGTTCGCGGTTGATGGCGAAGTTGGTGGGCTGCTCCGCCAGAATCTGCTGTGGCGGCATGTGCCAGTAGTGCTTGCCAGAGTTTGCCCCAAATTGCGCGCCCCATTTGCCAAAGAAGCCTTTTCCCTGCTGTTCGGCCTCGTCTCTGGCGCGCTTGACGTTTTCGCTCATCATCTGCGCTGTTTGGTGGGCGAAGATGACGCGTAGATCGGTAAAAACGATCATGAAACTCTCTACTTTGAATCCCAGAAACCCCGAATGGCGGTTTCCGCCACCAAGAACGATGTGGATCGTCTCTTGCATCTGGGCCGGGGCTGCCTGTGGCGCGGGTGGCGCTGCGGGCTGAAGCACCGTAGGGATTGCGAAAACCTGTTGGTGCTGCTGTCCCGCTACCTGTTCTCGCACAACCTGTTTGCCGCAAGATGGGCAAAAATTTGCCGCGCTGCTCATCGGCGCGCCGCACGAACTGCAATACCGTGGTTCCCCCATGTTTTCCCCTCCTTTGACGATGTTCTATTGACTTTCTTCGTACCGCAATATGTGCGCAGCTTATCGCCCGCGCATCATGGTACGGTTCACCAACTCTCTTTCATTTACTACAAGATATGGGACATGCTTGTTAATATTATACAAGTTTGCGTTGCAAATAACCCTTGCAATTATGTTGGCTTGCAAGGGATGTCGTGGAGATTAACCCGCTAAGGCACGAGCTACACAAAGAGAAAAGAACTTACCTCAGAGTACGCAGAGTATAAAAGAGAGAACTCAGAGGCTTTCTTATATTTGAAAGTCTCTGTGTCCTGGCTCTTTGGGTTTTGCCGTGGTTGTAGG
>JAEYTI010000340.1 GCA_023434145.1 Chloroflexota bacterium | reverse complement strand
CGGAGTTGTGGAAGCGGGGCGCGCTAACGGCAGTATATTATTTTTCGCTGCACCATGGATGGGAGATGGGCTGCCGGCGTATCGACGCGGGTGTTTGCCTGCCATTTTCATCGGATGGCGTGTTTCAGCATAAAAGGCTGTGGGGGTACGAGCCCATCCTCGACGACTGGCACCCAATCAGCTTACTCCTTTGGGCGCCACACAGCGCAACCCCTGCTCTGGCCTGGATGGCAGCCCATCCATTTCTTCCGCAATACGCGCGGCAGGGTGGCCCAAATACACCTACCATTCACATCTCTTAAGAACCTATCCGAAAAATATTGCTTGTGTTTGTTGATCGGGTGGCTACGCCACCCGATCAACAAACACAAAACAATTTTCGGATAGATTCATAGTGCGTCAAGGAGCAGCAGGCGCGCAATAAAAAGAATCGCACGCCGTGCGTTTGCTCCGCTGCCTCACGTTGGTGGGAAGGGGTCACAGGAAGGCGCATTTCATACCAAAAGCCTGGGCAGATCTTCTGATTGACGCTTTTATACACATTTGTTATACTCATAACGCGCGTTAGTAAGACGTTTTCCTGGAGGTTGGGTTGGGCGCAAAACGAATCACCAGCCTGGACGTGGCCCGTAAAGCCGGCGTTTCTCGCACTACTGTTTCCTTTGTCCTAAATAATGTAACTGGCATGCAGATCAGCGAAGAGACACGCAAGCGCGTGCTTGATGCTGCGCATGATCTTGGTTATGTACCCGATGCAGCCGCCCAGGCCCTTGCCAGTGGGCGGTCGAAAACCATCGGCTTGCTGCTGGCCCGACGCCCGCACGTGATTGCGTCGGATATGTTCTTGACGCAGATTATGGAAGTGCTGGTACGCGAGGTTACCCGCCAGGGAATGCGCCTGATGCTGGAAGTGGTGGAAGATTACGAGAACAGCGAATCGTACCTGAAGCTGGTTCGTTCCAACAGCATCGATGGCGTGCTTTATTCTGGTCCGCGCTATGGCGACGAGGCGTTGAATGTGCTGGTGCGCCAGGGTATCCCCACTGTTCTAATGGGCGCGCTGCCCGATTCGAAATATAACTATGTGGATGTTGATAACCACTCCGCGGCGCAGCGAGCAGTGAAACACTTAATTGACCTGGGACATAAACAGATTGCCTGCATCACCAATGCACGGCAGTCGTATGCTGCCGCCGCAGACCGGCTGAACGGCTATCAGCTTGCACTGGAGCAGGCAGGCATCGCCTACGATCCTGCGCTGGTGCGCTGGGGCGATTTCGACCCCGAGTCGGGGTATAAGCAGATGAAACTTCTCATTAACTCGGGCCAGCCGTTTTCGGCTGTGTTTATCGCCAGTGATGTGGTTGCATTTGGTGCAATGGCGGCAGTGCGCGAAGCCGGGCTGCGCATGCCAGAAGATGTTGCAATGGTTGGATTTGATGATGTAATGCTCTCGCGCTACGTGGATCCCAGCCTCACGACCGTGCACCTGCCGGTGATCGATCTGGCGCTGCGAGCTAGTGAGATGGTCGTACAGCTTATTCGCGGCGAGCAGCCCGAGCAGCACCAGGTACTGCTAGAAGCTACCCTGCGCGTTCGCAAGTCATGCGGTGGTCAGGCCGGTAATCTGACAGAGAACATGGAACGCAACCAAAATGTTGGAGAGGAACCATGACGGAAAAAGCCCTTTTGTGGTATCGCAAAGCAATTTTTTATGAATTGTACGTCCGCGCTTTCTGTGACAGCAATAACGACGGTCACGGAGATCTGCGGGGTGCCGCGATGAAGCTCGATTATTTGCAGCACCTGGGCGTCGACTGCATCTGGCTGCTGCCGCTTTACCCCTCGCCGCTAAAAGACGATGGGTACGACATCTCAGATTACTACAACATCCACGAGCAGTACGGCACCCTGGAAGATCTGAAGTTCCTGATTGACGAATCGCACAGGCGTGGTATCCGCGTGATCCTCGACCTGGTGCTGAACCACACCTCCGACCAGCACCCGTGGTTCCAATCGGCGCGCGCCGACCGTAACTCTCCTTACCGCGATTACTACGTCTGGTCTGATACGGACGACAAATTTCAAGATGCACGCATCATCTTTCTGGACACCGAAAAGTCCAACTGGACCTGGGATGAACAGGCCGGGCAGTACTTCTGGCACCGCTTTTACTCCTCTCAGCCAGACCTGAACTACGATAATCCGCGCGTTCAGGAAGAAATGAAGAACGTGATGCGCTTCTGGCTCGACCTGGGCGTCGATGGTTTTCGGTCGGACGCAGTGCCGTACCTGTTTGAGCGCGAGGGCACCAACTGCGAGAACCTGCCCGAAACGCACGTCTACCTGAAACAAGTACGCCGGTTTATCGACGAAAATTATCCTGGGCGCATTCTACTGTGTGAAGCCAACCAGTGGCCCGAGGACGTGTTCCCCTATTTTGGTGATAATGACGAGTTTCAGATGGGATTCCACTTCCCAATCATGCCGCGCATGTATATGTCTGTTCGTAAGGCTGACCGCATGCCGCTAGAGTGGATCATGGCGCGTACGCCGTTGTTGAACAAAGCCAATCAGTGGTGTATCTTCCTGCGCAATCATGACGAATTGACGCTGGAGATGGTGACACCCGAAGAGCGCGATTGGATGTGGCAGGAATTTGCGCCCGAGCCACGTATGCGCCTGAACCTGGGCATCCGCCGCCGCCTGGCGCCCTTGCTGGATAACGACCGCCGCCGCATCGAGCTGATGAATTCGATGTTGTTCACTATGCCCGGCACGCCCATCATCTACTACGGCGATGAGATCGGCATGGGGGATAACATCTGGCTGCACGACCGCAACGGCGTCCGTACACCGATGCAGTGGAGCGCTGGGCATAACGCGGGCTTCTCGGAGGCGCCTGCCGAGCATCTTTACGCCCCGGTAGTTTCCGAGCCGCCGTACAGCCCCGCGGAAGTGAATGTGGAGCGCCAGATCGATGACCCCGACTCGCTGCTCAACTTCACCCGCAAGCTGATATCGATCAGCAAGCAGCATTTGGCATTGGGTGAGGGTGAGTTCAACTGGGCGCCGTGTGAGAACACTGCCATCGCCGCCTATTACCGCAGCTACGATGATCCTATGGCCCCCGACCGCTTGCTGGTGGTGCAGAATCTCTCGGGCGAGATGCAAGAGGCAAAGATTGTGCTGCCTGAGCGCATTTCACCCGCTCTGATCGACCTGATTAGCGGTCAGGCTTTTCCCGTTGATGAGGAGCGCGCGCTCACGATTCAAATGGAACCGTATGGGTACCACTGGCTGGAGATCGCTTAATTATTTCTAACAAAAATAGCCCGCTCAGGCGGGCTATTTTTGTTAGAAATAATGTGTCTGCTCAGAAGCATGGGCTTTTTCTCTGAATCGCGGGCTTCGCCAGCCTCTAAAACTTGCTGTTTTCTTTTTTTGTAACTGCGCAGTTGAATCGCTCCCTTCGGGAGCCGGAAATATGGTTTTTGGAGTTTTGAAAACGCTTTGCGTTTTCAAAACTCCAAAAAAGATTTTTAGGGCGGGCGAAGCAGTAGCTCGCAATGCGAGCGTCCGTTTCATTCAAAAAGCCGCTGCGGCTGAGCAGACTGATTATTTATAACAAAAAATAGCTCGCGCAGCGAGCTATTTTTTGTTAGAAATAATCAGTCTGCTCCAACTTTTTGCAAGGCTGCGACGAGATTGTCCGGTGGCTCATACTTACTGATAAAAGCGTCTGCCAGCGAAGCAAGCATCGCCTGGGGCGCCTGGCAGCGCCCGCTGAGAATGATGACTTTCAAGTCATTCCGATTGCACAACGCCGAGAGGGAAGCGCCAGGGTGCAGTCCGGGCAGTTCCCAGTCCAGCAGCAGCAGATCGGGGCGGGCGGCCCCAGACTGATCCTCAAGGCGGGCGGCTAATTGCTGAGCATTTTCAACCTCTTCTACCGCCTCAACCTTTTTGAGCTGCTCCAGCATCAGCCGAAGTGCGGAACGGACTTTGGGTTCATCATCTGCCAATAAAACGCGCATTCGTGCTCCTAAATATTTCCAGACTTTTCCTTTTGCAGTTGCCAACTGAGGCTTGATTTGCAAAAGAAAAGAAATTAAATCTACCGATTAAGGCTGCGGCGGCCCTTCTAGATCGAACGGAAAGCGGGTAGAGGATGTATCGGGCTGCTCGGGCCACCAGGCGCGCATCTCGTACTGAACATTGGAATCAAGTTGTTCCGGAGCGCCGTCACGGCCAAGGGCAGTTAACAGCTCCCACCGCCCAGCGCCTACTTCCACGCAGATATCTCTGGGCCACCATGCTAAAGCGGCGCCATCTGCCAGCAGCTCCGTTTTCACGCACCCGCCATCGGGGACTGTGCCTCCACCGGAGACGTAAATGCCTGTGCCTTGGGTAACCTGTACCTGGTCAATGATAACGCGCGGCGCGGTCTCGGTTTGGATGCTGGCGGGGGATGTGGATGCATTGCGCGTGCAAGCGGTGATGAAAAGCAGCAGAAGGATCAGCCAGAGGCTTGCATCCGTGGGGTGAATGGGCCGGGTATTGGGTTGTTTCTGGACTGTTTGTTTCATGACCATCCGACTGCCTTACAAACTTCTTGTTCAATATATCACGATGGGTTCCTGCGCGCACCCGTATATTGGCGAGACTTTACCTACCATTTTGACCAGGAGGAAAATAGGCAAATCCCCCAGCCATACGTGCAGGCGCCTGGGGGATTTGCGGCATGGTACGGTAAGGATGGCTTACGCGATTGGATCCAGGTGCTTTTTGAAGTGTGCGGCGAGCGCCTGCTCGTAGGCGTCTTCGTGGGCGCGCAGGGTTTCCATCAACATCGGGCCGAAGCGATCGAGCGTGGCGCCGAAGGTCACGTGGAAGACCTGCCGCGCGTCGAACTGATCCAACAGGGCAGCAAGATCATGATCGGAGAGGGTCTCCGGCTTCGCCACGTTCCCCAGGTCCGCGGAGACGTGATAGGTGGCGCGATCGGTCTCGTAGCGGCCCATTGCCAGGTGCAGGATCTGCCGGAAGAGCATGGGTTCAACCTGCGCAACCACGCGCAGGGCTTCCAGGTAGCTTGTGCCAGCAGTCTTCAGGTGCAGCAGATTGCGCGTGAGGCGGGTGGCTGCGGCATAGATACTGAACTTATCTGAGCCGGAGTGCAGGCTCATGCGGTATCCGCCCAGGGCGCGGGCAATGGCTGCGTGGCGGGCAAAGCTCGCTTCAAACTGCACCATATCGCCGATATAATCGACGCCCTTCTCAAACCGTCCAACGAAGCGTGGGGCCATGCTAGTCCAGCGCACGCCTAGCCTTTGCAGCTCGCTAGCGACGAAGAAATGCTCTTCGGCGGAGGTGGGCGTCTCAGTTTCATCGACCGAGATTTCTAGATCGTAGGGTTTGCCGCCCGCGCGCTTCGCCAGGTGATTTGCCATCTCCACGGTGTGCGCGATGGCTCGACCATATTTCGCCAGCGCTCGCAGCAGAGTCACTTCGTCAAAGGCCAGGGTGAAGTCTTCGATGGGGAAGGTTTTTCCTACATATCGCGCCGCAACCGCCTCGTCAGTGCTGTTCAGGCGGCCCCAGGGCAGCACGCGCACCTTCTCTGCCAGCGTCTCGGGCGTATCGGTCTGCGCTTGGTTGTCCACATGGTCGCCGGGGTCGATGGTGAAGAAGGTGAACCCGGCATCGAAGAATGCGTCGATGTCGGCGGGGGTTTTCAGGTGGTCGGCATCTGCCCCCCAGGGATTGCGCCAGCCGGACTGGAAGACGCCCCACATGGCATCATCCAGCACCTGCTGCGGGGTGCGGTGGGTGCGGGCGTTCTCGCGCACCGACTGCTGTGCGAAGATGGGGGCAACGGCCTGGCCTTGTTCCAGTGCCGCCTGCATGGCGCGGATGTGCCCGGGCGTGCCCAGCCCCAATCGGTCACCGAACCCGGCGGTTGTTTGAATTCCGAGCGGCTGCGGGTTGAGCCACGGCAGGCGGGCGCGCAGGGCGCGAGCATTTTCGGCGGTCAGCGGAAAGAGGTGGGTATTTTGATCGGCGGGAACGCCTCCCGCAAACCACTTTGCATCTCCCAGCACGCCGAGATATTTGATATTCTCCTCTTCGCTGCGCACGAGGAAGAAGGTCGTGCCGTCCGCCTCCGCCAGCGAATCGGGGTAGTACATGTATCCGGTAAGTGTTCTCATAGGGCATCCAGCTTGTAGGCCTTTTTGGCCAGCCCATAGGCCAATTCCACAATCATCTCACGCGCTTCTTCCTCGTCGACGATGCTGCGCGCCAGCAGCCCGGCCACCCAATTGGCGCTCGCTCGCCGCCACAAATCATGGCGGGCGGGGATAGACGCAAAGGCGCGGGTGTCGTCATTGAAGCCAGAGGTGTTGTACAGCCCGGCGGTCTCGATCACCTGATCCAAGTATCGCTGAATACCGTTGAGGCTGTCGTGGAACCACCACGGCGGGCCGAGCCGCAAGGCGGGGTAGTGGCCCGCCAGCGGAGCCAGCTCGCGGGCATAGGGGGTCTCATCCAGGGTGAAGAGGATCAGCGTGAGGCGCGGGTCGTTGCCGAACTTGTTGAGCAGCGCATGCAAGTTGCGTGTAAACTCTACCGTTACGGGGATGTCCGCGCCTTTGTCCAGGCCAAAGCCCTCAAATAGGGTATTGTTGTGGTTGCGGTATGATCCGGCGTGGAGCTGCATCACCAGCCCGTCTTCCAGGCTCATGCGCGCCATTTCCATGAGCATGTGCCCCATGAACTGGCGGGCATCGTCGGTGGTGGTTTCGCCCTTCAACGCGCGCTGGAAGATGGTGTCCGCGTCGCGCTCGGAGAGCCAGGCGGTATAGGGCACGGTGGCGGCGTGATCGGTGGCTTTTGCGCCCATGCTCTTGAAGAATGCCCGCCGGTTCTCCAGCGCCTGGATGAATGTGCGGAAATCGCATACTTCTATGCCGCTGGCGCGGCTCAGCGCGACGATGTGATCCTTCCAGCCGGGCGTTTCCAGATTGACCAGTTGGTCTGGGCGGAAGGTGGGCAGGATCACCCCGCCCCAGCCGGATTCGCGAATGGCCTTATGGTGTTCCAGCGTATCTGTGGCGGCATCCGTGGTGCACAGCACTTCGATATTGAAGCGCTCGAACAGCTTGCGCGGTTGGAACTCCGGCGAGGTCAGCTTTTCGGCGATCTGGTCATAAATTCCCTGCGCCGTTTCACTGTTGAGCTTTTGCTTCACGCCAAACACGTTCCCAAGCTCACTGTTGAGCCAGACCCCGGATGGGGTTGCGCGGAACAGGTGGAAGTTGTCGGCGAAGATCTGCCAGATCTTGCGATGTTCGCTCTCGGTCGCGTGTCCATCACGCCGAGGAATGCCCAGCGCTTCGAGCTTCACGCCCTGTGAGTAGAGCATGCGGAACACATAGTGATCAGGGATGATCAGCAGGTCCACCGGGGTGCCGAAGGAGTAGTTCGGATCGGTGAACAGCCGAGGGTCCACGTGTCCGTGCGGCGAAACAATGGGCAGGTCTTTTACCTGCGCGTATAGGTCAACGGCGAGCTTTTTTTGGTGGGCATCGGGGCCAAAGAACCGGTCATCGGGTAGATTGAGCATAGTTTCTCCTTACGAAAAAGGTCAGTAGTTAATTCTACCGACCTTTTTGGTTAACTGCCCATACTAGGTGGGGTGCGTTTCAGTTTCTTGGGTACTTCCCAGTTTGTTGGTGGGTTGAGGCAGGGGAAC
>JAEYTI010000223.1 GCA_023434145.1 Chloroflexota bacterium | reverse complement strand
GGTGTCACAGGGGGTGGTCACACCCCCTGTGACACCAAGACTCCTTGAAACTACATAAAGAGCAATATTTTTTTCGGCTCCCGCAGGGAGCGCAATGGGATCCGCCAGAAATCGGTTCCATCGATTTCTGGCGCAAGATCCAATCTTGCGCTACAATTTTGTTTGTCCCCGGAGCTGCCTGTTCGATGCTTTTGCTGCCTCGCAGCCTGATCATCGAACGCGCATCTCCAAGAAATTTACTCTCACAAGGATCTTACCCCATGACTTTCGAAAACGTTACTTCTCTGCTGACCCCCGCCAATACCAAGATCGTTCTGCTGGTGATGGATGGGCTCGGCGGCCTGCCCATGCAGCCCGGCGGCAAGACCGAGCTAGAAACCGCCAACACCCCCAATATGGATCGCCTCGCGGCGGAAGGTTGCCTCGGCCAGACCCTGCCGATCGATTACGGCATTACCCCCGGTTCCGGCCCGGCGCATATGTCGCTGTTCGGCTATGACCCGGTCAAGTACGAGGTGGGGCGCGGCGTGCTCGAGGCGCTGGGCGTGGGTATGTACGTCCATCGCGGCGACGTGGCCGTGCGCGGCAACTTCTGCACCGTCGACGGCAATGGCATCATCACCGACCGCCGCGCGGGCCGCATCTCCAGTGAAGAAGCCGCCCCGCTGATCGAAAAGCTCAAGGCCATCCAGCTCCCCGGCGTCACGATCGAAGCCAAGCATGTGAAGGAATACCGCTTTGCGCTCGTTATGCGCGGTGAAGGCTTGCTGCCCGATCTGGACGAGACCGATCCCCAGCGCACCGGCGTAGCCCCGCTCGACGTGATTGCCCGCACGCCCGACGCGCAGAAGACCGCCGATCTGTTCAACCAGTGGGTGGCCGAGGCGCGCAAGATCCTCGCTGACCAGCCCAAGGCCAACTGCCTGACCCTGCGTGGCTTCGCCACTGATCCGCGCCTGGCGACGTTCAAAGAGAAGTACAACCTGCGCGCCGCCTGCGTGGCCGTGTACCCCATGTACAAGGGCGTCTCTTCGCTCGTCGGCATGGACGTAATCAACTTCGAAGGCGAGACGCCCGAGGACGAGTTCGCGGCGGTCGAGCGCATTTGGAATGATTACGACTTCATCTTCGTCCACATCAAGAAGACAGACAGCTACGGCGAAGACGGCAACTTTGACGGCAAAGTCCACATCATCGAAGGCGTGGATGAAGCCCTGCCGCACCTGCTCAAGCTCAACCCCGACGTGCTGATGATCACTGGCGACCACAGCACCCCGTGCAAGCTCAAGGCGCACTCGTGGCACCCGGTACCGTTCCTACTCTCCGCGCCCAACACCGTCCGCGCGGACGACCAAACCAGCTTTGGCGAGCGCGCCTGCGCACGCGGTGGCATTGGCACTATCAACTCGCTGGAGGCCATGCCCCTCGCATTGGGCCATGCGCAGAGATTAACGAAGTTTGGCGCGTAGAAAACTCTGTGAGGACAAAAAACCGCTCCGAGAAATCGGAGCGGTTTTTTGTCCTGAACTTGCTCTATGACCCGGCTGCCGGGCGGCTAAAGCCGCGGCTACAACAACAAAGTCCCACCTTCGTGGGACTCCCTTATGTAGAAAAAGGGGTTCTTATCCAACTACTCTTCAAAAAAGCCTCGAAAGACTCCGTACTCATCCACAGAACTAGCAAATTCTTCAAAACTCATGTTTGCAATGGACAAATTGTTTTCAATCGATTGTACTGTTGTAGGAACTGCACGAAAACTCTCATTTGAACCTTCTGACAAATCAACAACAAGCAGTGGGTGGTCAACTTCTGTGATTGCTACTCGGTCAACAAGAACAATGAAATTATGATTGTAGTTCTTCGGAATTAAAGAAAGAAGATCATCCTTCGCTATCCCCTCATATTCAAAATCATCTAGAAATTCGACATTGGCATAAAAGCCATCAACAGGTTCTTGAATAATGCGACATATTTCTTCCCAGATGGTTTGGTTGGCGAAATCTGCTCGAAGAACTAAAGGATTTTCTGTGTTCAGAATAGATTTCATTGAATAAGCCTTACGACATCTACATTCCGCAACATATCATAAAAAAAGCAGTAGAGCCAAAACTGTCTAAACGAAGCGAGCCCCACGAAGGTGGGGCTTTGTTGACCTTGCCGCGGCTTCAGCCGCCAGGCATAATGCGGTGCGCAAACTTCTTTTCCACCCACCACAGCAGACCCGCTCCGCCAATCGTGATCACCCCCATCAGGATGAACGCGTCACGCCAAAACCGCAGCGGGAACAGGCGGATCAGTGAATCAGAGTAGTTGAAGATCCAGGTGTCACCGGTGAAAAACAGGCGGTGGAACAGGGTAAACAACTGGTTGAAGCTGACCGCCACGGCCAGCAAAATCACCACGATCAGTCCCAGCGTCAGCCGACCACCCAACCCGAGCCCGCGCAGGTACAGCGGCATCCACTTGCCCAGCCACGCGGAAAGCCCCAGCGCCACCAGCACGCCGAGCAAACCCCACCACCAGATGATCATCTGCTGGAGCAGCACCTTCACGTCCACCATGTGGTCTAGCTCGCGCTCGTTATAGAGTGGAGTACCATCTTGCAGCTGCTGGCTGGCGAGGAAATTGATATCGCGCCCGGTGAGCAGGTATTCCATCGAGACGCGGCCCCAGTGCAGCCGGTCTTCAAGCGTAAAACCGTACGAATCCGGAGGGAAGCCGGGCGAGCGGTATTCCACCTGCAAGTAAACTGGGGTAAACAAGATGCGGATGGCCGTCATCAGCAGAAAGAAAGGGATCATCACGCCGATCAACCAGGGGATAATGCGCTGTAGGGTCGGGTTCATTGTAAAGTCTCCACATCGCCGGAGAGGAAGAAGTCGAAGATCATGCTGCTGGTGATCCACTCGATCGGTGCATGGTCATCGGTGAAAACCGTCCCGCCGGTGGGAGTTGGCTGGCGGTTTTCTAATACCGTGCGGATCGAGTCGAGCAGCAGAGGGTGGGTAGCCCCGCGGCTTTGCAGGGATACAAAGTTTGCGTCCAGGTTGGCCGCGTCCGTTGGCTGTACGGTGGCGTAGATGATCGAGTTGAACGTGCCCGGGATATCCATCACGTGCACCGAGGGGAACACCTTTCCAATGGTGGCAGCGAAGGCCTCGATCAACCGCCGGTCATCCGGTCCGCGCCCTACGTTGATCACCAGCACCCCGTCGTCGGTAAGGTGATCGCGGCAGATCTGGAAGAACTCCACGGTGGTCATATGCCAGGGGATGTAGGGCGGGCGGTAAGCGTCCACGCTGACGATGTTGTAGCGCCGCTCCGACTGTGCCAGCCCTACGCGCCCGTCCTGCACGATAGCGTTCAGGTTCGGCTCTGTCATGCCGAAGTGTTTGCGGGCTACCTCCACAATCTCCGGGTCGATCTCGTAGCCGTCGATGATTACGTCCTCGCCGTAAACGGCTGTCGCGGAGCGGGCGGTTGTTCCAGCAGCAAGGCCCACGATGGCAATGCTCTGCACATTCTGCGGGTCATACGGCGCGGAGTTGAAGAACGGCGCTGCCAGCACCTGCTCCCATGGCCCGTCAAAATCGAGCTGGGTGGGGTGATACATGGAGTGCATGCCCTGGCCTTCGTTCAAGCGCAGGATGCGGTAATCATCGAAGCCGAGCACCTGGATGTAGTTGTAGGCCGATTCGCGCTCTTCCACCAACCCTTCAGGGTTTTTGTCTGGCCCGCGCATGCCAAAAATTGCTAGCAGCACCAGAATCACCGGCATCCACAGGTAGATCACCGCTGAGCGCAGGTTGACGGTTCGCCACAGCAGGAACAATCCCACCACCATCAGCAGCCCGCCCAGGAACAGGAAGGTGCGGAAGGTGCCGATGAACGGAATCAAGATCAACACCGGCAGGAAGGTGCCGAGGAACGCGCCGAGGGTCGAAATGGCGTAGATCGTCCCGGCAGTCGTGCCCACCCGGCGCGAGTCGTGCAGCGCCAACCGGATGGCGAAGGGCGAGGCAGTGCCCATCAGCGTAATCGGCACGGCGAACAGTACCAGCACCGAGGCGAACGCGCCGATCATCGCCCCCATCTGAAGCTGGTCGAACGCGGCAGCGGCGACTCGCAGCACGGGGCGCGAGAACACCGGGATCAGCCCGACGGTGAAGCCGGCCCATGCCAAAATGCGGGCGAACGTGTGCGGGTGGGGGGAACGGTCTGCCCATGCGCCCCCGAGGAAGTTTCCGGCAGTCAGGTAGATGAGGATCAGGCCGATGATGGCGGCCCAAACCTCGTGCCCGGCCCCAAAGTAGTTGCCCAGCAGGCGCGATGCGGCCATTTCGACGGCCAGCGAAGTCATCCCAGAAGCGAATACAGCGAGAAACAGATATTTACGTGGCATCCATCCGTCCCATGTGTCAAAGATCGGCGTACGGGTCGATTATACCAAGCGAAGAAGAGATAAACCACAAAGGTACAAAGTCCGCGAAGGGACTCCCTTCGCGGACTTTGTACCTTTGTGGTTTATCTCTATAATTCTTGCAGGAGAACTTGCTATGAAACTGGTCAGCGTGGCAGAGATGCAGGCGATCGAAAAAGCAGCGGATGCACAGGGGTGGACGTACACGCAGATGATGGAGCGCGCCGGACAGGGGCTGGCTGAGATGGTGCAGTCCTTCTATGGCTATGAAGAAGAGCGCGCTGTCGTCGGGCTGGTGGGCACCGGCAACAACGGCGGTGATACACTGATCGCTCTGGTGGCCCTGGCGCAGGATGGCTGGCAAGCCCGCGCGTACCTCGTCCGCCCGCGCAGCAATGATCCGCTGGTACAGCGTCTGCGTGATGCTGGTGGGGAAGTGGTTTTGGCTGAAGAAGACCGCGACTTCCACATCTTAAATGGCTGGATCGTATCCTCCTCTGTGCTGCTGGATGGTGTACTGGGCACGGGCTTTAAGCTGCCCCTGCGCGGTGATGCCGCCACAGTGATCGGGCACATCAAAGCGTTGGAAGATCTACCGAGCGTCGTGGCGGTTGACTGCCCCTCCGGCATCGATTTGGACACTGGCGAGGCCGCGGAAGAAACCATCCCTGCTGACCTGACGGTTTGCATGGCGGCGGTTAAGGCTGGGCTGCTGCGCTTCCCGGCATACGGTTTGGCCGGGTCGATTGAAGTTGTCGATATCGGCCTGCCAGATGAGCTGACTGCGTGGCATGCCATTCAAAATGAAATGGTGACGGATGAAATCGTGCGCCCGCTGCTGCCCGCGCGTTCGCCAGACTCGCATAAAGGCACGTATGGCACCGTTTGCGTGCTGGCCGGGTCGCTAAACTACACCGGAGCGGCCTTGCTCTGTGCAACTGCCGCGCTGCGGATTGGCGCCGGGCTGGTGCAGATCGCCGCGCCTGCGCCGCTGCACGCCGCGCTGGCCGGGCACATCCCCGAGGCAACCTGGACTCTACTGCCGCACGAACAGGGTGTTATTTCTCGCGGCGCAGTGGAAGAACTGCTGCGGAACCTGGGCCGCGCGAACGTTCTGCTGATGGGCCCTGGGTTCGGGCAGGAAGAGACGACCGCGGCATTTGTTCGCCATCTGGTAGAAAGCAGCGGCGTAAAAGGGCGCGTGCGCGGCATCGGGTTTGTGTCTGCCTCGGATCTGGTGGATTCGGCGGGGCAAAGGTCGCTCCCACCTATGGTTATCGATGCAGATGGTTTGAAGCTGCTAGCCCGCGTGCCTGCCTGGTTCAAAAAACTGCCGGAAGGCAGCGTGCTCACCCCACACCCTGGAGAAATGGCAATCCTGACTGGCCTGACGACCGGGGAAGTGCAGGCCGACCGGCTGGAACTGGCCCGCCGCAGCGCCGCCGAATGGGGGCAGGTGGTTGTGCTAAAAGGCGCGAACACGGTGATTGCGGAACCGGGCGGGCAGGTACGGGTCATTCCGGTTGCTACCTCTGCGCTGGCGCACGGTGGCACGGGCGACGTGCTGGCGGGGATGATCGCAGGGTTGCGCGCGCAGGGCACCGGCCCGTTTGAGGCCGCAACTGCTGCTGCCTGGCTGCACGCTCAGGCTGGCTTACTCGCCGCCGAGCAAATCGGCCACGAGGCATCCGTCCTGGCAGGCGATTTGATCGATGTGCTGCCCGAAGTTTTGAGTTGGGTGTGGTAAGGTAGTTAAACATCAAAACGGGCCGACGTCGGCCCGTTTTGATGTTTGATAACACCCGTGCAATTAGATAGCGGTCTCTTCGTCGCCGCGGGAGCGCAGGTTCTGCAAGCGGGAACGCTGCTCCTCCAGAACAACCTGGCCGCGCTGGCGCAGCTCTTCAGCACGCGAGCGGGCAGTGCCGGCCATCTCTTCAGCGCGGTTTCGCACTTCGCTGGCAGTGGTGCCAACGCGCTGCCCCGTGGTCTGGGCGGTCTCCTGGGCCTTATCCTTCAGCTCAATTGCGCGTTCGCGCAGATAATCGCGGGTCTCTTCACCAGACTGGGGAGCCATGAGCAGCGAAATCGCTGCGCCGGTCAGTCCACCGATGATGAAACCAATTAGAAATGCACCAAATTCGTCACGTTCAGACATCGCAGATCTCCTTATAGTGAGTGTAAGCGGAGGCCAAACCGCTTCGATTGTGTCATCGAAACGGAATGGGGTATTAACGTTTTCGTTTCTTCGGACTCATCACGTCGAAGAACTGCCGGAAACCTGCCAGGTAAGCGTTCAGCTTAATGACCGGCTCTGTTAAGTTCTCGCTCAAGAACGAAACGGTTCCTTTCAGAGTGTTTACCGTCTCGTTAGTTGAATGAATGATCGGCTTGATCTCATTCTGCAGTAGGTTAATGAGCGTGGCAAGCTGCACGATGAGGATAATCATTGCGGCGCCGAGTACGATCGATTCTAGCGCCATAAAGATGATGAAGACATCTCGCACGCGCCCGGTCGTATCATTGTCTGCGCGAAGCAGGAAGACAACAGCCGTAATCAACAGGGCCAGGATAATCACCCCAATAACAATCAGGGTGATCACTGTCTTTTTTGACTGGCCTTGATCAACGTTTCCCCCGGTTGTTTGCCCAGATGGGGGTGGTAGGGAAGGAACGATTTGGTTTTCTTCCATATTCTCTCCAATTATAGCATAATTGGACACCTGGTCTGTTGCGATGGCGATGGGTTATATCATGAAGTCCCACCGGCTGCCGGTCCATTGGACAGCTTCGCACGATCGCCGCGCTGCAATCGCTGAGAGCGCGGACCGTTTAAAAATTATAACACTTCGTAACGGAAATGTTGTACAACTGGCATCCTTTTTTGCATGTTTGAGCCTTCCTTTAAGGATGTGACGGCAGTTTCTGACACGAAGTGTTGTAATTTTACCTTTCCACCCTGGGGTTGCATTCTCCCAGGGTGGAAAACAGGAGTCGGGTCTAGTGCAGCAGCAGCTGGTCGACCGCCGCTGCCAGTTGGGCCAGGTTAGAAACCTGGAAGGTGCGCCCGCAGTAGGGGGCGTATTTCAACATGTCTGAGTCGCCGGTGCCCCACAACCCCATTGGTTCAGGGTTGAGCCAGATGGTGTTTCGGCTGCGTCGCGCGATGCGCTGGAACAGCTCCAGGCGCGGATCGTTGAAGTTGTTGCGCCCGTCACCCACGATAATGAAGGTGCTGCGGCGGTCTACCGTCTCGAGAAAATCGCGCGAGAAATTATCCAGGCTGTGGCCCAGATCTGTATTGTAGTGCCCCGAGGGCATCTTGTAGAGGATATCGCGCACCGAGTCGGCTGGGTCGCGCCCGCTGTGGAACATGGGCGTAATATACTCCAGGTGATCGATGAAAGCGAAGGCGTGCGTCTTGCTGATCTGGTCCTGGATGGCGTACAGCATCGAGAGCATCAGCTCGGATACGTAGCGCATCGAGGTCGACACGTCGCAGATCACGACAATCTTCGGCTTCATCTTTCGGTCGCGGTGCTCCAGCAAAATCGGCACGCTGTCGTGCTTTAGGTTGGAGCGTAGCGTCTTTTTCGGGTCGAGTTGGCCAGTGCGGGCGCGTTTGAGGCGCAGCGCCATGCGCGTGCGCAGGGCAGCCGCCATGCGGCGCACTTCTTTGCGCAGCAGGTGCATATCCTCTTCGGAGAGCGCGCGAAACGGGCGGTTCATCGCCCCATCGGCGTCCTCTTTGCGCGGCTTCTTCGCCAGGTTCTGCGCGATGGCTTCACCTGCGTGCTCGCGGATCTGCTCCTGCATGGCTTGCTGATTGGCCTGCATCATCTGGCGCAGCTTTTCCACCTGCTGGCGGTTCATGCCCATTTCGCGCAGCATCTTCGCCAGTTCTTCGATGGCCTTGCGCACTTCGGGGAAGTTCATTGCCTCTTCCATCTGCCGGGCCAGCCAGTTTTGGTAGCGCATGTCGGTCATGCCGTCCATGTTCACCATCTGATCGAGCTGGTTCATCTCTTGCTGTGAAAGCGGCTCACCCTTAGCGAGCTTTTCCATCATCTGCTTCATCTGCTCTGAGAATTTCTTCAGTGCCTGCGCCAGCATCTGCGCCTCTTGCGGGGTCATCCCCTTGGTTGGGTCCATCATTGGCGGCGGCTGGCTGGGCTGGAAGAACATCGGGAACAGCTTCTCGAAGATTTCAAGATCGCGCGCTTCTTTCACCAGCGTAGACCGCATGCTGATGCGGAACATATCCCGGTCCTGCACGCCCATCTCTTCGATCGCTTTGAATGCATCGGCGCTCTCTGCCAGACTGATGCGAACACCGCTGGCACGCAGCGCCGAAATAAACTGGGCTATCCGTTGATCCATACGGTTGTCGTCACTCCTTCCTAACTACCGGTAAGCATCGACCCGAAAGATTGTGTTTATTTTTGGGCGGCGTTCACCACCCAAAAATAAACACAATCTTCTTGTATCGATGCCCCTAATTCTGCCAGCGCGGCGTACCGAGATTGCTGTTGTCCTGGCGGCGATCGCGTGTGGAGGGGTTGAACAACTGCCGGCGGGCCTGGCTAAGGTCACTTTCGTGCTTCAGCAGTACGCTGAGGGTTGAATCGAGCGTCGCCTTATCCAAATTTTCTGCGTTCAGCGTGACGAGGGCTTTGGCCCAATCGAGCGTCTCGCTGATGCTGGGCGACTTGCGCAGTTCCATCGAGCGCAGCTTCTGCACCAACTCTACCGCCTGCCGTGCAAGCCGGGGCGAAAGCTCCGGCACCTTCAGTCGCACCACCGCCAGCTCCTGATCCAGGGTGGGGTAGTCGATGAACAGGTACAGGCATCGGCGCTTAAGCGCCTCGCTCAGCTCGCGGGTATTGTTGCTGGTCAGGAACACGAGCGGGCGGTGGATGGCTTTCAGCGTTCCGATTTCGGGCACGCTGACCTGGAAGTCACTGAGCACTTCTAGCAGGAAGGCTTCAAACTCCGCATCCGCGCGGTCAATTTCGTCGATCAGCAGCACCGTGGGCTCCTGGCTCTGAATGGCCTTGAGCAGCGGGCGCTGGAGCAAGAAACGCATGGAGAAGAACACGTCTTCTTCCTGTCCCAACTTATCGGCGGCGTCTTTCAGCGATAGGGTGGAGGCAAGCGTTTCGTGGAGTTTTTCGCGCAGGAGCTGCGTGTAGAGCAACTGCTTGGCATATTCCCACTCGTACAGCGCTTTGGTTTCGTCCAACCCCTCGTAGCACTGCAAGCGGATCAATTCGCGGTCGGTCGCGCAGGCGATTGCTTTTGCAAGTTCGGTCTTCCCAACCCCCGCCGGCCCTTCAAGCAGAACGGGTTTCCCAAGCTGCTGGCTCAGGTACACTACCGTAGAAATCTCATCGTTCGCGATATACATCTGCTCATTGAGTGCCTGCATGAGCATGTCCGGCGAGGTAAATCCCTTTTCATTCATACGGTTATCCTTCTCTTTTTCCCTCTTAAAACCGCGTGTGCGGTTTCTTTAAACCCCCAGTACGAGATATGACAGTACACCTGCACACGAGGATAGTGTACTTATTCGATAGACAGTCTCAGTATACTGAAAAAGAATCACGGATGCTAGAGGAAAGATACGAACTTTACCCTTTCTGTATACCCTGTTTGCATGTTTTGACGCTTCATATTAGAATCATTTGTTGCCATGATTTCAATCTTTAAGGTAGCCCGATTCACCCTGCTGCTCGCCCTGGCTTTCGTTATTACGATGCCCGGGCCTGTTTCGCCGCGGGTTGCGCCAGTGTTCGCTCAGGACACCACGCCTACCCCAACGACCGTGCCATTTGGCGTCACCTTGCCGCTGGGTGGTGAGGCGCTGCAAGGCGTGGTAGCGATCACAGGCTCGAGCCTTGCGGAAGGCTTCCAGGCGGTAGACGTCTCTTTTGCTTACGCTTCTGACTCGACCGGCACCTGGTTTCTAATCGAGCAGGGCAGCGTGCCGGTGGTGGACGGTCAGCTTGCCACGTGGGATACGACCACCATCTCTGATGGCACGTACCACCTGCGCTTGCAAGTGTTTTTGGCCGATGGCGCCGTGCTAGAGCGTGTGGTAGAGAACCTGCGCGTGCGCAACTACACGATCATCGAGACCAGCACCCCGCCTGCCCCCGGCGAAACGGCGCGCCCCGTCGCCACGGCGCGCCCTACCCGTACCCCTGCGGTAGATTTTATTACCGCCGGGCAAACACCGCAGCCGCTGCCTACCAACCCCGCCCGCCTGACCCCACAGCACCTGCGCGAGAGCGCCGCCGTGGGGGTTGGGGCAGTCGCAGCGGTGCTGGTGATTGCCGCCATTTACCTGAGCCTCCGCGCCCTATTCCGCCGCTGATCCTGGAGACCCAAAACCCATGGAAACCCAAATTGCTCCCTTTTTAATCGTCGGCCTGGGCAACCCGGGTCGCGAATACCGTGAGACGCGTCACAATATCGGTTTTATGCTCATAGATCAATTGTGCAAAGAAGCCGGCATCCGCCTGACGCGCATGCAGTCGAAGGCATTGATCGGCACAGCCCTGGTAGAGGGAGTGAAAATGGTGGTGGCAAAACCGCAGACGTTCATGAACCTATCGGGCCAGTCTGTCGGCGGGCTGGTGCGCTTTTACAAGGTTCCGCTGGAGCAGGTCATCATCGCGCATGACGATATGGACCTGCCGCTGGGCACTATCCGCATCCGCCCTGGCGGCGGGTCGGCGGGGCAGCGCGGTATGGCTTCCATCATCCAGCAGCTCGGCACGCAAGACTTTGCCCGCTTGCGCCTGGGTGTGGGCCGCCCGCCGGGCCAGATGAATCCGAGAGATTTTGTGCTGCACCCCTTCTCAAAAGGCGAGGCAGCCGTGGTGCAGGAGCAGCTCGAACAGGCTGCCGCCGCAGTGCGCGTCTTTATGAAGGAAGGGCTGGATATGGCGATGAACCGCTACAACGGGAACGTGCAAGAAAAGTAGATTGTAACTGTTCTGGTGGTGGAGATATTATTGTGCTGAATGCCATTCGATCGCTGAAATCCTACGAGCGCTTGCTGGCAGACCTGAAGGCAGGGGTTACACTGCCCGGTCTTTCGCTGCCGCGCGCCGCGCGCCTGCCTGTTCTGGCTGCCCTGCGCGAAGACCTGAGCCTGCCTATCCTGCTGCTGACCGATCGCGCAGACCGCGCGCTGACCCTGCTGGACGAGCTCTCGTTCTGGTCGGCGGACGCCAACCGCCAGTACTTCCCCGAACCGAACCCGCTGTTCTACGAGCAGGCTGCCTGGGGCACCCTGACGCGAAAGGACCGCTTGCAGGCGCTGACCCTGCTGGCCTCCTATCACATGCCCGGCACGCCGAAACCGTCCACGCCGCCCATCATCGTGGCCCCCATCCGCGCGGTGATGACGCGCACCCTGCCCCGCCGCGAATTCCTCAAGGTGGCGAAAACCCTCAAGCTCAACCAGCAGGTTTCGCCCGATTCGCTCATGCGCCTGTGGGTGGACCTGGGCTACGTTCACGCCGATACGGTGCTGGAGGCGGGACAGTTCTCGCACCGCGGCGGCATCCTGGATGTCTGGACGCCCGCCGGTGCAGACCCGGTGCGCATCGAGTTCTTCGGCGACGAAATTGATACCATTCGCGCCTTCAACCCTGCCACGCAGCGCACAACCCGCAGTCTGAATGATCTGCTGATTACCCCGGCGCGTGAGGTGCTGCCCGGCAAAGCTGCCGGTGTAACCCTGCCCGAAGGCGCGCTCAAAAGCGGCACGCCCGAGGCGGGCGGCGAAATTGATGAGTTCTACCTGCCGCTGGTGCACACCCAGCATGCCAGCATCCTGGACTACCTGCCTCAGCAGGCACTCGTCTTTGTTGATGACCTGGATATGCTTCAGTCGATCGCCGGTGAGATTGAGGAGCAGGCGGTGCGGCTGCGCGGTGAGAGCATCACCGAAGGCACGCTCCCGAGTGACTTCCCCGTGCCATACCTCACCTGGTCGGAGATCCATGACAGCCTGAGCGTGCATCCCTGGCTAGAATTGGGGCGATCCACAGCCTCGGAGCCTTCTGATCTGGCGGAGCACTTCCGTCCGGGCAACCGCTACGGCGGGCGACTCAAGCCCTTCCTCGACTTCCTGGTCGAGCGCGCCCAGGCCGGTGACCGGCAGATCCTCGTCTCCCGCCAGATCCCGCGCATGAAAGAGCTGTGGCTGGAGCGCGAGGAAAGCCGCAGCGTACAGCGCGAGCCGGAATTCCAGGAAGGCACGCTCTCGGACGGCTGGTTTTTGACCCTGGACGGCGGCAGCAAGATCAACTTGCTGACCGACAGCGAAGTCTTCGGCTGGGAGCGCCCGCAGCCGCGCGCCCGCACCCGTCAGACAACCTCGGCGCCCGAGTCGGACTATACCGATCTAAAGCCCGGCGATTGGGTGGTGCACATCGACTTTGGCGTAGGCCGCTATGTGGGCCTGGTGCGCCGCACGCTCGACGGCACCGAGCGCGAATTCCTCTCGGTAGAGTATGACGGCGGCGACCAGATTTTTGTGCCTGTTTACCAGGCCGACCGCCTGAGCCGCTACGTGGGCCCGGGCGGCGAACCGCCATCCCTCACCCGGCTGGGCGGCGGCGAGTGGGCGAACGTGAAGCAGAAGGTGCGCGAGTCGGTGCAGCAGGTGGCCCACGAACTGCTGGAACTGTACGCCAGGCGACAGGTGGTGCAGGGCCACGCCTTCCCGCCCGATTCGACCTGGCAGCAGGATCTGGAGGCCAGCTTCCCCTACGTGGAGACCGAGGACCAGATGCGGGCGATCAACGACGTGAAGCGCGACATGGAGCGCGTGCGCCCAATGGATCGCCTATTGTGCGGCGACGTAGGCTACGGCAAAACCGAAGTAGCCTTGCGCGCCGCCTTCAAGGCGGTGAACGGCGGCAAGCAGGTGGCGATTCTGGTTCCTACCACCGTGCTGGCACAGCAGCACTACGAAACCTTCCGGCAGCGCCTCGCCGCCTTCCCCGTGGAAGTGGAAATGCTCTCGCGCTTCCGCTCGCAGAAGCAGCAGGACCGCATCATCAAACAGCTTGCCGAGGGCAGCATCGATATCATCATCGGCACCCACCGCCTGATCCAGCAGGACGTGACCTTCAAGGACCTGGGCCTGGTGGTCATCGACGAGGAGCAGCGCTTCGGCGTGACGCACAAGGAGCGCCTCAAGAAGCTCCGCACGCAGGTCGACGTGCTCACGCTCACGGCCACGCCCATCCCGCGCACGCTCCACCTCGCGATGGCCGGCCTGCGCGACCTCTCGATCATCGCGACCCCGCCCGCCGACCGCCGCGCCGTGCGCACCTTCGTCGCCACCGTCGACGAGGCCATGAT
>JAEYTI010000131.1 GCA_023434145.1 Chloroflexota bacterium | reverse complement strand
TTTGGTCCCCGGGGGGTCCCCCCCCCCCCTTTCAACACCAAAACTCCTTGAAACTACATAGGAGCCTATTTATGTTTCATGTTGTGCCACGCGACTGCGTTGCGTACCACAACATGAAACATAATTCGATAGGTTCTTGTAACTGCTCAGCCGCTGGGGCTTTTCCTCTGAAACGCGGGCGATTTTTTGCTCAATATGAGTTTCAAGGAGTTTATGGTTTGTTGGGGTGGTGTAACCACCCCAACAAACCATAAACTCCTTGAAACTCGATAAGAGCGAGCGTTCCAAAGGCATTTGCCCGGCAGGGCTGAGTTCTTACTATATACGGAGTAATGTGAAAAAAGGTGCAAACAAATTACGCTTCCGGCTTTCGTGCCCAAAAGATCGAGCGGGGCAGGGCGTCGCGGTATGGCTCGCCATCGCGGCTGCCGTAGTGCTGCTCGATCACAAAACCGTGCTGCACCAGCCATGCGCGCATCTCGCCGGTGCTCACCGGGTGCTTCTGCTGGATGTATGACCCCTCCGTCACGGTGCCATCCGGCGCGATGGCGCGCGTGGTGCGCTTGAACTTCGCCACGCGCGTGTTGATGCTGAACCAGATGATCTGCCGGGTGCTCTCGATGCGGGTTCCGTCCGCGCACGTGCCAGAGGGAAAGCCAGCCTCCAGGCGCATATCCTGCCACTTCAGGGCAAGGCCGCCTTCCATGTGGTCGTTATCGAGGAACAGAAATCCGCCCGGCTTGAGCGCGCCCGCGGCGTGGCGGATGCAGGCTTCCTGCTCCTCCGGCGTGGCGAGCTCGTACAGGCAGTTGCCGCCCATCACCACCACGTCGAAGCCGCCTGGCCAGGGTCCGGCGACAGCGTCCCCCTCGATCAATTCGGCGGGCAGGTTGGCCTCCGCCAGCTTTGCCCGGCAGCGCTCCAGCAGCATGGGCGATTGGTCCAGCCCGGTCAGCCGGTGACCGGCTTGCGCCAGCGGGATCAGGATGCGCCCCGTGCCGCAGAACGGCTCAAAGATGTCCAAATTTTTCCGCTCGCCGATCAAGCGCAGCAGCAGATCCACGTCGTCGGTAAAGTTCTGCTGCTGATCGTAAATCTCGGCGATGTGCCGCTCGATGTTGTACATATTGGGGTTTTGGCTCATTGGGATATTCCTTCGGATAATTCTATCCTAATTTCCACAAGCCTCCGCACCCTGAAAAAAGGGAGTTTGGGTCGCGCTTTGTGCGACCCAAACTCCCTTGATACCATTAGAGGGTTGTCTGAAAAGGATGTTTTTGTTGTCATGTGACAGCATATATGCTGTCACATGACAACAAAAACATCCATATCTACTAGCCAGCGGCTGTCCAAATGTTCTTTTTGGACAGCCGCTGTATATCGAGCGAATTCTCAGGTGACCAGGCGGTAGAGGCGGAAGAAGAAATTCTCTACCGGCAGAACCTCTACATCACGGAAGCCGGCTTCGCGGGCATAGCGGCGCAGCGTTTCGGGGCGCATCACCGTGCCGGTGGCCGCGGAGGGCTGCTCGGTCATGCCAACGGGCAGGCAGTGCATGACGCTGAAGCCGTACATGATCCAATCCACCTCGTTTTCTTGCGGGTCAAAGCCAAAAGATTCGCCCACTCGCTCGTCCACCACCAGCACACTGCCGCTGCCGTTGACCATGCGGCGCATGGTGCGCAGCGCGCCGATAGGGTCCGACATATCGTGGACGCATTCCAGCGCCATGACAAGATCGTAGTGCCCGGCCAGGTCTTCGTCGGCGGCATCGCGTACTTGAAAATCCACCCGGTTGCTCACGCCGTAGGCTGTGGCATTTTGGCGGGCCGCGGCGATGGAAGGGGCGTCGAAATCAAAGCCGTCGATCTGGGCCTGGGGGAAGGCTTGCGCCATGCCAATGCTCGACCAGCCAAACCCGCAGCCGATGTCGGCCACGCGCGCGCCGGGCTGCTGCAAGCGCGCCTGCACGTCGGGCATGGCGGGGATCCACGCCTGGGGCAGCTCGTTGAGGAAGGCGGCGCGGTTCATGCCTGCCTGGCCCTCGCGCATATCTTTGCCAAAGTCTTCGTAATCGACGCCCTGCCCGCTGCGGAAAGCCCCCACCAGCTTGTCGATTGGGTTGGCGACCCCAACCAGAAGCTGCGCAAGTGGGGCCAGGTAGTTCAGGCTGTCGGGCTGGGTCAGCACCTCGGCGTGGCCAGAGGGCAGCGCGTAGCGGCGCTCCATCGGGCCATCCTGCCCATTCTGTACGCTGAGGATACCATAGACGGCCTGCTGTTCCAGCCACTCGCGGGTGTAGCGCTCATTCGTGCCGGTGAGCGTCGCCAGTTCCGTAGAAGTAAGGGGATCGTGGCGGGCCAGGGTCTCGTAGTAGCCCAGCCGCCCGCCCAGGTAGATGGTGTAGTGGGTGAAGAAGCCCGCCGCCGATTCCAGCATCTTGCCAATCAGCGCATCGCGTTCGGCCTCGGTATTGGTCTGCGTCATTTCAATAGAGACGGTTGTTTCCATGTCAAGTTCCTCCAAGTTGTTTTGTGTATGGTGCTCAGTGTACGGGTTGGGTACACACCGAGTCACCCGCCAAAATATAGGTTGGAGGGTTGGTTTTGTGGTTGGGTGGTTTGCGTGGGAAGATCCTCACCCCCCGCTCCCTCTCCGGTTGTGCTTTTCAGTTCCTTGCTCCATATGGTGGGCGCAACCCGCAAAACCGAAGTGGGGGTGCCTTGTTCCGCAATTCATATTGATTAGCAAGGCACCCCCTCTCCAGATTTGCGGGTTGCGCTTGTCAAGATGAAGATAGAACCACAACAGCACATCTGGAGAGCGGGGACGGGGGGTGAGGATTTTCCCGCGCAGGCAAATCCAGGATGAGGCAGCAGTTGGGACTGGAGTGCTGGCTTACGCAATCCCCGTCTCACTCTCACAAAATTCCCATTGCCCGCGCCTTGGCGAGGGCCTGGGTGCGGCTGGCGACCTGCATCTTGGCGTAGATCTGGCTGGTGTACCACTTCACCGTGCCGATGGAGATCACCAATTGGTCGGCAATGGCCTGGTTGGTCAGTCCAGCATCCATCCAGCGCAGAATCTCCACTTCGCGCAGCGAAAGCGCGTCTTCCCCCGCCGCGGTTGGGTTGGGTGGTTGGGCGGGCGCTTCGAGCGTCAGATTTTCCATCTCCACCAGCAGATCATGCGCCAGTTCGTCCAGGTCTGCTGCCGGGGATGCCGATGCGCCGCTGGGTCTGAGATCGAGCCGGGCGCCCGGCCGCCCGGCGCCCCCGTCTTACGCCAGGCTGCGGGTTTCCTTGCTGCTAGCGGCAGAGTACCGCGCAGTGTCCAGCAGCACCACCCCGCGCTCCGGCAGCCCGGCGCGGATGAACAATTCCCCCGCAGGGACGAGGATGGCGGCGATCAACGGAACAAAGCGGATTTCACGGGCCACCAGCAGCGCCCGCGAGAGGGAGTCGCGCGCTTCGGCCAGCTTTCCCAGCCCCAGGGCGCTGCTGCCAAGGCCGTTCAGCGCGGTGGAAAGCCCGCCCCGGTCGAAGATGGTGGTATAGATGGCGCAGCTTTCGCGGAAGCAGCGCGTTGCCTCGGCGTAATCGGCCTCCATCAATGCCACCTTTCCCAGGTGATTGAGCGCCAGGGCCATTCCCTCAGGATCATTCAGCGATTGGCGAATATGGTAGCTCTGCTGGTAGAGCTGGCGGGCGCGGGTCAGGTCGCCCAGCGCGCACAGGCTGTGCCCCCATTCGTTCAGGCTGTAGGCCAGCATCCAGTCGTTACCGGCTTGCTGCGAGCGGCTGCACGCCTCCTGCGCGTGGCGGCTGGCCGCCTCCGAATCGCCCTGGGCCAGCCGCGCCCCGGCCAGCATATAGTGGGCAAAGGTCAGGTTGTGGTCGTGCCCGCGCAACCGGCTGTTCTCGATCACCTGCTCGCCCAGCGCCACCGCGGCGGCATAATCACCGCGCAGCACGGCCAGCACCGCCAGCCCCGCCGGAGGGTCGCTTCCGAGATGGTCCGGCGGGGGCGTATGGATGCGTTCGTACAGGTTTCGGGCAGTTTCAAAGCTGCGTGATGCCTGCTCAAACGCGCCCAGGCGTACCCCATACCAGCCCAGGCATGCCCATAACTGCGCCTGGGTGTGCAGCCGGTTCTCGCTCGCTTCGTGCCTGTCCAGCACGCGCATGGTGTGCTCGAACAGGTCCGCGCCTTCGCGGAAGCGGCTCTGGTACTGGAAGTACGCGTCCAGCGCCTGGACGGCCTCGCGCAGCAGGTCCGCCTGGCCCTGCTCGGCTGCCCACTGCCACGCGGCGCGGATATTCTCCAGCTCGGCGTGTATCTCTCGTACTGCTTCCACCTGCCGCGCGCCCAGCAGATCGTCGTTGCGCTGCTGGAGGAAGCGCAGGTAGTAGGCGGCGTGGCGGTCGTGGGTGTGGCTGCGCGCATCCTCGTTTTGGGCCAGGGCATCGTGCGCGAACTGGCGCAGTATCTCGTGGACACTAAAACGGATGCGGCGGCTGTCGCCCTCGCCATTCGCAACCTGTCGCAGCAGCGATTTATCGATCAGCGCGAGCATGACGGGCAGGCTGGTCTCGGCTACAGCCGCCGCCGCGGCCTGGTCAAACCCGCCGCGGAAGACCGACATGCGCATGAAGGCTTGCTGTTCCGGCGGCTGGAGCATGCGCCAGGTCGATTCGAACACTGCCAGGATGCTGCGGTGGCGCTCGGGGATGTTGCGCAGCCCGGAGGCCAGGAAGTGGATGTTTTCTTTGATCTCGCGGGCGATGATCTCGCAGCGCAGCATCCGCGCCCACGAGGCCGCCAGCTCGATCGCCAGCGGCATGCCCTCTACCAACCGGCAAATCTCTACCACGTGCTCCAGCTCGCCATCCAGCGAAAAGGCAGGCTGCACGCGCGCGGCACAGGCGGCAAACAACTGCACCGCGCTGGTGGCGCGGGCGGTCTCGTGCCAGTCGGAGCTGCCGTTTGGCGCTGCGGGCAGGTCAATTCCGCCGACCGGGTAGAGCCATTCTTCGCGCAGGTTTAGCGCCTCGCGCGAGGTGACCATCAGCGCTACCCCTGGCGCGCGCAGCAGCAGGTGCGTCAGCAGTTCCGCCGCCTCCAGAAGCTGCTCGAAGTTATCCAGCACCAGCAGTGTCTGGCGCTCCGCCAGGAAGCGCAGCAGATGATCGAGCGGCCCATCTTGCCCGCGGGTGATCGCCAGCGCATCGCAGATCGCCAGCGGCAGCATCTCACCCGACGGCAGCGATTGCAAATCGATGAAGTAAACGCCGTCCGCGTAGTCGGGCAGGGCTGCACGGGCGGCTTCCAGCGCCAGGCGCGTTTTGCCCATCCCGCCCGGCCCGGTGAGGGTCAGCAGGCGGCAGGCCGGGTCAGCCAGCAGGGCGCGGATAGCTTGCATCTCGGCCTTGCGCCCGAAGAACGGCGTGAGCATGGTGGGAAGCCGCGCGGATTGGTCCATAGGTTTTATTATACATATTGTGGATAGACAATATAATAAATAAATTGGTTGTTTGGGCGTTGGCGCGTCTCTGGCGCGCCAACGCCCAAACAACCAACGGACAAACATGGAAAAATAAGGAGCACGGATGAGAACCGTTATGTATGGAATGCACGTTTCGCTGGACGGTTTTATCGAAGGGGACAACGGCGACCTGGGCTGGACGACCCCCGACGAGGAACTGCACCAGTACTTCAACGACCTGGAGCGGGGGATTGATCTGAGCCTTTACGGGCGCGGGCTGTATGAGAACATGGCCGGGTACTGGCCCAGCGCCGCCCAGGACCCGAACACCCCGCCGGTGGAGGCAGAGTATGCCAAAATCTGGTGCGCCCAGCCGAGAGTCGTATTCTCTACCACCTTGAAAGAGGTGGAATGGGCGCAAAAGATCGTGCGCGACAACGTGGCGGAAGAGGTGCGGCGGCTCAAGGAGCAGGGGGATGGGCTGCTCAGCGTGGGCGGGGCCGGGCTGGCGGCCAGCCTGTCGCAGATGGGGCTGATCGACGAGTACTGGCTCTACATCCACCCGGTGATCATCGGCAGCGGCAAGCGCTTCTTCGGCCCGCTGGAGAAGAAGATCGACCTGGAACTGGTGGAGACGAAGAAGATCGGCAGCAGGGTGTTGATGCTGCGGTACCGGAAGGTGTAAGTGGTGAAAATGATGTGTATGCGGTGCGTGACGAAGTCACGCACCGCATACATATCATGATATATCCCGCGCCACCGATAGTGCATACTCCACAATCATCCCCGGCAGATCGACGCCGGTGAGGGGCACGGTGGAGTGAAACTCCATGGTGTGGTTGATCTCGTTGATCAGGTAGCCACGGTTGGGGTCCTCCAGAATGTCGATCGCCACCACGCCGCCGCCCACGGCCTGCGCCGCGCGGATGCTGATGTCGTGGATCTCGGGCGTCACCGGGCAGATATCGGCCTTACCGCCTCGCGCGGTGTTGGTGATCCAGTGCAGCGAGTGGCGGTAGATGGCGCAGACGGTCTGGTCGCCGATGACAAACGAGCGGATGTCGCGCCCGGGTTTGGGGATGTATTCCTGGATGTAAAACACCGAGTGCTGGAACGATCCGAGCGTCTCTTTGTGCTCCAGTATTGCCTCGGCGGCTTCGCGGTCATTGATCTTGGCCAGCAGCCGCCCCCACGAGCCGATCACCGGCTTAAGGATCACCGGGTAACCGATGCTTTCGATCATCTCCAGCGCCGATTCGGGGGTGAAGGCCAGCCACACCTTCGGCTGCGGCACGCCGGCAGAGGTCAGCGCGGCAGAGGTTGCCAGCTTGTCGCCGCAGGTCAGCGCCACGTGGGCCATATTAATAGTAGGGATGCCCCACGCGTTGAGCACCTGGGTGGCATACAGCCCGTTTTTGTACGAAACGCTGCGCTCCAGCACCGCGCCGTATTCTAGCCATTTGCCCGGCTCCGCCAGGTTCAGGCCGATGCGCCGGTCGTCGATCCGGTCGTAGGGGATACCCCGCCGCTCCAGCGCCTCAAAGATCCATTTTTCTTCCACGCGAATGCGCGAACACAATACGCCAAGTTTCATTGATGGTTCCTTTATATATGTTTTGCACCTGATGTTGACCGGGTCTCCGATACCAGTAGGGGCGTAGCTGTACGGGCCAGCCCGACCAACGAAGAGCCACAAACGCTGCGCCCCGGTTGCACGGAGTCACCGCTGGTCTGCCCACGTCACGGTAATCGAACCGGAGGTTCTACGACCCGGGGCGCAGCGCTTGTATTGGTAAAATGAAGGCCTCGGCCCGTATAGCTGCGCCCCTACGAGTGGTGAGGACTTGGCCAACGAAACATATGAAAATTTGCTGATTATTCCACCCGCACCAGCACCGCCCGGGTAATTTGCTCGGTCGTCTGCCCGGCCCCGGTATCGGATTCTAGCACGGCGTTGACCGCCGCCTCCATGCGGTCGGCGGCTTGCGGCAGGTTCCAGGCGTAGCGGGCCAGCAGCGCCGCGCTGAGGATGGCGGCGGTGGGGTTGGCGATGCCTTTCCCGGCAATATCCGGCGCAGAGCCGTGCACCGGCTCCGCCAGCGCCACGCCCTCGCCCCAGTTCAGCGAGGGGGCCAGCCCCATGCCGCCCATCCACGCGGCGGCTTCGTCGGAGAGGATGTCGCCGAACAGGTTGGTGGTGATGATGCAGTCAAAGCGCTCCGGCTCGGTAACCAGCTTGAGCGCGGCGATATCCACCAGCAGCTCGTCCACCGCCGCGTCGAAGCCCCCACGCCGGGCCTGTTCTGCGGTCTCGCGCACCGTGTCGCGGAACAGGCCGTCGGTGACGGGCAGCACGTTGGCCTTATGGACAATCGTCAGCCGTTGGCGGCCTGTGGACTGCATCAGCCCCAGGGCGCGCTCGGCCAGCCGCCGCGACGCCCGCCGGGTGATCACGCGCTCGGCAATGGCGGTATCGCCGCCATCCTCCAGCCGCTCGCGCCCGGCGTACAGGCCCTCGGTATTCTCGCGGAAGATCAGCAGGTCGATGCCCGGCCTGGGCGAGACGCGCGGCAGGCTGCGCACCGGGCGCAAATTGGCGTACAGGTCCAGCCGCTGGCGCAGGGTGAGGATCGCGCTGCGGTAGCCCTCCACCTTGCGGGCCGGGGAGGATACCGCGCCAAACAGCGCCGCTCCGCAGTCGCGCACCGCCGCCAGGGTTTCCTCCGGCACCGAGACCCCTCGTCGCGTGAAGGTTTCCCAGCCCGCTTCGGCGTGGATGGTCTCCAGCCCGGGGATGACCGCCCGCAGCACGCGCACCGCCGCCGGGATCACCTCGCAGCCGATGCCGTCGCCCTCGATCACGCACAGCCGCGGGCCGCTCATGCCTCGCCGTCCTCGCCGGGGAAGCGGCCGTGCTCCTTGACGTAGTTGACAATGCCGCCCGCCGCCAGGATATCGCGCGCGAAGCCGGGCAGCTCGGGCAGCCGGTACACGCGATCGCCCGCGCGGATGCAGTGATTGTCCAGGTCCAGCGTCACTTCCTCGCCGTCCTGCAAGCCGCGCACAGCCTCGGGCGCTTCGAACAGCGGGATGCCCAGGTTCACCGCGTTGCGGAAGAAGATGCGCGCATAGCTGAGCGCGATCACCGCGCCGACTTTTCGCCGCCGCAGCGCCTCCACCGCGTATTCGCGCGATGAGCCGCAGCCGAAGTTCTCGGTGGCGACGATGATATCGCCTGGCTGCGCCATCTTCGCGAAATCGGGGCGCGCCTCGATGAAGGCGGCATCGCCCACGTCGGCATCGGGGCGCATGTAGGGCGCGTACCGCCCCGGGACGATCTGATCTGTGTCTACGTTTGATCCGAATTTCCAGATTCTAGCCATGGTTTTGTGTCTCCTGATGTTGAAAAATATGTAAGAACCACAAGAGTGTTCCCTGGTTGGGCGCAGCGATACGGGCCAACCCGCCTGTATTAGAACCACCGTGCTGCGCCCGTGCCCAGGACTGCCTGCGCGAAGATCCTCACCCCCCGGCCCCCTCTCCAGATGTGCTGTTGGGGTTCTAAGATGATTGCCGAGAGCACAACCCGCAAATCTGGAGAGGAGGTGCCTTGTTCCACAAAGGTAATGGTTAGCAAGGCATCCCCCTCTCCGGTTTTGCGGGTTGTGCTCACGAACTCGAACGAACAACGGCAAAAGCACAACCGGAGAGGGGGACCGAGGGGGTGAGGATCTTCCACGCCAGATGCGCTCGCGGAATTCATCTTCACACTCCCCGCGGATCTGTGATGCACCCGGTAATTGCCGTGGCCGCCGCAACCGCCGGCGAGGCCAGGTAAATCTGCGAGGTGGGCGCGCCCATGCGGCCTTTGAAGTTGCGATTGCCAGTGGAGAGGCACACGTCCTCGTCGCCCAGCGTGCCCTGGTGGCGGCCCATGCACGCGCCGCAGCCCGGCGTGGTGAGAATGGCCCCGGCTTCTACCAGCGCCAGCAGCGTGCCATCCTCGGCGGCGCGAGCCATCTCGCGGCTGGAGGCGGGCGTAACCAGCATGCGCACGCTGCTCGAAACCCGCCGTCCGCGCAGGATCTCCGCCGCCTGGCGCATGTCCTCGTAGCGGCCATTGGTGCAAGTGCCCAGGAACACCACCGATACAGCCCGGCCCGCTACCTGCGAGAGATCCACTACCTGATCCACCGCGTGGGGGAGGGCAATCTGCGGCTCCAGATCGCCCAGGTTGATTGTCACACTGTGCGCATAGCCAGCACCGGGATCGACAAACAGCCACTCGGGCACGGCAAATTGATCGGCAACCACGCCGGTAGGCGGCACGATACCCGCCTTTGCGCCGACCTCCACTGCCATGCTGGCGAGCGTCTGGCGGCCCGGCAGGTCGAGCCAGTCCAGCCCGTGATACTCCACCGCGGCATAATTCGCCCCAGAGATGGTCAACCGCTGGCAGATTTTGAGCGCCAGGTCTTTCGCGTCAACGCCGGGGTTGAAGCGCCCGTTTACCTGCACGCGCACCGTCTCGGGCACGCGCAGCCAGGTGCGCCCGGTAGCCCAGATCAGCGCCACGTCGGTAGAGCCCATGCCCGAGCCGAACGCGCCCACCGCGCCGTACCCGGTGGAGTGCGAGTCGGAGCCCAGCACGATCTTGCCCGGCCCTGCGATCTGCTCTTCCACCAGCACCTGGTGACAGATGCCGCGCCCCACGTCGAACAGGCGCACGCCCTGTTCGGCGGCAAAACGGCGCACCTGGTTCTGCGCGTTGGCTGTGCCCACCGTCGAAGCCGGGGCGACGTGGTCGAGCACCATCACCAACTGTTCGGGGTTGCGCACGTTCTGCACGCCCAGTTCCTCCCGCATGATGCGGATAATGCTGGGGGTGAGCGAGTCGTGGCTCATCACCACGTCGGGCGCGGCGACCACCAGTTCGCCCGCGTGTACGGGCCGCCCGGCGGCATGCGATAAAATTTGTTCCGATAACGTTTGTCCCATGTCCCTTTTCCTTATGAGCAATTTTTGTCACACTCCTGTGACAAAAATTGCCCTATTCATTTTTAGGCGGGCGCAGCCCGCGATTCACACTTCCAATGAGTTTTGATTGGCGGCTTTACCGCCCTTCGGGAGCCAAAGCTGGTTTTTTGGAGTTGTGAAAACGCTTAACGTTTTCACAACTCCACTGAGGTTTGATGGGCGGCGGTGAGCAGGCGGTCGACCTCGTCGAGGGTCAGCATGCGCTCGTCCGACAGGCGTTTGATCTCCTCGGTGATGGCCCGCACCTGTGCCTCGCTGAGGTTGAGCCCCAACTGCTCGGCGCGGTTGTTGATCGCGTTCCAGCCCGTCAGGCGGTGCGCGATGTGGATGTAACGCGTCAGGCCAAAATCTTCGGGGCGCAGGATCTCGTAGGTGGAGGGGTTGTTGAGCACCGCTTTGGCGTGGATGCCCGCCTTGTGGGTGAAGGCCGAAAAGCCGGTGATGTAGTTGTTGAAGGGGATATCCACCCGAACCAATCGGGCGATCAGCCGGTCCAATTCCAGCAGGAGGGGCAGGTTGTACTTCGCCACCAACCGCGGGTCGACGGCGTACACGCGGCCCACCAGGCCACCCAGCGACGTGATGCCGTTGCGCTCGCCAATGCCCAGCACGGTGGTATCGATGTGCGTTGCGCCTGCCTCCAGGGCCACAAAGGCGTTGGCGATGGCGCACCCCGTATCGTTATGCCCGTGGAACTCGATATCTGCCCGCACCCGCTGGCGCAGCCCAGCCACCAGGTCGTAGATCTGCCGCGGCGTGCCGATTCCCACCGTATCCGCAATGCCGACCCGGTGCACGCCCATCTGGTCCACCGCCTCATACACCCGGTACAGGTCTTCGGGGTTGCTGCGCAGGCTATCTTCGGTGCTGAAGCGCATCTCTACGTTTTGCCGTCCCAGGTATTCCAACACCACCTGCGCGGTCTCAATAATTTTCTCGATGCTCTTGCCGTGACTGAACTCGCGCAGGTACGAGGAGGTGCCGATCACCACGTCTACGCCGTCGACGCCGGTATCGACCGCCAGCTTCACATCCTCCAGGGCGCAGCGGGTGTGTGTGAGCGTTTTGGCGCGCAGATTCAGCCCGGCGATGGCGCGCACATCTGCCTCCGACTGCGGCGAGGCGCACGGCGTGGTCAGCTCGATGTACTCCACGCCAAAGGCGTCCAATAGCTGCGCAATCTCCATCTTCTGCTCGGTGCTAAAGAAGGCATTGACAAATTGCTCGCCCTCGCGCAGCGTGGATTCGATAATGGAAAAGTTTTCCAGGCTCATGATGTTCTCCTCAATATGTTGTTTGGTGTTTTGTGTGGTTGGCGCTTTGTGCCAACCACACAAAACACCAACTGCAATAAAAAACGGGCTTACCTGTGTTCTGGTAAGCCCGCCGGTTCCGTTTGCTGTTCCTGCTTCAGGGTTCAGGGAATGGGGTACCTACCAGATTCGCATCCGGCTTCTTCTCCTTTCCCTGCTTCTTCAGCCCAGCGCAGGTGATATTTTGTTTTGGTGTGGTGGAATGCTGATGCTCAACATCAGCATTCCAC
>JAEYTI010000121.1 GCA_023434145.1 Chloroflexota bacterium | reverse complement strand
CCCCTGGCCCAACCCACCAACAAACTGGGAAGTACCCCAGAAACTGAAACGCACCCCAAGCCACCGCACAGGAAGAAGATATGACCCGGAAAACGCGCGCAATTATGGTTCTCATCGGCCTGCTCATCGTTCTATTTGCGATGGCAGCGCTGGCTTATGCGCTCACACCGGTCGAAGCCCTGCGCGAGCAAGCGCCCATTGCGCCCACCTTGTTCACCCTGCCGCCCGGAGGGTCACCGTGAACGGTCCATCCATGAACGGTTCAACCACGAAGAGTCTCCGGCTGATCGGGCTGGTGATCGTCTTTTTCCTGCTGGCGGCGCTTGCGGGCTGCTCACCAGCTGCCACACCTGCTCCTTCGCTGAGCGCCGAGCCGTCCACGCCGGCAGAACAACCAGCGGCTCAGCCCACGCCCGGCATGCAGTTGAATGAAACCCAGCCGCCCGGCGCGGAAGCTACGCGCGCGCAGGCGTCGACCCTGCCTGCGCAGGCCACTGCCACCACCAGCGCGGCAGAAACACCCGGCCAAGAGTCCCCCGCCCCGGTCGAAGAGCGCGTGGTGGAGCTAGAGTGGCCCGAGCGCCTGCGTATGGGCGAGTCAGACGTGATCCGGCTGGCGCTGGTGCCTGTGAAGAATGGCTACGTGGCACAGGCCGAGTTTCCCGATCACAGCGTGCAGACGGTGGAGGTGCCGGTTCCGCGCCCCAACGGGTACACGCTCTACGCCATCGCCCGGCTGGACGGAGTAGGGTTCGAGATCGCGCCGCAGGGTGACCAGGAACACTACGTGGCCCCCGACGAGGAAACTGCCTGGCGCTGGACGCTCACCCCCCGCGCGCCGGGGCAGCAGCGGCTCTCGGTGCAGCTAAAACTGCGCTGGGTGCCCGCGCCGGGCGTGGCGGGAAGCGTGTACGAATCCCAGGCCTATACGCGCGGAATCGACGTACAGGTATCCTCTTTCCTCGGCATGAGCACGGCGCAGGCCGGTTCCACCGGGGCCATTGGCTTGCTGCTAGGCGGCGGGCTCCTGTTGGGCGGGCTGGTAGGGCGGCGCACGGCTCCCGCACCGGCGGCCCGATCCGCGGACGGCGGGGTGCAGGTGGTAACACCCAACCCGGCGGTAGTCATCGAAAGCGGGCCAAACATAGCGCTCAGCGCTGAAGAGACCGGGCTGCTGCGCGGCGTGTTCGCCGGGTACGGGCGTGTGGTAATCGAAAGCGAGTTCCTTTCCGGTTACTCCGGCGCGCGAACCTTCCTCGTCCGCCCGCTGCGCGCGGACGGCGGCGCGGATGCACTAACCATCGTCAAGCTCGGGCCGCAGGGCGCGATTCGCCGCGAGTTTGAAAACTACCAAGCCTTTGTCAAGGATCGTCTGCCCCCGGTGACGTCCCGCATTCAGCGCGCGCCGGTGGTGCTGCGTAAGAATGGGCCAAACACCAGGGGCGCGGTGCAGTACACCTTCATCGCTTCGCCAGGGCACGCGCCGGTCAGCCTGCGCAATGCGCTTTTGACAGTCCCCGACGCCGCCCTGCTGCTGCGCCTGTTCGAAACCTTTGGCCCCAACTGGTGGATGCAGCGCAGCCCGTATACCTTCCGCCTGGGCGTAGAGTATGACCGGCTGCTGCCGCCCCATTACGTGCTAGAGCCGCTGGAGGGCCGTGAGAGCGGATCAGCGGTTGAAATTCATCCACAAACTGCGCCCGGCGATCTGCGCCTGAACGTGGGAGACGTGGTGCGGGTAAAGAACTTCCGCCAGGCCGATCCCCGCCCGGATGGGCGCTCGCTGGCGCTGCAAGGCGCGCCCGGCGAGGGACGCCCAGCCCTGCGCCTGCGCTGGCAGAGCATCACCGCGCCCGACGGGCTGGCAAAGGTCACCGCCACGCGAATGGATCTGCTGCGCGGCTGGACGGAAAATTTTGACCGCTTTGGCCTGCCCGATCCGCTGGAACACCTGTCCGCCCTGCTGGATGAAACAGTCACCGGCACGCGCTCGGTCATCCACGGCGACCTGAACCTGGAGAACGTGCTGGTTGGCCCTGGCAACCTGCTGTGGCTGATCGACTTTGCCGAGACTCGCGAAGGCCACCCGCTGTTTGACTTTGCGCACCTGGAATCGGAGCTGATCGCGCACGTGCTGGCGCCCCGCGCTGGGTCTGCCCAGGCCTATCTGGATCTACTGCATTCCGGCGACGATCCACTGCTGCGCGCCGTCCACGAGATGGCACATCGCAGCCTGTTCGATATCGCCCGTCCGCGCGAGTATGATCTGGCGCTGTACATGGCTTGTATGGGAGCGCTGAAGTATCCGAATCTGTCCCCGCTGGCAAAGCACTGCCTGTACGTCACGGCGGGGGCCGTGGTCACCAAGATGCCGGGAGGCTAAAGCCGCGGCAAGGTCACCAAAGCCCCACCTTCGTGGGGCTAAGATATGGTATTAGCGTTTCGGCGTTGCAACTTACAGTTTCAACAAACAGGGCTAAATTCAGAACTACCAATTCTACAAAAGGGAGCCCCACGAAGGTGGGGCTTCGCTGACCTAGCCGTGGCTTTAGCCGCCAGGCACAAGATTTAATCTTTCAACAAGATCCCACCGGTTGCCATACAAATCCTCAAACACCACCACCGTGCCGTATTCCTCGCGGCGCGGCTCCTCGATAAACTTCACCCCGCGCTCCCGCATCTTGCTATAATCATTCCAGAAGTCCGTGGTATGCAGGAACAGGAACACGCGCCCACCCGTCTGGTTACCGATGCGGCTGGCCTGCTCCGCGTTGGCGGCTTTTGCCAGCAGCAACCGCGTGCTTCCCTCACCCTGCGGCGCTACCAAAACAAAGCGTTTCTCTGGTGAGAGCGGCGTATCTTCCACCAGCCGGAAGTCCAACGCTCCGGTGTAATAGGCAATCGCCTCGTCATAATCACGGACGACAATCGTTACGTTTGCAATCATTTGCGCCATGAGGTTTTCTTCCCTATAAGATCCTTCGTTGTACGTGGCTAACATAGTTAGCCACGTACAACGAAGGATAATGAACTTTTCGTAGATTTTAACAAAAAAACCGCCCCCGGAACTTTCGTTCCGTGGGCGGTCGATTTCTTCTTGCTTACCGGACCCGTAGGGTTAGCGGGAGATTGACGAGGACACTGCCGCCTTCCATTAGCGCCCAGTTGGTCGTGTAGACCCCGGCGTCCTTGGGGGCAATCATGTCGACCACGATCTTGACCGTTTCACCGGGCTTGACCGTCACGGGCATATCGTAGCGGGCGTTGTACTTGTACATCCGCGTACCGCTTACGTAGGCGTAATCTACTGCTGAGAGATCCCACGTCCTATTGCTGATGTTCTTGACCGTCCACACCGCGTCAAACTCGTTACCCTTCAAAATGGGGCTGGTGGGGGTCACACTCACCTCAGCCACGGGGGTCGGGGTTCCGCCGGTGACCGGGATGCTCGGCGCGGATACGGTACCGCGATCTTCATTCTTGAAAGCGTTGAAGGCGTAGCGCCCGCTGCCATCCATGCGCACTGTGATCGTCTCAACATTGTAGACCAGGGTCGGCAGAACAACATTGAAGCGGATCGCGCCGGTGCTGCCCGAGTTGACCGTCATCACCTGCGCCTGCTCTCGAGCAAAGGTAGCGAAAGGGCCAACCCGCACGCGGAAGACAGTGTTGACGGGCAGATTGTGGGCTTCTACGGTAATCGTGTCGTTCTTGCGAACGCCGGTGACCTCGAGATACGGCTTGCCGCTTTCCGAACCTACATTCGGGATCGAGACAGGACCGCTGGGGTTGCCGGTGACCGGGATACCACCCTGGCTGCCCTGGGTGCGGTTGTTGAACCAGTTATAGGCGAAGTAGCCAGAGGCGCTTTCCAGGCGGATAGAAATGGTTTGCGTGCCGCGCAGTTCTGCGGGGATGCGGAAGGTTGCCTCAAATGCGCCGCCCAGTCCGGTGTTGATCTCACCCACGACGATGCCATCGACGGCGTTGTCGCCAGACCGGTCCATGCGGATGGTAAAGAGCGTATTGGCCGGAAAGTCCTTCGTGCGAATGGTGACCAGTTCATCGGCGCGGACCGAGACAACCTCGAACGAGGGGATCAAGTTCGCAGAAACCTTCTGCGGCAGGCCAAGCGTAAGGATCGCGAGGATCAACGCGGCGAGGATGAACTTCATAGTGCTTCGTGAAAATCTGGGTACCAGATGGGTAAACATTGTGCTTCTCCTTCTTCTCTTATTCCGTTTCCGTTTATGTTATGTTCAACGCATTCTTTAGCGTTCTATGATAAAGACGATAAGCAGTACCAAAAAGTTCCATGTTTCACGCGAATCCTTGCAAGAATCCGCTTTTCCTGTAAAAATCGGTGCATGAAATACACATGGCTGCTGTTTGACGTAGATGGAACCTTGTTTAACTTCGAGCTGGCCGAGACAAAAGCCCTCGAAGGCGCATTTCGCGACCTGGGCCTGCCCTATGGCCCCCTAACCGCCCAGCGCTACCATGAGATTAACAGCCAGGTGTGGCTGGATTTTGAAGCCGGACGCGTGACCGCCGAGGCCCTGCGCACTATCCGTTTTGCGCGCCTGCTGGAGGTAATGGATCTGCAAGGCGACCCGGCGCAGATCAGCCCCTGTTACCTGAAGCACCTTGCCGCCTCCTCCGATCTCATGCCCGGCGCGGAGGAAACGGTCCGCGCGCTGTCGGGGCAGTACCGCATGGGCATCGTCACCAACGGGTTAAGCGACGTCCAGCGCCCGCGGCTGGCAAACTCTCCCATCGGCAGCCATTTCGAGGTTGTTGCTATCTCCGAAGAGATCGGCGCGCCAAAGCCCGAAACCCGCTTCTTTCAGCACGTCATGGCGCAGATCGGTTATCCCGATCCATCCTCGGTGCTGGCAATTGGCGACAGTCTCTCGTCAGATATTCAAGGGGGAAATATGGCCGGGATGGATACCTGCTGGTACAACCCCTTCCTCCGCCCCGCCGATGCTCGCTACCCCGCCCGGTACGAGATCCATTTGCTAACCGATCTGCTGCGTGTGTTGAACCACGCCTGAACGGTTCATCACTGGCTGCATGGTTTGGTGGGTGGGGGGCA
>JAEYTI010000337.1 GCA_023434145.1 Chloroflexota bacterium | reverse complement strand
TGCTCTGCATCGCCCATAATTTCGCAAAAATGGCGAGCGCCTGATCGCCATTTTTTTTCCTTTTTCAAAACCAACTTTTTTGAATCAAGGGGGCTGTCTGAATTTACTTTTCAGACAGCCCCAACCCCACTTCTGAGAACAAGGGATTTGAAAAATTCAATCGACTTTGGAAAAGCCATACGCGGATGGGTGTATTTCATTTTGCTGGTGGTATGGGACAGGCAAACTTCGTTCGCCTGTCCCATACCACCAGCAAAATGAGAAGTACCCAAGTGCGGATCTTATGCGCCAGCGCAGAGCTTACGCGCGCGTTTCTTCCAGAGGGTGTTGGTTGTATGTTTGCCGCGCCAAGCACGGCAAACATACAACCAACACCCATAAAACTTGCTCGCCAGGTGCCGGCGATTACTGTGAAAGAGTAATGTTTAGTTTGCGTGCCAGCGGATCGATATATTGGTGGATGACATGATCAAGATCGGCGGGCTCATCGGCGATCAGCGCCTGCCCGATCTGGATGAGAGCAGTGACCAGACGATCTTCCACAAGCCCCCACAAAGGAATGCTTGGGTAGGTGCGCCCGGTGCGAATCGACTGCGCGAAGACGCTGAGCACCGGGTCATTGGTGATCTCGGGCAGATCGAGCGCCGCAAGGCGCGGCGGCATGGCGGCAAGGGCCGGGGCAACGCGTACCTGCACCGTTGGGCTGGTCAGATAGCGTACCAGCTCAATCGCAGCGCGGTCGTTGCGCGTGTGCTTCCAAACCACGAGGTTCGAGCCGCCAATAAAATGGTCGCCGGGCAGAGGTGTCATGGCCCAGTTGTCTTTGGTTTCCTGGGGCGCATTCTGATAATTGTTGTAGAACATCAGCGTGCCAAAATTGATGGCCGATTTCCCGTGCTCAAACAGCCCCCGGCCGCGTTCGCGGATCTTGCGGCGCGCATCCAGCGGCAAACCGTGCAGCAGGGCAAAGTAAGCGCGGATGGCGGAGATCGCCTGTGGTTGATTGAACGCAACCCGCCTGCCATCTTCTTCGCAGAAATCGCCGCCCGCTGTCCAAATCCACGAAGCCAGGGTGTGCAAGGAGCCGAAGCGGTCCAGCCCAAGTGGGAACTCAATCGGAACGTCTACACCGTTTTCCAGCAGGGAGCGCACCGTCTTAGCAATTTGATCGTGGGAAGAAAACGCAGTGGAAGGGTCGACGCCCGCCTTTTGCAGTAGATCTTTGCGGTAATGGAGCAGGTAGCTCTCGGCGAGCCAGGGAATGGCCCATTGGGTTGGGTCTTTACGAAGCCGCCCAGATTTCCACGCCTGCTCGACAAACTCTTCGGGACGACCAATCAGGTTAATCTCGTTCGGTGAAAAGGGACGAAGTGCATTCATTGCGATCAGATCGCTTACCCAGGTGGAGCCAATCTCAGAAACATCCGGGCCGTGATGGTAGAGCGCCGTGCGGTTTAATTCGCCATGTGCGTTCTCCCAGCGCAGGGTGTTCAAATTGACGTGAATGCCGCTTTGGGTTGTAAACTCTTTCAGCAGTCCGGTCAGCACTTCCACCGTTTGTGGGGTATGGATCATGACCGAAAGTTCAATTTCGGGCATCAGGTCTCCGTTTTGTAGGGTGAAACCAGGCCTGGTAGATCAGTCATTACGCCACCACCTGGATTAGTGCATTAAAGTTCGATGACGACACCTTCATTGGGGCGCAGCTTGATGCAAGAGAGGGAAACTTCACCCTCGCGATCCATGTGGGTAGAAAGCAGAATGCGGCCCATGCCTTCCAGCGGGGCGATGGTGCAGGGTTGTTCTGAGAAGTTCAGCGCCACCAGCTTATGCTCTTCGCCGCTCTCGCGCTCGTAGACGAACACGTTGCCTTCCGCATCCAGCGGGCGGTAGCTGCCGCCGTGCAGGGCGGGGCTGTTGTGGCGCAGCCAGAACAGCTCACGGTAAAAGTTATAGATCGACTGCGGCTGCTCGGCCATCACCGCTACGTTGCGCGTCTTGTAATCGTCCGAGACGGGCAGCCAGGGTTCCATCGTGGAGAATCCGGCGTATGCCGAAGCATCCCACTGCATTGGGGTGCGGGCCACATCGCGGGTGCGGTGCGCGCCAAGATTAATGCCTTGTGGGTCCTGGACCTTGTGGGGTGGAATCACGCCGTTTTCCATGCCGAGCTCATCGCCATAATATACGGTTGGCGTGCCGCGCAGTGTCAGCAGCATCATTCCGGCAAGGCGTGCCTGTTCCTGTCCGCCAAAGCGGGTAGCAAAGCGAGCCTGGTCGTGGTTACCGAGCACGTAGTTGGGCCAGGCGTAGGGTGGAAGCGCGCCCTCAAGCTCATCCACGCAAGTGCGCATCGCCTGGGCGTTCCACTCCTGCCACATCAGGCGGAAGTTGAAGGGCAGGTGCAGCCCATTGCCATTTTCGCCGTAGTAACGGATCCAGCGGTCCATCGAGAACCACAGCTCGCCAATACCAACACGGTCGGGGTATTCGTCCAGTGTCTGGCGAATCTCGCGGATAATTTCCTGCATTTCGTCCTGGTCTTCGTTGTATACGTGAATCTGGCGGCCAAAAATGTCGTTTTCGGGCAGATTTTCAGGCGCGAGCGGGTTGGGCGGGTTGTCGCGAAGGTCTTTGTCTTTGATCAGCAGACCTACCACGTCCATGCGGAAACCATCCACGCCGCGTTCCATCCAGAAGCGCAGCACGTCGAGCATGGCCTTCTTCACCTCGGGGTTGCGCCAGTTCAGTTCAGGCTGCGCTGGGACAAATTGGTGCATGTAATACTGCCCGGTCTTCTCATCAAAGGTCCAGGCCGGGCCGCCAAAGAAACTGCCCCAGTTGTTGGGCGGCGAGCCGTCGGGTTTGGCATCGCGCCAGATGTACCAATCGCGCTTGGGATTGTCGCGGCTGGAGCGCGATTCGAGGAACCACGAATGCTGGTCTGAGGTGTGGTTGGGCACGTAATCGATGATCACTTTCATGCCGCGGTGGTGAGCTTCTTCCACCAACCGGTCAAAGTCCTCCAGCGTGCCAAACAGCGGGTCGACATCGCAGTAGTCCGACACGTCATAGCCAAAGTCTGCCATCGGTGAAGGCTGGAACGGACTGAGCCAAATCGCCTCGATACCGAGGGAATTGCGCGTGCCATCGTTCAAATAGTCCAGCTTCTGAATGATGCCGTTCAGGTCGCCCACGCCGTCGCTATTTGAATCCATAAAACTGCGGGGATAAATCTGGTAAACAACGCCACTCTGCCACCAGTGGAGTTTCTGGTTTTCTTGCATCGAAACACACCTCTCTTCTTCCGAATGGTTCAGATGCTGTATTTTACCCCGATTCTTGGCGCTTTCATAACTTTGCTTTTCTGAAAGGGATAGGCTTTGCCGTGGTAGTAGGGAGCGGTTGCAAGGCAACCGCTCCCTACTACCACGGCAATATTCAGAGCCCCAAAAAGCACCACATTTTGTGGCGGTGGACTTCGATTATAATACCGGGCGGCTGGCATTCGATCGCGCCGAAAGAGGGAACGAATTATGGAAAGATCGGAACGAAATCCTTACCGGTATTTTGACCTGGTGATGACTCTGTTCGTCACGGTTCTGGTCATTAGCAATATAGCCTCGTCGGCAAAGATCATCGATTTGGGATTCTCGCTGGCTGGGCTGCCCATGGCGTTTGACGCGGGGACGCTGTTGTTCCCGGTTAGCTACATCTTTGGCGATGTGCTCACGGAAGTGTACGGCTACCGGCGTTCCCGGCGGGTGATCTGGGTGGGGTTTGCCTGCCTGGCGCTCTCAGCGGTGGTGCTGGGCATCGTCGGCGCGCTACCAGGTGAGGCTGGCTGGCGGGGGTATGCCGGGGATGAGGCGTATGCAGCGATCCTGGGCGGGGTGAGCTCGGGCGGCATCGTCATCGCCAGCCTGCTTGCCTATCTGACCGGTGAGTTCACCAATTCGGTTTTGCTGGCGCGAATGAAGGTAATGATGGCCGGGCGCAAGCTGTGGGCGCGCACCATCGGCAGTACGATCGTAGGCCAGGCGGTGGATACGCTGGTTTTTGCGTTCATCGCTACCGTTCTGGGCGTCTTCCCCTGGGAGATCTTCCTCAGCCTGGTGGTCGCCAATTACATCTTCAAAGTGGGCATCGAAGTGCTCATGACTCCGGCAACGTACGCCGTTGTCAATGGACTCAAACGCACCGAGAACGAAGACTACTACGATACCCACACGAACTTCAATCCGTTCCGCGGGTGAGAAGCCGGCCCGCCGCCTGGAGCACCTGCTCAGCGGTGATCTCGTTCACGAAGGAAACCAGGTGCATGCACTCGCGCAGATCGGAGCGCACGACTTCTTCGTGGCCCAAATCCATTCCACAGACAGGGCAGCGGTGATTCCAGGCGATGATCGGGAAAAATGACTCGCGCGATAATGGCATAGACTTGGAAATATATTCGCTCCAATAGATGCCGATGGCCTTTGCCCCCACGGCGAGCCCCACGTGCAGCACGCCTGTGTCATTACTGATGACCAGGGCAGCTTTTTCGAGCACACCTACCAGCGCTGAGAGGCTTAGTTGTTGACTGAGGTTGACCGGCGACTCCTGCATGTGTTGTTCCACCTGCTGCGCGGCTTTCGCGTCTACATCGGTGCCTGTGAGTATTACATCTACCCCGTAGCGGTGGATCAGCGTATCGCCGAGCGCGGCAAACTTCTCGGGAGGCCAGCAGCGGCGGATATCGCGCGCGCCGGCGTGGATCACGATAAACGGTCGCGTACGTTTTTCCAGGTATGGGGCGGCGGCTTCACGGTCGCATGGCAGCACCGGCAGTTGGGGAGTCCATTCCGCGGGTGCGCCGCCTGCCAGCCGGGCCAATTCCAGCCCGTGGATGACTTCGTTCTGATAGAAATCGTGTATCAGCCAGCGGTCTGGCGCCGCAGCTGTGGGTTCGCGCGCTGCAATTGTAATCTGGGGTTTCATGCGCTGTAGAAACGGAATTCCATTGAGCCCGCCGCCCTGCATCGAAATAGCGATATCAATCCCCTCTGCCTGCATTTGGGGAAAGAACCACGCTGCGTCTTCCGGGTGAATGAGATAGCCAAGCTCCTCATACTCGTGCGGGGGTGAGCGGAAGGTGACCACCCTGTTGATGCCAGGAATGCGGTTTTCTACAAGTTCTTTGGCCCAGGGTCGCGCCAGCAGGATTATTTCGGCTTGCGGGTACGCACGGTGCAGTGACGTGATGGCGGGAAGGATAAAAATGAGATCGCCAAGCACCAGCGCGCGCAGGATGGCGATCTTTTTTACGTTAGGTATGGGGCCGGTCTCCATGCCTTCGATTATACGAAAGGTTATATCAAGCGCCGGTCAAAGTTTTATCCAGTAACGGCGGCGCATCCTGCCGTATTCCGGCTCTTCCCCGTCGAACACTCCCCCGGCGGATTCAATGATGTGTATCGAGGCGGCATTATCGGATAAGACGGAGATCAGTACCCGGTCGAGGCCTAACTGGCGGAAACGCTCCAACACCATGCGCAAGATCATTGGCCCATAGCCCTGCCCGCGCCGCGATGGACGAATCCAGTAGTCGACCTGACCATCAGAGTCGCTGTGCGAAGGAGTGAGCCAGTGGTAGAAGAATACCCGGCCAATGTATTCCCCCCGATCGATCAACCACAGAATATCTTCCGCTGGTTCATCAGGCATGTTCTCGTAGTAGGGCTTTTGCAGCGATTCCACCAGCCGTCTAACCTGTACGTGCGCGATCGCCTGCAGTTCCGGGTACTGCATCCCCTCAGTAAAGAGCGCCTCGCTGTTGGCTTCCAGGTAGCTGTCTAAGTATTCATCTGCGGCGCGGGTGAGGAACGCGGTGCCGGGCAGGCCCACGTCTGCGGCGGTGATGTGAACGTGCGTGGAAACGTTCAGCGCGGCGTAGGAGTCTTTGATGGCGCGCGCCAGCCGCCAGGCTTCAGGGGTAGGGGCGGGGGCGGTGGGGTAAGCCGGGTCTGGCTTGCGGAAGCCGTATTTCATCTCCAGGTGCAGCGCCTCCAGCCCAAGCTCGCCCGCCGCCTGGAGTATGGGTGTTTCGAGGGCCGGGTTCTGCAAGCGCCCGGAGGTGCGGCCATCGCCTTTGAACAGGTACGCGTCGGAGATTCCCGGCTCTTTCTGCACCGCCAGAATCCACGGACCGCGCAGAAAGTGCGCCATCGCCTTCCCAAATAGATCGGGGCGAGCGCCCTTGCACCGCCCGGCGGAAAGCTCCAGGTCGTGCCGGCGGTGTCGGGCGGCCCCATGCAGCTCCAGCAGGAGTTTCGCGGATGGCTCCTGGAAAACCTTTTCCCAGTAAGGCCCCGGAACTTTGTTCGGGTCGTGGTCGGTAGGGTGGCAGGCGATCAGCAGGCGGGTAGAGATACCCGCCTCGCGCAGCACGGTGAAGCAGGCCAGCCCGAACAGCCCCGACGAATCGTCCGAGGCGCGGCCCAACTGCCCGGTTTTGGGGTTTTCCCAATTTTCGGCAATGAACTCTACCCCCGGCGCGCCGTGATGCGGCACGCCAAGCAATACCTGGTAGGGCGGATTGCCGGAATTGATTTCTACCAGCAGATCTTTTTGCAGCAGCAGATCCCATAAAGGCCTGGCAACACCTGCCCCATCCCAAAGTTCGCCCGTGTAGGTTATGTGCCGCATTCGATCATTCATCCGTGTGTGGGTAGTCATACACAGGCAGGTCTCCGGCCTGTGTATGATCGCGCTGCTAGACCCCGCTGAAGGCGGAGAAGCCGCCGTCAATCGGCACGACAACACCGGTCACAAAGGAGGCCGATGGAGAAACCAGCCAGAGCACCGCGCCCAGCAGATCATCCGGCACGCCAAATTTTCCCTGCGGCGTGTGTCCAAGGATCGTGCTTCCGCGCGGGGTAAGGGCGCCGGTTTCTTTATCTGTGAGAAGGAAGCGATTCTGCTCGGTCAGGAAGAAGCCCGGGGCAATGGCGTTCACGCGGATGTTGGTAGAGTATTCCTGCGCCATGTGCACCGCCAGCCATTGGGTAAAGTTGCTCACCGCCGCCTTTGCCGCAGAATAGGCGGGGATGCGAGTCAGCGGGCGATAAGCGTTCATGGAGGAGATGTTGAGAATCGCGCCCTGCTGGGTATCGGCCATGCAGCGACCATACACCTGGCTGGGCAGCACGGTGCCGATAATGTTGAGGTTGAACACCCATTGGAGTGCATCGGCGGGGATGTCGAAGAAGGGAACTTCCGCGCTGGTGGTCGCTCTTGGATTGTTCCCGCCCGCGCCGTTCACCAGGATATCGATTTTTTGGAAGGCACCCAGGACCGTCTCGGCGCTCTTTAAGATGCTGTCCTTGTCCAGCACATCACAGGCCACCGGAATCGCAGCGCCGCCATCTGCTTCAATTTGACTGGCTACTTTTCCTGCGGCTTCGTAATTGCGGTCCAGCACAGCGACCTTCGCGCCGGCCTTTGCTAACCCTTGCGATATGCCCGAGCACAAAATGCCGCCCCCCCCGGTGACGACGGCCGTTTTGCCTTCCAATGAAAACATGGATTGCAAGTAATTGAGGTCCATGAACAGCTCCTTTGGGATGGGTAATCATATGAATGGATCAATTATAGTATGAACTGAAAACTATAAAATCAGAACCGCGCAGGCTGGGTGTGTTTCCGTTTCTTGAGTACTTCTCCGTATGTTGGCAGGTTGTGGCAGGGGAACTC
>JAEYTI010000022.1 GCA_023434145.1 Chloroflexota bacterium | reverse complement strand
CTCGTGGAGAAACGGAGTTTCTCCACGAGAGCACACCAACAAACTGGCAACTGCTTAACAAACTGAAACGCACCCCCCGATAGAATCAAAATAACCCGAAGGCCAAACAGTCGTACAATAGCGGAATGAATCAAAATGACCGCCTGGACCGCGGGCTGGTTGTACTGTTCATCCTTATCCGCATCGTGATTAATGCCTCATACCGGATGGCGTATCCGTATTTGAGGCAGTTTGCGGATGGCATTGGAGTAACGGTGCGGTCGGCTTCACTTGCGCTCACTACCCGATCGATTGCCGGTGGGTTCGGCCCGCTGCTGGCCCCTCTGGCCGATCGCTATGGGCGGCGGGTTGGCATGCTGTTGGGCGTGGGGCTCTTTACGCTTGGGGTCGGAATCGTGGCGGCCTGGCCAACGTTCCCTGCTTTTATAGCGGCGCTGTCGCTGGCCAATCTGGGGAACCTGCTCTTTCTACCCTCAATGCAGGCTTATCTGGGCGATCGCATCCCGTACAAGCGGCGCGGGTCGATTCTCGCGCTGACTGAGTTGAGCTGGTCATTAAGTTTTATGATCGTGGTGCCGCTGCTCGGGCTGCTGATCGCGCGGCTGGGCTGGGCTGCCCCGTTTTGGGTGCTCACCGGATTGGGGATGGTCATGATAGTTCTGCTCGCCTGGCGCACCCCTCCTGACCGCCCAGCGCTTTCTGACCGGCCTGCTGCGGTGTGGGGCAGCCTGCGGGCGATGCTGAATCAACCATCCGCGCTCATCGCAATTTCGTTCAGTTTGATGATCTCGCTGGCGAACGAGCTGGTTAACCTGGTGTTTGGCGTGTGGATGAGCGATACTTTCCAAGTGAATATCGCGGCACTGGGGTTGGCGGCAACGGTAATCGGCGCGGCGGAACTAACCGGTGAGTTTGCCGCGGCTGCCCAGGTCGATCGGATTGGCAAGAAACGATCGGTGCGGATTGGGCTCGCGGCGACGATGTTGGCGGCGCTGGCACTGCCCTGGCTGGGGCAGTCGCTTATTGGCGGCATGGTAGGCTTGTTTTTGTTCTACCTGGGCTTTGAGTTTACCCTGGTAAGTTACATCCCGCTGATGACAGAGGTTATGCCTCAGGCGCGGGCAACCTTAATGTCGGCGTATCTTGCATCAACGTCGGTGGGGCGCGCCCTGGGGGCGGTGATGGGTGCGGCGCTGTATGTTCTGGGATTTCAGGCGAATACCCTGGCAGCGTTTGCGTTTAATCTACTTGCGCTGTTCATCCTAAGTCGCGTGCCGGTAGAGGACGAATAAAAAATTCAGGGGCTGTCCGAATGTACTTTTCGGATAGCCCCTTTCTCGTAGGGAAGGCTCATATGTAAGTTTTAGGGAGTTTGGGTGTCACAGGAGGTGATCCCACCCCCTGTGACACCCAAACTCCTTGAAATCCATAAAGAGCGGTAGGGAAAGTGTTTTTGTATAGCGCCACCCCTATACATATGGAGTGGCGCAATACAAAATAAGATTTCTCAGATAGCTTCTGAATGGGGCTGCAAGCTGTTATTGTTGAGCTGCCCAGTCCTCGCCGAGGATGATCTCGATATCCACATTGGCGTTAGGGTCGAAGCGGTTGAGCACGCGCGCATTCGGGATGTTCAGGTGCTCAATCAGGAACCTGGCGGTGTAGGGTTTGCCCGTGTAATCGATGATCTGCGTAGCGCCATAGGCCTGGTTTGCGTTATCTTCACCGACGATGTTGATGCTCTGACCACGCAGGAGCTCGCTGGTTTTACTCGCAAGCCCAGCAGTAGTGGTGCCGTTGCGGACGAAGACACGGGCATTTTCGGTGCGCACCAGCTCAACGGGATCGCCGGAGAATGCCTGAGGACCGATCGGCCCGCCGGTGGCGAACACTTCATCCCGCAGGATGCGGATTTGATCGGGGACTGGGATGAGGATGGCCTGACCATCCGCGGGGTTGGTGGCGAATTCCACCTGGAGCGGGGGACCAATGATGCCCTTTTTGATGTTGTCCACGTCTACTTCGGTTGCCAGCCAGGCCAACCGGATCACCTGATCGAGGGAGAGGTTGGTGCGGATACCGGAAGAAAGCTCCTGATAAAGCTCTGGAGACTTCGCTACCAGTGTCGGCAGCATGTTGAAGGTGAGGATCTGGTCGCGGATGGCCATAATCACTTCTTGCTGGCGCGAGGAGCGGTCGAAATCGTCGCCTTCCGTGTAGCGATTGCGGGCATAAGCCAGGGCGGTTGCGCCATTGAGAGTTTGCACGCCGGGCTCTAGCGTGACGGTATTGCCAGGGCCGATTGGGTCAACAACGATCTCTTCGCGGATGTGCATGTCCAGGCCGCCCAGTGCATCAATGAAGCGGACGAAGGAATTGAAATCGATCAGTGCGTAGTAATTGACCGGTACGCCGAGGAACTGTTCAACGGTCTTCATCGCAAGCCCAGGACCGCCGCCTGGGAGGCTGTACAGCTCACCCCAGCGATAGGCGGTATTGATCTTGTTGTTCTCCATGCCGGGGATAGTGACCCACATGTCGCGCGGGATGGAGAGCATCCCTGCCGTCTTACTGAGTGGGTCAACGGAAAACAAGATCATCGTATCGGTGCGAGGAACATCGTCCCCTGCTTCCCAGTCGCGGTAGTCCATACCCATCACCAGGATGGTCACGCGGCTGGACCCATCCCACGGAACCGGGGTAGGGCCACTGTTGGAGGGCTGGAGCGGTCCGGCGGGTACGTTGGGATTGTTGGAACCAGAAGGACCTTCGCTGTTTTGGTTACCACCTTGTGCCCCAGGCACAGGCGGCAAATTCCCTACATCAATAATACTGGTGGTGGAAAAGAAGCTGCGCGCCCAAATGAACGCGAGAACAGCCGTCACAGTGGCGACAATGAGGAATGCGATCAAAACGATGAGTGTCAGGCGGTCAATGGATGATCGCGAACGAGCCATGCGAGCATTTACACGAGACATTGAAGATCATCAACCTTTTATTTCTTGGATGTTGCCAGGACTGGCAGTGTTGCAGTTATGAAAGCAGGCTTTCGTAAATCAGCCTACCTTGGGGGGTGGAACCGGGAGCGATTCGGCAGGTGTTTGAACCCACTTGTCGCCTTCGTCGATGAGCATCACGGGGATGTCTTCAACGATGGGGTATTTTCGGCTGCAATCCGTGCAGACCAGCCAGGTTTCTTTCGTGAGTTCCAGCATTCCTTCTTTTCCTGGTTCGCGCACACACACCGGGCATCGCAGGATTTCAAGCAGATCGGAAGGTACCATGTTTGCTCCACAAGTTCATATTTTCAAAAGCGGGCCGGTTGGTGCTCCGGCAGGTTTTTTGATCCTGATTTTGTGACTCCAGCAGGATATACACATTTTACCACTGCTGGCAAGAGGGATAGGGGCGGCTTTTCCTGGAAATAACAGAAAACTAACCTTCGGGTGGTTCTCTATCCTCATCATCGTTGGGTAGATCGGTGCCGGGGCCGTATTCATACACATCTGCCCAGGGCTCGTAGTGCGTGTAAATCCTATCCTGGAGGTAGATGGTGTCGTTGCGATAGACGTTACGGGTAACAGTTACGTCTGAACCATCGGCTTTCCAATCTACCTGCTTGATCTCGCCGGAAGCGAGATCGGAATTCTCGCGGTACACTGATTCTGGCGCAGGAACGACGTTCGTCACCCCGGTGGTGCTCCATTCGACCCGGCGGCCATCTTTGGTGGAATAGAATTTCCACGTGATGGAGCTGCCGGAGGGGCTGACGTAGGTTTCCATCAGCAGCCAGTTTTGCGTGTCGTTGACGAACTTAAAGTCGACCAGCGGAACGAAAACGGTAGCATCGAGGCCGGCAAGATTGGAGTCGATGCGGTTGCCGGCAACCTTCTCGTAATAGTAGACGCGATAGGCGTGCGCATGGCGCTCTACGATGGGGAAGCCGCTGAAGAAGGCAGCGCGGAACAGGGTCGTGCTCACCTGGCAGACCCCGCCGCCAACACCCTTGATGGTTTGCCCGCCGATGATGATCATCGCCTCGGCGTAGCCATTGTCGAGTGTTATATCGCCAAGGGCATCGGCCATGGAAAATGTGGCCCCGGGAGGTACAAGAACGCCATGGAACTTACTGGCGGCGGTCTCGATGTTCTGCACGCGCGAGGCGCTGGATCCGTAGAAGTACGATGTTTCTGCATGGACGAGCTCGGTGATCCCCAGATCCGCGGCTTTGGTGTCATCGGTGACAGGAGGGTTGGTGTAGTTCATCGTCAACGGGATCGTATGGACGCCGACGTAGAGATTTTCTTGGATGGCAGCGATGGATTTATCCACGTCGAGCTCGCGACCAATGATGGCCGATTCAATGAGCACGAATTCTCGGGAGCCATCATCAAAGTAGAAACGGGCGTTCTGCGGCCAGCGGGAAAGCTCTGGTGCGAAGGCGGCCAGGTAGGTGCGCAGCATCTCACTGTTCAACGTGACCTGGAACTGCATGCCGTTTTCTGTCTGAACGCGCTCGAAGACGAGCATTGTGGCGAGCGTGGCGGGTTCAATCGTCCACGGTCCACCCTGCGAAGCCTCGGCCTCAGGCATCGTGAGGGTCAGCGGCTGGCTGAGGATTGCACGAGCCATCTCTGCTTGCGCGGTCGCATCAATAATGACCGGCGGCTGGTCGGTAACGACCAGGTCTACCACACCATCGCGCAGGAGACTGAGCTGGTCAGAAACGCGGGCCAGCGAGGCCGGGAGATCAACGAAACGCCCAACCTGACCGGGGGTTACAACCACTTCGGTGCCGTTGAGCGATACGCTGGCTTCGATGGTAGCGGTGTCTACGTCTTGCGCGAGGTTGGCGATGTAACGATATGCGGCGCGCTCATCATAAATGAGATTGGGCGCAAGATTGTGCCCGAGATACCAGGAATAGAACTGCGTGCGGAGACGCTCGATGAGGAGCCCTTCGCGCCCGGTTTTGAAAGCGGTCTCAGCCGTGGCCTGGGGATCCAGATACAACCCCAATTCGGCGGGAGTAGCCAGCCAGATCTGGTCTCCCGTGGGGCTGCTCGTGTCACGCAGGAGGATGCGGCCCTGCTGAGGGAAGACAACCTGCTCGGCGATGCGCGCTTCGGCTTCCTGAGGACTCATACCACTGATATCGACGCCGGCAACGCGCACGCCAGGGAAAATTCGCCCGGCGTACCATACCTGCGTGCCTACGAGGAAGGCGGCAAGGCTTAGACCGAAAATCAACAGGCCGATAAAGAGCGCGAGCAGCGCCTGCTCTATAGAGAAGCGCTGGCGCGGCCGGCGACCGTGACGGGAGGTTGGGTAGTAGATCGAGCTCATAAGGAAGATTATATCATTTCAGATGAATACCGTCGCATTTCGAACAGCGCGGGGGTTTGCTTCAGCATCTTGAACGGCATTGGTCGCTTTTGAGAATATAACGCTCAGATGCAAGAAAAGTTCCTGAGTGGTAAATTTTTGGGAATCTCTTGACAGTGCACTGGCTGGCATGTATACTCTCGCCCTCGTTGAACAACAGAACAACAAGGGCTGCCGAGCAAGTCTTGCAGCGCAAGAGGGCAGGAAAATGGAGAACGCAATTTCAAAACTGACCCTTGACAATATCCTGTGATGGTGTAAAATAACGCCCTCGCAGCAAACGAGAGATCGCGCAGAAGCGCGATCGATAACAAGCGAAACGGCAAGATCGTCGGGATGACGAGCGGAGCGGCCGGTGCAGCAGTGGTCCACCAAAGTGGATGAGTACGACTGAAGGCATCGGTTTTTTGTCGCCCGATCTCGGCGGGGTGGCCAGTGGACTTTAACAACTGAAGAGTGACAGGAAGCAAGAGAAAGAATAGCCTGGTTGAAAGACTTTGAGTTTTTGAGAATCAAGCATTCGCAAGAATGTAATGCCTACGGGCAAAACAAATACTGCGGAGAGTTTGATCCTGGCTCAGGATGAACGCTGGCGGCGTGCCTAATACATGCAAGTCGAACGGGGAGTAGCAA
>JAEYTI010000276.1 GCA_023434145.1 Chloroflexota bacterium | reverse complement strand
GCGGGGGGGGTTTTGTGTGTTTTGTGCGGAAGTAGCGCAGCTACTTCCTCACAAAACACACAAAACCCATACCCGGCTGAGTAATTACCAATTTTTCCAAAAACTGCCTGCTACTGATCCAGTGCGGGCAGTTTTTGCGTAATTGTTGTTAATGCCCGGTTTGTGAATTGTTAAGATTCGGTTTCCCTTCCGAATTCGGCAGAATAGTATATACTATGGTTGAATTATATTCGGCAAGGGTATCAACTGTAAGGAGAGTTTTCCAGTATGGCGGATCGCCGGTGGAATATCTTACTCGTTGAAGATGACGAGGATGATTACGTTTTAACGCGCACCATGCTCCAGGAGGCACGCGGCGGAGTCTATGTATTAGATTGGCGGAGTAGTTACGATTCTGGGAAACAGGCGATCCTCTCCAACGGCTACGACGCTGTGCTTATGGACTACGAGCTTGGCCCGCGCACAGGGGTTGAGCTCACCCGCGAAGTGACGGCGCTGGGTTGCAAAGCGCCGATTATTCTGCTCACCGGGCGTGGGAATTATGACATCGACGTAGAAGCCATGCAGGTAGGCGCTACCGACTATCTCTCAAAAGGCGAAGCGACCCCCTCTATCCTCGAGCGCGCTATCCGCTACGCCGTCTCGCAGAAACAGACGGAGGAAGCCCTGCGCGCCGCCAAAGAGGAGCTGGAACTGCGCGTGCAGGAGCGCACCAGCGAGATCACGGCAAAGAACATTACCTTGCAGGCGGAGATCACCGAGCGCAAGCGCATCGAAGCCGAACTTGCCGAAATGCAGCGCCGCCTGATCGACCGCGCCGAAACTGAACGCCGCGAGCTGGCAGGCGATTTGCACGATGGCCCCATGCAGGAACTGTATGGGGTGATCTTTCAATTAGAAACGATGGCGAGCGATTTTTCCGCCGGCAACGGCGTGCGGGCCGTGGCCGACATCAAGGCGAAGGTGCTGGAAATCGTCGGATCACTGCGCGCGATGAGCCGCGAGCTGCGCCCGCCCGCGCTGACCCCTTATGGCCTGGAAAAGGCAATCCGCTCGCACATCGACTCGGTGCAGCAGTCGCAGCCACAACTGCGGATTCATTTGCAGTTAGAGCCAGATGGCCAGAGATTGCCAGAAGCCGTACGCATCGCTTTGTTCCGCATTTATCAGACTGCCATTGCTAATGTAATCCGCCATGCGCGCGCTTCTGAAGCGCAAGTGCGCTTTTTGCTGGAAGATGGGCAGGCCCGGCTGGAGATTGAGGATAACGGATGCGGTTTTCAGGTGCCTTCGCGCTGGATCGAGCTGGCGCGACAGGGGCACCTGGGGCTGGTTGGCGCATTAGAGCGCGCTGAAGCCGCCGGTGGAAACCTGATCGTCGACTCAAAGCCAGGGGCCGGTACAGTGATTCGCGTAATCGTCCCGCGCAGTCCCGAACAAGGCTAATTTTCCACAATCTATTCAAGTGGGCGGGGTACATGGTATCCCGCCCACTTGAATAGATTGTGGAAAACTCAGGAACCAAGAACTTGCAAAACTAGCAGGGTCATATCATCAAACGGTTCTGCTACGCCGCGATAATCGGACAGCGCATCGAAGATAGATTGACAGATCTCTTCGGCAGACTTCCCGGCGTGCTCCAGCAAAACCGGCTGGAGCTTTTGCAAGCCCAGGAATTTCCCCTGCGCGTCGGCCACGTCTGTTAAGCCGTCCGTGTAGAGGATCAGCCGGTCTCCAGTCCGCAGCAGCACGCGCTCTTCGGTCAGGTTTAGCGCTTCGCTTTCCAGCAGGCCCAGCACCATACCGTCACCGGGCAGTGGACGGATCTCCCCCTCACGGAGCAAAAGGGGGCGCTCGTGCCCGGCACGCACATACACCATATCGCCGGCGGCGCGATCCACTACCCCATAAAACACGGAGACAAAACCGTTCAACTCGCCCAGTTCCAGCAGCAGGTGGTTTACGCTGCGCAGGGCCTCAATCGGCGAAGCAGCGCGGCGAGCTTCTGCCAACAGCAAGCTGCGGGTGAGCGCCATGTAGAGCGCGGCAGGCATGCCTTTATCCGCCACATCTGCCACCACCAGACCAAAGTGATCCTCATCCAACAAGATGACATCGTAAAAATCACCGCCTACCTGCCGGGCCGGTTCGTTCCGCGCCGAAAGCGCGTACCCGGGCACGTCTGGGAAGCTGTGCGGCAGCATGCTCTGCTGCACCTGGCGAGCCAGCTCCAGCTCGCGCTCGATGCGTTCTTTCGTCACCAACTCTGCCTGGGCGGCTTCTAGCTCAATGAGCTTTGCGCGCAGTTCATCCACCAGGCCGGCGCGCTGCACTGCCAGCGCTGCCTGGTTGGCAAAGGTTTGCAAAAGGGCCATTTCGCCCTGGTTGAAAACCTCTTTCTGGGTAGACTGCACGATCATCACGCCAACCGGATGCTCCTGCGCCATCAATGGCACGCGCAGCCCCATCTTGATGGTGATCTTGCTCTCCTCGGCCCCATTGGCGGGTGTTTCAATGTGAAAACCCGGCGGGGCCTGCATAAAGCGCGTAACTCTTGCATCTTTTTCGCGCCCAAACACCTGCCCGGCCTCCAACCGCTGACCGATTGCATCCGGGCTCCAGCCACGCACTGCCAATACCTCCGCCGTATCTGCTCCCTCCTGCTCTCCACCGGCCCGCCGAAGATACAGCACTGCCAGGTCGGCCCCACATAGTTCGCTGGCCCGGCGGCAAACGCGCCCCGCCAGTTCTCTCAGGTCGCTCGAGGTGATGAGCGCCTGCCCCAGCTCTTGAAGCGACATGAGCACTTCGGTGCGCTGCACCAGCACCCGATTCGATGCCTCCAGCTCGAACAACTTGCGCGTCAGCTCGGCATTCGCCTGGGTTAGCGCCTGCTCGCTGGCGGTGAGCATGCGATACGTACGCCGCAGGTGATCGTTTTCCAGTTCCAGCAAGTCTTCCAGATCGATCATTCCCTCGTTTGCGATCCGCAGCGCATATTCTTCTAATGACAGCAGGCTGGCCTGCTGGAAGATATCGCCCTGGCTAGTATCGCAGCGAAACAAATCGTATACAGTAATATCCCCGCTGTAGCCGGTTTGACGGCAGCGGTCGCAGCCGCCCGCGCGGTAGAACCCTGCCCGCCTGGCAGCGCGGATTCCGCTCTTTGCCGGTTCCCGCCGGTTTTGCAGTTCCTCGCACACCGGACGGAGACGGGGGAAGCGGGCACATAAGCGTTCGATCATCTCTAAGCCAAACGCGGCGGGGGTTTTACAGTGCTCGCACAGCATCGAGAGCCTTTGCGTGGTCAGCACCCACCGGAGCACCGAAAGCTGCTGGCGCGGTACGCCAAGTTCAATCAACTGGCGCGCCACGGATGGCCCACGAAGCACCGTATCAAGCTGCACCAGGATGCGCAAACCACTCATCGCCGCGCGAAAGACGGCCGGGGCATTCTCCTCGTTCAACTGGTCTACAACCACCAGACCGGGCTGCTGCCGCATGGCAAGGTCAATCTGCTGTGGGTAGCTATTGGGCGCATCGACCTGTAAATGCCGCACCCTGCGGCTAAACTGCCTGGGAACACGCGCCAGAGTTTTGTCCTGCGATACGACCAGCGCATGCGTATACGGATGGGCCAGCAGGATCTCCTGCATGAGGATGTTGAAAATCGCGGAAGATGCGCTTGGCAGGAAGCTGGATTCCTCTCCCAGGCCGCGCCCCTTGCGCGCATCGATACCTGCCACAACGATGACCCCCGGCTCGTCATTGATGAGCTGGTGAAACAGGTTATCGAGCTCTGGCAGGTGGGTAAGGTCTCTCAGCTTCAGCATAATTCAACGCTCCAGGCATCCAGCATACCTGCATTTTAATATAGAAGAACACTAATTGACGAATCGTTAAGAACATTTCCGAAAAAAATATTTATGGTAGCAGATTGGGTGGCTACGCCACCCAATCTGCTACCATAAATATTTTTCGGTTCGGATCTTAGTTGTTTCGCTTACACATCTGGCTGGTGCATGTGGTGCGAACGCGATTGCGACCGGCCTGCTTCGCCATATAGAGGCCACGGTCCGCGCAATCAACCAGGCGTTCGAGGGTTTCGCATTCAGAACAGAGCGCCGAAATCCCAACGCTTACCGTGATGTTGATGCTGTTGCCTTGCGGGAGGATGATTTGCGCCTCTTCCACCGTCCGCCGAATTCGCTCGGCGATCAGCCGGGCGCCTTCGCAGTCGGCCTCTGCCAGCACGATGGCGAACTCCTCGCCGCCCCATCGCCCCACGATATCCGTCTGGCGCAGCGCATTCACGCACAACCTGGCGATATTGAGCAGAACCACGTCGCCGGCGTTGTGCCCGTAGGTATCGTTCACTTTTTTGAAGTGGTCGATATCTACCATCAAAACGCCCATACTGCGGTTGTAGCGGATGGTGCGCTCTACCTCGCGCTGGCCCAAGGTGGTGAAATGCCGGCGCGTATTCAGTTCTGTCACCGGGTCGGTGATGGCAATCAAGCGCATCTGGTTATACATGCGCGCATTCTGCACGGCAATGGCGGCATGGGTGGCGATTGTCTCTAACAGGCTAATTTGTTCGGGGGGGTAGGCATTTGGCTTAAAGCACTGCATTGAGATAACACCCACCACTTTATTCATCACAATTAACGGTACGCCCACGTATGAGCGTGACGGACGCCCGCCGACGCGGAAGATGTTATGCGCCTGCTGCACTTCAGGATTATATGTATCAGGCAGGTAAACCGTTTTGCGGTTCATGATAATTTCACCGCTCATGCCTGGCTGTTCGTTGATGTTCCACGAGGGGATACTGGAAAATTCTCCATTGTCGAAATACAGCGGAAGATCGATGATGCCGCTTGTTTCGTCGTACAGCGCCACGTAGAACACATCTACGGGCATCACCTGACGGCACTGCTCGAACAATGAGATCAGGATCTGCTCGATATCCAATCCAGAGGTGAGCGTCATGCCAATGCGGTTGATGATGCTCATCTCCTCGGCGCGCCGGTTCGCCTCTTTGTAGAGCCGTGCATTTTCAATAGCAATGGCTGCCTGATCCGCGAAGGCCTGCAAACGGCCCGTGTGCTGCGGAGTGAAGAAATTTATTTCTTCCGAGTCCAGATTGATGAACCCAACCACACGGCCTTTAATGATGATGGGGACGCCCGCATACGAGCGAACCTTCGAAAATTCGGTGTATTTCACCCACTGTTTCTCGTGCCATACATCGCCTACAAGCAAAATCTCGCCGGTTTTCGCCATGGTGATGTAGGTCGTCCGCTCGTTGAGTGGGATGCGATTCTGGCGCATCCACTGTTCGCCAGCATCATCATACCCCTTCCAGCGCACAAAGCGCACCATTTCATCTTCCTCGTCAATCATGGCGATGCTGGCTGCATCATGCGCTACCACTTTTTGCAAATTCGAGAGCACGCGATCGAATACCTCATCGAGGTTGAGCGTGCTGTTGAGGGCGGAGGCTGTATCGCGCAGCGCTTCGACCAGGGCCTTCTCACTACGTTCGGCCTCTTCTACCTGAAGCTGAATTACCGCCCCAGAAACAATGCGGCAGACGTTCCACAAGATGTCAATGTTGCGGTCTGCCCAATCACCGGTTACTTCACATTGGTCAAACCCCAAGAAGCCGTAAATGGTTTCCTCGACCCCATAGATCGGAAATGCCAGCAAGGTCTTTACGCCCCATGTTTGCAGAAACGCCGTGAGATCGCTGGAGACTGTCTGCCCGCTGGTGACTTTCACCATACCCATGCGCTCCATGCGCTGCTGCCAGGAAGGAATTTCCGCATAACGAACCAGAGGAGCTTCTTGAGCACGCAGCGTTAAGTGCGCCTGGCACCACTCGCTCACCAGGTAGGTTTCAGAAGCATCGGAGCTATCCTGGCAAAGGTAAACACGGCTGGCGCCTACAAACCTGCCTGATTGCTCTAATACCTTGTGAAGCGCGTTGAATCGGTCGTGCGGGCGGTAGAGCGTTTGCAGCAAGTTGTTGATAAAGGTCTGCTGCTCCAGGTTGCGATGCAGGTGCACTTCTAGCATTCTGCGCTGGCTCACGTCGCGGATCACGGCAAGCAGCCCGCGAGTGCGGCCCTGGTTGTCTTTCACCAGAGCAGATATCACTTCGCCCCAGAAATATGAACCGTCGCCGCGGCGGAACCGGTACTCATACGGTTTTTGGCGCTCGCGATCTTCCACCAACTGGCTAATGCGTAAAGCTGCTATTTCACGCTCATCGGGATGCACAAAATCCAGCGGCGTGAATCCAGTTACATCCTCGTTCTTCAACTGGAACAGTTCCAGAATTTCTGGCGAACAATAGGTAATACGGCCATTCTCATCGGTCATGGTAATGCCGACAGGCGAGGATATAACCAAAAGCCGGTAGAGCTGCTCCGACTCGCGAAGCTGCTCTTCAACCTGCTTGCGGCGGGTTATGTCGTATAGAATAATGATCCGCCCGGCAAACCGGTTGCCATAGACGAACCAGGGAGAAATACTCACTTCCAGGGTAATGTTTTTCTCTTCTCCAGCCTGGATTTCCGTGCGCGTTTGCTGGTTGGAACCCAACAGCGCCAGCAGTTCGGGCCAACCGGCAAGCAGTTCCGTGGCTGGCTGGCGTCGGGCCGCCCCCGCCGGCAAGCACAGCAGCGTGCGCGCCAGGTGGTTCAAATCCACTACGCGATCCAGGGCGTCGAACACCATGTACCCTTCGCCAATATATTCCAGAATCGCGTCGCGAGCCATCGGGATCGGGTCAAACAGGCCTAACTTAAAAATCACCCAGGCATAGAGGATACCTGAGAGCGCAAACGTCATCGGTGTAAGATCGGCTCCCGTTCGCGGGAACCACTCGAACAGGTAGCCAATGTTGGCCAACCAGGGAATGATGAGACCCAACAACAGCGCGCCGATCTGCCGTCGGTGATAGATCGGGAATTTTTTTGCATCAACGACCAGGAGGATTGCCCCCGCCAGCAACAGCAAATAGCTGTACCCCACAAAGAACCAGAACCACCAGCCATGGTCGTAAAGGAGCTGTCCCTGATTAGATAAAGACACTTTTTCCCAGACCCAGTAATGCAACTCATTGGTCGCTGCCAGGACCATTGTCGCAAAGGGCATCACCCACAAGCCGATGCCAATCTTGCGCAAGAACGGGTTCTGAGGATAGGCAAAATCGACGATAAAGGTCATCCAAAGCGTGGCGACCCAAGAAATGCCAAGAAACTGCAGCTTTAACCAGAGCAGCTTTTCGGGCAAAGCAGGGGTAACTGTTTTTACCACGTCCGCAATCAGCCAGACGGAAACAGCCATCATCAGCAGCGAGAAGCTTAGACTGCCAGGAGAACGGCTGTGTTTCCAGGAGATACCGGCCAGCCAAACGGCACCCAGCGCCATTAGGATAAACGGTACGGCGATGAACCAGTAGTCTACACCCACAGATTGCCCTCCATAGCAGCAATCAGGCTGTTTCGATCGCGAGCATGCGCATTTGCAGTATGCTTCGATGTGTAATCAGGGACAAAACCGAATGCGGGAAATGTGGTTTGCGGGTGCCCTGCCCAACAAACACTCATAGTTTGATTTTACCTAAGAATCAGATGATATAAAGAGGAATTTCTCATTCGATAATATCAATTTGCTCGATGATTTTGTAAGATGATCCGCTGCTGTGGCCAGGCAAAACCATCAGGCGCGGAGCTAGCAGAAAGCCCCGTGCCTGATCGATTCGCATAAACAACTTTCGCGTCTATGCGAAAAATATTGCTTGTGTTTGTTGTTTGGGTAGCTACGCAACCCAAACAACAAACTTCGGATAGGTTCTTAAGTTAGTCGCCCGGCTGGCGGATATTTTCCTGTGGATTGGAAGTCCGGTCAGGGAAGCCGCGCATGCGGTGCAGCGGCTCGTCCCACACCTTCAAACGGATCGCGCTCCAGCTTTCCCGCATGTTGATCTTCGTCGCCCAATGCTGAATCAGGGGTGAATTTTCGTGTGCTTTATCGAGGAAGTAATTGGGGATGCGCGGGCTGAGGTGGTGGATATGATGGTATCCGATATTACCGCTGAACCACTGCAAAATGCCCGGCAGTTTATAAAAAGAGGCCCCGAGCAACGCCGAAGCAACGTAATTCCATTCTTCATCGCGCTCCCAGTACGTTTCTTCGAACTGGTGCTGGATGTAGAACAACCAGATGCCCACCCCGCCGGCAATCCAAATCACCGGGATCTGGATCATCAGATAGGCCTGCCAGCCCATCAACAGCGAAAGGACCACCGCGACGCCCAGGATTGCGAGGTTGGTCAGCCACACGCTTTGATCCTCTTTCTTGCCGTAGCGAGGGAGCGGGATGCGGTGCATGATCAGGAACATAAACAGCGGGCCAAGAACAAACATCACCAGCGGATTGCGGAAGAACTGGTATCCCAGCCGCTTTTCCCAACGCGCTTGCAAATATTCCTCTTGAGTCAGGGTTTGCACGTCGCCAGTGCCGCGCTTGTCGAGGTTGCCGCTGGTGGCATGGTGAATAGCGTGCGAGTGCCACCAATGCTCACCGGGGGTAAAGACGAGCACGCCCAGCCAGAATCCTACCCTTTTATTCATCTTCTTATCGGGGAAGAATGAATTGTGCCCGCAGTCATGGAAGAAGATAAAGATTCGCACCAGAAACAGCCCGGCAACCACTGCCAGGGCCAACGTCAGCCAGTACGAAACGGCGAGGCTGCGGTACATCAGGTACCACAACGCCACATAGGGGATGAGGGTGTTGGCAAGCTGAACGATACTGTGCCGGGTGTCTGATTTTTGATACGGGGACAAAATTTTGTTTAACTCCGCCATTGTGGGAAGCGGTTCTTGGGGAAATGGTTTCTCTGCCATACCGGTACTCTGTTTCCTCCTGTCATTTGGTTCCAGAATCGCCTCTGGTCAGTTCTTTCAGCAGTATAGATGTGGTGAGAACCAAAGGCGAGAGACCTATCGTGGATTGAAGTCATAGATATAGTCATAATTTAAAGCATGACCCTACAGAGGCCCAAACGGGTGTGTTTCAGAT
>JAEYTI010000208.1 GCA_023434145.1 Chloroflexota bacterium | reverse complement strand
CTGCACCCCTACCCACCAAAAACTCCTTGAAACCTCATAAGAGCCAAAAAGAAAGATCCCTGAAAACAAGTCACCGGGGATCGATACGGGGTCTTACTGGTGGGGGAAAGGGCTGCGAAATACACGCAGCGAGCGCGGGGGAGAGCGTAGGCCGCAAAAAGCGCGCGGCCTTTATTGGAGGACTTGTGGTAACCAAAGAAAATAAAGAAACCGGCACTCTTCGCTTGCAGGAGCAGATCCGCCCGGCAACTTCGACCATGGAGCGGGTGCTGTTCGAAGTCAAGCGGCTGATTGTGGGGCAAGATTACGTGCTGGAGCGGCTGCTGGTAGCGCTGCTTGCGCGGGGCCACGTGCTGCTGGAAGGCGTGCCGGGGCTGGCAAAAACTGCCATGATTCGCTCGCTTTCGCAGGTGGTAGGGGGCACGTTTGGGCGCGTGCAGTTTACGCCCGATCTCGTCCCCGCCGACCTGACCGGCACGCGCATCTTCAATATGAAGACCGGCGAGTTTACCATTGAACTTGGCCCGATCTTCGCCAACCTGCTGCTGGCGGACGAGATTAACCGCACGCCGCCCAAGGTGCAGTCTGCGCTGCTGGAGGCCATGCAAGAGCGGCAGGTGACCATCGGCAAGGAGACTTTCCCGCTGCCGGAGCCTTTCCTGGTGCTGGCGACGCAGAACCCGATCGAGTCGGAGGGCACCTATCCGCTTCCCGAAGCCCAACTCGACCGCTTTATGCTAAAAGTCATCGTCGACTACCCGACGTATGAAGACGAGATGGTCGTAGTGGAGCGGGTGATCGGTCCAGGGATCACCTTGCGACCGGTCATTTCCCTGGAAGATCTGCTGGAGATGCAGCAGGCCTCCACGAAGGTGTACGTCGACTCGCGCGTGATCGCCTACGCTGCCACGCTGGTCGATGCCACCCGCTATCCCGAAAAGCACAACATGGAGCATTTGCAGGGGGCCATCCTGTTTGGAGGAAGCCCGCGCGCTTCGATCAACCTGGTGGCTGGGGCGCGGGCGCTGGCGTACATCCGCGGGCGCGAGTATGCGCTGCCGCAGGATGTGGCTGCGCTGGCGAGTGACGTGCTGCGCCACCGCCTTGTGATCAGTTACGAAGGGCTTGCGGAGGGCATTTCCGCCGATTCGGTCATCCGCGAGCTGCTGGAGCGATATCCACCGCCGCGTATCGACTTGCGCGACCGGTTTACCAACAAGTAGGCGGCGATGGCACGGTTTGACGCAAAACACGGGCTGCGCGCCGCCGGGAACCTGCTGCGAAGGCTGGAATGGACCGTCCTGCGCCCGCTGGCATCGCGCCTGGGTGGCGACGAGCGTTCGCTGCTGCTCGGCGCAGGGATGGAGATCGATGATCTGCGCGAATACCAGCCCGGCGACGACGTGCGCCAGATGGACTGGAATATGATGGCGCGGCTGGGCAAACCTTACGTGCGCCAATCGCGGGTGACGCGCGCCCTGGATGTGTGGCTGGCATTAGACGTAAGCCCCTCGGTCGATTGGGGCACGGCCCGTATGTTGAAACGCGAGCGAGCGGTGGAGTTTGTTTCGGTTGTGGGGCAGATTTTCCTGCGGCACAACCATCACGTGGGGGCGCTGTTATTCGCGGATGCCCCGCTGGCGATGATTCCACCTTCGGCGGGGCAGCAGCATTTGCTGAGGCTGGTCGATGCGGTGAGCAACGAGGCGAACCGGGCTGGATCTGGCGCGACAGATCTGCATGCCGCGCTGACTCGTTTTGAGCGCGCGCTGCCCCGGCGTTCATTTATTATCCTCGTCACCGACTTCCTTACCCCACCCGGCTGGCAGAATGTTCTGCTGCGGCTGGTGCAGCGTCACGAGGTGGTTGCCGTGTGCCTGCGCGATCCGCGCGAAAGCGAGCTGCCAGACGTGGGCATGATTGCCCTGGAAGACCCGGAGACCGGGAGGCAGTTGGTGGTGGATACTGGGAACGCGGCCCTGCGCGAGCGCTTCCAAGCGGCGGCGGCAGAACAGGCTGCCCGCCTGCGCGCGGATCTCTCGGCGGCGGGTGTGGATCTGCTGGAGCTTTCAACCGCGGACGATCTGCTGCCGGTTCTGGTGCGCTTTTTGGAGAAGCGCCGCCGCCAGGCTACCCTGCTCAACCGCGAACACGCGGCAAAAGCAGCAGCAAGCACGCGGACGATGCGCAAGGAGGCCGGTGATGCACTTTGAGTGGCCGTGGATGCTCTTGGGGCTGCTGCTGGTCCCCGTGCTGGCCGGATCGTATATGCTGGCGCAGCGGCGGCGGAGAAAATACACCGTCCGTTTTACCAACCTGGATTTATTGGCCTCGGTTGTTGGCGCGGACCCCGGCTGGCGCAGGCACGTGCCCCCGGCGCTGTACCTGCTTGGTTCGGCGCTGCTGCTGATCAGCATGGCACGTCCCACGGCGGTCGTTTCGGTGCCGCGCGAGCAGGCGGCCATCGTGCTGGTGATGGATGTCTCCGGTTCGATGAAGGCCGATGATATGAAGCCCGACCGCATGACCTCTGCCCGCAGAGCCGCGCTGGCGTTTGTCGATTCGGTACCCGAGAAGACGCAGCTCAGCTTGGTTGCCTTCCACTCCTCGGCCAATGTGATGGTTCCGCTGACGCGCGATCGCGCCCTGGTAGAGCGCGGCGTGGAGGCGCTGTTCGCAGGCGGAGCCACCGCGATCGGTGACGGCCTGACCGCGGCGCTGGATCAACTTGCCCTGCGCCCCGCGGACCGGAATGGCGAGCAAGGCCCGGCGCTGGTGGTGTTGATGTCGGACGGCGAATCGAACCGCGGGCTCCCCGCTCTCGAAGCGGCGGAACGCGCCCAGGCCGAGGGCGTGAACGTGTTTACCGTGGGCATCGGGCGGCGCGGCGAAACGACCATCGTCAACGACCAGCCGGTCAAGCTGGACGAGCTGACCCTGCGCGCCATCGCGGAGGCAACGGACGGGGAATACTTCTATGCTGAGGACTCGAGTGAGCTTTCGGATATCTACACCAGTTTGGGGAGCAAGTTGGCCTGGGTGGAAGAGCAGACCGAAGTCACCGCGCTGGTGGGGGGCATGGCCATGCTGGCCTTCCTCAGTGGAGGGTTCTTGGGGCTGCGGTGGTTCAATCAGATCCCTTAGGAGAAGGCCTGGCGGCTAAAGCCGCGGCTACATCACCAAAGCCCCACCTTCGTGGGGCTCGTTGTGGTTAGACAAATTGGTTTTCGCCAGCAGCGGTAATTCTGAGTTTGATTTTGTGGGATTGGGTTATCTCTTTGCAATTGATCAAAGAGTCAATCCAATCCACACAGAATGAGCCCCACGAAGGTGGGGCTTTGGTGACCTTGCCGCGGCTTTAGCCGCCCGGCATCAGGGTGGCAGAACTCTTTGTTTCTGCGGTCACGGGCGCAGCATTGTGGTTCCATGATAATGGGGTTGGATCATACCGCTGCGCCCCTACCCGAATCTGGGTGAATCTATTCCTTATTGTCCAGCACGCTCGCATTCAGCCCCTTGCCCAATTCCTGTGAGCGCTCGTAGGCGGCCCAGATGGCTCGCGAAAGCGCGGTGCGGAACCCTGCCTTTTCCAAATAGTAAAGCGCCTGGGCGGTCGTGCCGCCGGGGGAAGTGACCTGGTTTCGTAGCTGCGCCGGGTGGGCCTTGTGTTTGTCGTAGTACGATACCGAGCCGAGGATGGTTTGCATCACAAGCTGCTCGGCGATGCGGCGCGGGAAGCCCATATGCACGCCCGCGTCGATCAGCGCTTCCATGAATAAGAACACGTACGCTGGGCCGGTGCCGGAGAGCGCGGTTGCCATGTCGAGGTAGCTCTCTTCTTCCACGTACACTTCTTGCCCCAGCGCCGAGAGGATCTCGCAAGCTTCGGTGCGCTGCTCGTCGGAGACTGCGGTCGAGGCCGTCCACACGGTAATACCCTCGCCGATCTGGGCGGGGGTGTTGGGCATGGAGCGCACGACCGCAGCATGTTCTAACCGCTCGGAGATGGTCTGAATGGTGGCCCCGGCGATGATCGAAAGCACCAGCGCGTGCGGCCTTATCGCACCGGAGAGGGCAGGCAGCACCTTGGAGAGCCGCTGCGGCTTGATCGCCAGGATGACCACGTCTGCCTGCTGGACAGCTTCGCGGTTGTCGGTGAAGGGGCGAATGCCGTAGCGCTCGCGCAGTTCTTTCCCCCGCTCGGCGCGCGGCCCCGAGGTCAGAATATGCTCGGGCGTGGTGATCTGGCGGCGCAGCAGTCCGCCGATGATGGCTTCTGCCATTGCACCCGGCCCGATGATGGCGATGGTTTTCTGTTCGTTCATACGCGTTCCCTTAGCGTCCGCTGCTCCAGCGGCCAAAAATTGCTAGCGATAGGATGCGCCCGGCGCTTTTCTCTTGTAAAACCACTTCGCCGGCTTCGGTCTGGCCGTTCAGTCCGCGCATCATCTCTTCGATGGCGTAGTGCAGGGTGAGCGCGGAAGCTTTGACGGCGTAAGCAGTAAGCACCACAAAGCGCGGGCGCGGCGCGAGCACTTCGCGACAGGCATCTAGCAGGCTGGGCAGCAGGCGGTAGAATTCCCATACCTCGCCCTTTGGCCCGCGCCCAAACTTGGGCGGGTCGAGGATCAGCCCATCGTAGCGGGTACCGCGGCGGGCGTCGCGCTGGATGAACTTGAGCGCGTCATCCACAATCCAACGGATGGGGCGCTCGGAAAGCCCGGATAGTTCCTGGTTCTCGCGCGCCCAGGTGATCACCTTCTTAGAAGCGTCCACGTGGGTAACCCGTGCTCCTGCCGCCGCCGCCGCCAGCGTTGCTAGTCCGGTGTAGCCGAACAGGTTCAAGACAGAGATCGGCTCAGATTTACCAGCCTGCTGGATCTGTTCCGTCACCCAATCCCACTGCGCGGCTTGCTCGGGGAACACGCCCAAATGGCGCGAAGCGGAGAGGGCCGTCCAGAAACGCATGTTTTTGTAACGCATCTGCCAGCGCTCATCCACGGGGCGCAAGGTCTCCCAGTGCCCACCGTTCTCTTCTGGTGAAGGGCGAAACACGGCATGAGCGTTGTTCCAGGCGCGTTCGGGCAGGGCAGGGCGCCAGACGGCTTCGGGCTCGGGGCGGCGGAGGGTGTACTTTCCGTAGCGCTCCAGCTTTTGGCCATCGCCGCTGTCGAGCAGCTCATAATCCTGCCAGTCGGGCGAGGATTCCAGCAATATTTTGGGGAGGGCGGTTGTCTTCTCGATCATATTCTTTCCGGCAGCCGGGTCTCGTCCTCGGCGTGCCGCTACAGTATAACCGTTTTCAAAGAATCTGGCATCCGCCTGCGCTTTAAGGTTGTGGAGGGTGGTACACAGCATCGCGCTCTACAACCTGACACCTATATTGATACTTACAGTATCGTAGTTGGGGCTGTCTCAAAAGTACATTGAGACAGCCCCTTCCGATTTTAAAGGGGATGTGATTCAATAGGGGCATGGCCAAGAAAAAACTACCGCCCGTGTTCAAAGAATATACGATGGGGCAGATGGT
>JAEYTI010000205.1 GCA_023434145.1 Chloroflexota bacterium | reverse complement strand
ACCATCTGCCCCATCGTATATTCTTTGAACACGGGCGGTAGTTTTTTCTTGGCCATGCCCCTATTGAATCACATCCCCTTTAAAATCGGAAGGGGCTGTCTCAATGTACTTTTGAGACAGCCCCAATAACAATACCACTACGCGTGGTTGGTGCGGATGCGCAGAAGCGCGTACAGCGGGCAGAAGCCGACCACCCCGGTAATCAGCAGAATCGCGCCGATCACGAGTAACACCGTGCCGAGCGCCCCTGTGACAACCCCCAACAGGCTGAGCGCCAGCAGCAATAAGCCAGCCACCACCCGGATGATCCGGTCGAGACTTGATTCGTTTACCATCTTATTCATCTGTATTCCCTCCAAATGCGGTTCGTAACGCTGAACTTCTACTTGATTAGATGGAAAAGCGGCTGAGAAGTTACATCGAGCGTAATTTTTCAGCCGCAAACCGTTCTCCGGCCTGGGCGAAAGGATTGCACAGCCCGGTTATTCGTTTTCATAAAGAGAACGCGTAACCCATTTGCACCGACGCCGGGGAATTATTAATATTAACAAATTATTCGCGTAATCTGGTGGTCTCCTCTACTTATCGCCTGGCGGCTGAAGCCACGGCAAGGTCAACGAAGCCCCACCTCCGTGGGGCTAAGAATCCTGCCAAACAGGTTGTTTTTTTGTCTGAAACTCCGCGGAAATGGGGGAGAAGAACGTTCTATCCGTTATACTGAAGTTATCGCCTCTTCTCTTAGCCCCACGAAGGTGGGGCTCTGGTGACCTAGCCGTGGCTTCAGCCGCCAGGCGATCGGTGGAGTAGAAACACCTCGATTACGCGATTTAATTGTTATCGTTCATAATCCCCCGGCTAGTATGCGAAGCATTGCGCTTTAGCGCTGGGCGAATTGGCAGTTGATGCAACGGACGTCTATTTTTTCCGCGCCCGGACCCATACCCACGGGCGGCGAGCGAAGGCTTCCCCCTGCTCGACGATGGTAAACCCGGCCGACTGCACCAGATTGACGAATTCATCCACCTGATAATGCGCATAGTAACGCTCCTCCGGCTCGTAGGGGCGCGTTTCGAAGCCTTCTGTCTCGCCGCGCTGTACGGATACATACAACAGGCCCTCGGGCAGAAGCACGCGGCGGGCTTCACGCAGGGCGGCAGGCGCCAGCGCCTTAGGCAAGTGGAGCAGGGCCGCCTGACACCAGACCGCCGCAAATGAGTCAGTGGCAAACGGCAGGCTGCGCATATCCAACTGGCACAGCGGACTCTGCACCCGCTTCTTGGCCTCTGCCAGCATCCCTCGCGAGAGGTCCGCGCCGTTGACGCGCACCCCGCGCGACGACAGCCAGGCCGAGTCGCGTCCGGCTCCGCAGCCCAGATCGAGCACGGGCAGGTTTGCGCGCCCGGCAGCGCGCAGGGCTTCGATCAGCCGGTTAGCCGAATCCACTATATAAGGCTGCATTTCGGCGTTGCGTTCGGCATACCGCCCGGCGATCTCGTCGTAGGCGGCGCGATTCTTGGTGAAGGGATCGTTGCTCATGGGATTCTCCTTGGTACTTATCTAAAAATTGTTATGTGCTGCTGTTTGCGCGGCCATGCCGCGCAAACAGCAGCACATAACATAATTTTCGAAAGTGTATCACCAGATGGGGAAAAGCCCCTCACTCACAGGTGAAAACTCCCCTCTTGTTTGTGCTTCTCGCAGATTTTAGACTCTATATCCACCCGGATCGCATACTCTGGGTGCGGCATTTGGTTATTACTGGTTAAGGTTACCTGGTTTCAGAAAGGAAAGCGTATGAAGAAAATGATCAATACCAAAACGCATGGGATCATCGACTACGCCACGGCCGCCGGGCTGCTGGCGCTGCCGCGCATCTTCCGCATGGATCCGTTCGTGACGAAGCTGCTCACCGGCTCGGCTATTGTGACGGCGCTGTACAGCATGTTCACCAAGTACGAGCTGGGCATCTTCAAGGTGCTGCCGATGAAGGCTCACCTGGGGCTGGACGCGGCGCAGAGTGCCGCCCTGGCGACTGCTCCGCTGGCGTTTGCCCGCTCGAACAAGTCGGTGCTGCCGGTGCTGTTGGGCATCAGCCTGTTCGAAGGCGCGGTAACGCTGTTCAGCCAGAACCGCCCTAAGCGAAAATTCTTGTGGTTCAAGTACTAAAAGGGAAACAGTGAGTATTTGTCGCACCTCGTGCGACAAATACTCACTGTTTTCTTTGCTAAAGAAAAATGCGCTTGTTGAAAACGCTTTGCGTTTTCAACAAGCGCATTAACTTACTATTACTGGCTTCTGGCCAAGTCAACAGCCAGCTTAACGGTTTGGAATTGGATATCGACGGTGTCTTCCACATTGCGCGAATATCCCCCGCCCATCACAATCGCCAGCGGAAGGCCCTCGTCCAGGCAGCGCTCGAAGACCATGCGATCGCGCGCCAGTAGGCCGGGCTTGGTGAGCTTGAGCTTGCCCAGCTTATCGTCCTGGTACGGGTCGGCCCCGGCGATGTAGATGCCCAGGTCGGCCTGAAAATCGCGCATAATCGTATCTAGCCCGCCGCGCAGTGCTTCCAGATAGCCCTCGTCGCCGCAGCCATCCGGCAGAGCAATATCGAGGTCGGACGCCTCTTTGTGGAAGGGGAAGTTCTTGGCGCCGTGCATCGAGAAGGTGTAGACGTACGGATCGCCCGCGAAGATGGCCGCCGTGCCGTTGCCCTGGTGCACGTCCAGGTCGATCACCACCACGCGCGCGGCGCGGCCCTCGGCCTGCATCGCCCGCGCGGCAATCGCCACATCGTTAAGCACGCAGTAGCCCTCGCCGTGATCGGGGTAGGCGTGGTGCGTGCCTCCGGCGAGGTTGGCGGCAAACCCGCACGCCAGCGCCTCGCGGCACGCCGCGATGGTCCCGCCCGCCGAGCGCCGCGTCCGCTCCACCAGCCCCGGCGACCAGGGAAACCCGATCCGCCGCAGCTCCTTCTCGCTCAGCGTGCCGTTCACTACCTTGTCCCAATATTCCGGCAGGTGCACGCGCAAAATCTCCTCGTCAGAAGCCGGCGGGGAGACGTGGATGTTCTCCGGCGGCACAATGGCCGCCTCGCGCACGCGCATGTGCAGCAGCCGGTACTTCGGCATGGGGAAGCGGTGGCCCTCCGGCAAGGGGAGGACGATGTGATCAGAGGTGAAGATTAGCATGCGAAGTCACTACTTCTTGAGGGAAAAATTAGTACGGTTCAATGCTCTAATTAATTCGCTCTTAAATGTGTCGAATTGTGATAATGAGTACAAGCCATCGATTGAATGATCCGTTCAAAGGTTGTAAATGCGTTGAAGATCAGCTTGTCTTCTCAACCATCCCATTCCGTCAACAATAGCAAATACATATTGCGAAGGTTTTCGTGTTTGAGCCATTGCTTCAATTTCCCGTACTGCGTCTGTTAATTTGCTTCCTGTCGAATCAAAACCTTTAGCGGCTCCAACTATAACTGCCATTGAACCGCCTTCTGGTATAGCAAAGTCGCAGGGCGCGGTGGCTCCCCGTAAACCTTCAAATGTAGTTCTCATTTTGTATGGGATACCAAAGTCCTTTAATACGGATTCTATAACATCTTCTACTCTTCTTCCGGTTGAGATGGATCGAGAGGCGATGCGCTGTGACCACAAACGCCTCTCACTCAGAACATCAATAAACTTCCAATCACGTGTTCTTTGCGCTTCCACTGCTTGAACAATTCCGAACTCTGTATCGAGAAAGGTTATCAATTCCATCGGGCGATTCTTACAAAGCAACGTCCAACTGGACGTTGCAAATTGATGCATCAACTCCGATTTGAGGCTTTCGAGACTCAACCCGACACAAGTTGCTAATAGTGGAACTACCTTAGGGTATTGAAGGACTAGCGTAGATAGGCTTGTTACATTGATTGCCTCTAAATCTAGGAGCGAATTTGCCGCTAGAATTTCATCTGAGCTTAATACTTCTATAGGTGAGGCAGGCTGGCGAAGGCGACTAAGACTTTTAACAAACTCTCGAAATTCCATTCTATTATGCTCCAATAATTACGTACTCTTTTACTACAGCTCGATTAGGCCGAACACCTTTATGAGTACCGAAATGATAACGGTGAGAATTTTCTTCTACCGTTATGCTTCTCTTATATTGTTTCATTATTCCGATTAATTCCTCTTTATCAGGATATCCATTACTTGAATACGATAGCACAATGATACTGTCTGCATACTTCCGAAAAAGCCTATCGAATGCCTCCCTGGCTGTTCGTCTGTAAGAAAAAGGAGTGAACTGTTTTTTGATCTTTCGAACCTTGCTAGTTTCCATTATCTCAAGATTTTCCCAGTAACATGCGAGACCTTCCAAGAAGTGATAACGTTTTATGTAATCGTTGTCATCACTTCGAGGTACATAAGGGGGATCAAAATAAACTAGGTCAACAAAGTGATCTAACTTGAGGTCAAAAATGCTTTCCTGATTTGCTTTATTAATTCTTCCATTATCAAAAAGAATCGAATTCACTAGACTTACCGACTCGCTGAAATGAGTTTCAAGGTTTATCTGTAAATCGCGCCTCCCATCATTATATTTCTCTGCACTTTCATTACCTATTGTAAAGACACCTCTGGGTTGTTTCTTCAAAACCGAACGAAACAATGCGGAAAGTATGAGTGATTTTTTATAGTTATTTTCAATATATCTTAGATTTGCCCATATATTATCCAAAAACTGAAGATCTTGCTCAGTAAAAAAAATTCCGTTGAAAGTAGTTTCGATGAATCGATCAGCATTTTCATTCTTATGAATTAAGAATACAAGATCATCGTCCGATATTTTAATTCCTGGATTGGCAATTAAGCCATTAGCAAGATGATATGGATATTGAAGGAAGTCGTTAGTAATAACCGTCTTTCCCATTTGTTTAAACAAGTAAGAAACACTACCACTGCCGCTGAACCCATCCAAAACACTATCAAACTTCAAAGATGAGAATATTTCATACAGCCAAGGCAGTAAGCGATGTTTGTTCCCCATAATTCTCAACTGTGGATAATGATTTGCACGCATTATAGGATCGCGCAAACCCTCTATTGGATCAAATAAAAACAATGGCGCTTTTTGATAGGTGGAAACCATAACTAAATCCTAATCTCTTTATTTTGTTCCTTATTTCAACAATATTACTCACCTTTGGGTCATGGTGCAACCCATTTGTCTTATCTGTTCTATTGGTTCTGAAAGGAAACGGGTAAAATATGCAAAATCGATGAGATGATTATTAGCATAGTATTGTAATTCATGTATTATTAAAAGTGTATTTATAATTGTTGCGATAGAAAGAAGGTGAACAAAAATGAATGACATAATTTTGGTTGCCTATGCATCGACCCACGGCGCGATGCAAGAAGTGGCCGAACAAATCGCGGAGACTCTGCGCGAGCAGGGGCTCGCCACTGATCTCCAACCCGCGAAAGACGTGAAATCCCTGGACGGCTACGGCGCAGTGGTGCTGGGCGGCCCGCTGTATATGTTCCGCTGGCACGGCGATACCATTCGATTCCTCAAACGCCATCAGAAGGCCATCGCCGCCGGGATTCCGGTGGCGGTGTTCGCGGGCGGGCCCTGGGAAGACAAACCCGAGCAGTGGGTGGATGTGCGCAAGAACGTCGACACCATCCTGGCGAAGTTCCCCTGGCTCAAACCGGTCTCGGTGGAGATTGTGGGCGGCAAGTTCGACCCGGCTCACCTGCGCTTCCCCTACAGCCTGATCCCTGCCATGAAGCAGATGCCTGCCAGCGACGCGCGCGATTGGGACAAGATCCGCGCCTGGGCGGCAGGATTGGCGCAAACATTCCAAAAAGAGGGTGCATGATGAAACCATCTGCGCGATTGATGATATCGACCTTTGGCGGATATGTCGCTGTGATGGGCGTCGAACACGGCATTGGCGAGATCTTGCAGGGCAGCGTTAAACCGGCGGATCTCTTCATCCTCTCCTGGCCCGATTCGAAGTTCTTTGCGATCCTCAGCGGTGAGCCGGCCCTCACCATTCTTCCCAATATGCTGATTACTGGTATTTTGGCGGTGTTGTTCTCGCTGGCCTATCTGCTGTGGGCCGTCTGGTGGATCGACCGCAAGCACAGCGCCCTGGCAATGATGCTGCTCACCGTTCCCATGCTGCTGTTTGGCGCGGGGTTATTCCCGCCCGTGCTCGGCCTGTTGATCGGCTTTGCCGCCTGGCGATTCCAGTCATCGCGCAATGATAAGCGGGCGCGGAAGGTCTCCAATATGCAGCGCACGCTGGCAAGCCTGTTCCCCTGGGCCTACGGTGCGTGCTTGCTCACCTGGCTGACCATGTTCCCCGGCGTGCCACTGCTCAACCATTTCTTCGGGCTCGATAGCGAAGTGTTCATCTTCGCCGTGCTGGGCGGCATGTTTGTCTTCCTGCTGCTGGCAGCCGTCACCGGCGCTGCCAGAGATGCGGTAGGATATTCTAGCGCTTCCCGGCGGCGGCACGCGGCAAACCCGCAAGCGTCACTGTAACGCCCGCGACCTTCGCCCAGCGTGCCTGGGTCACGAACCATCCCTCGGTGGTTGGGTGGGACGGTTGATTTTGCGCTGCCAAAGCCCAATGGGGAGCAAGAAAAGGCTCATATGTAGTTTCAAGGAGTTTGGTGTCACTGGTGGTGGGATTACCCCCTGTGACACCAAACTCCTTGAAACCCATAAAGAGCGCAAGAAAATTTATCAGAATGGGCAGGGGGAAGGTTTTATTCGTATATAATAATGGACATGGTACGTCTAAGCCGGGTTTGGGTTTGTGCGTTTGTCGCAGAAGAGAGGCCTTCCGGAAGAAAACATCATCGAAAAGGTAAACAACAATGCCCGGAGTGATTGAAATTACATTCCTTATTACCGCTGTTCTTCTGGTGTTGAGCGTCGTTGCCAGCAAGTTCTCCGACCGCTTTGGCGTGCCTTCGTTGTTGATTTTTCTGCTCATTGGCATTTTGGCAGGATCGGAAGGTCTGGGCGGCATTTATTTTGATGACCCGTTTTTTGCGCAGGCCATTGGCCTGTTTGCGCTCTCGATCATCCTGTTTTCCGGCGGGTTAGATACCGATTTCCAGAGTATCCGCTACGTTTTTAAAGAATCCCTGATCCTGGCAACGCTAGGGGTGTTCATCACCGCCGCCATCGTAGGGGTTGCCGCGCACCTGCTGCTGCATATCTCTTTGCTAGAGGGCATGTTGATCGGGGCGATCACTTCATCCACCGATGCGGCGGCTGTTTTCGCCATGCTGCGGTCTCAGGGGGTGAACCTGCGGGGCAAACTGGCCCCTGTGCTCGAGTTCGAGTCGGGCAGCAACGATCCGATGGCGGTGTTCCTGACTATTGGCTTCATTCAACTGCTTCAGTCGCCCGACCAATCGATTTGGAGCCTGATCTTGCTGTTTTTCCAGCAGATGATTATTGGCGGGCTGCTCGGCCTGATCTTTGGCCAGCTCCTCTTATACCTGATCAACCGGCTGCGCCTGGGCTACGAAGGCCTGTATCCCGTGCTAACGCTGGGGATGGTCTTACTGGCGTTCGCGGTCACGTCGCTACTGCGCGGCAGCGGCATTTTGGCGGTGTATCTGGTTGGCCTGTCGCTTGCCCGGGCAGATTTCCTGCACAAGGGCAGCCTGACACGCTTCTATGAGGGCCTGGCGTGGCTGTTCCAGATCATCATGTTCCTGACGCTGGGGCTGCTGGTATTCCCGTCGCGCCTCATTCCGGTGATCATCCCTGGGCTGGCGCTTGCCGCCATCCTGATCCTCGTCGCGCGCCCGATCAGTGTTTGGATCGGCCTGATCCCGTTCCGGTATACCGTTAGAGAGAAAACATTTATCTCGTGGGTTGGCTTGCGCGGCGCGGTGCCCATTATCCTGGCGACCTATCCGCGGCTGGCCGGTGTAGAGCAGTCAGAATTGATTTTCAACATCATTTTCTTCGTTGTGCTGGCCTCCGTCCTCATCCAGGGAACGTCACTTACCAGTGTCGCAAAACTGCTGAAAGTGGATGATCCGGTACAAAAGCAGCCGAAATTCCCGATCGAGATCACACCGAACCAGGGCTGGCGCGGCGTGCTGGAAGAAGAGGTTGTGCGTGAGGGTTCCCACGTGATTGGAAAATCGGTGTTCGAAATTGGCCTCCCTCGCGATTACCTCATTGTGCTCATCTCGCGTGATGACCAGTTCCTCATCCCCAACGGCAGCATTGTCCTGCAAGTGAACGACCGCATGTTAGGCCTGGCCAGCCCTGAGGCGCACGCGCAGGTGGCGAAAATGCTGGATGAACCGCACGGAGAAGAATTAGCAGCGGCTTAGGCGGACAGCAACTATCCCTTCAGCGCCCCGGCCATCAGCCCGCGCAGGAAGTAGCGCCCCAGGAAGATATACACCAGCAGCGTGGGCAGGGCGGCCAGGAACGTCGCCGCCATCAGCACGTTCCACTGCACCAGTTGGCTGCCCGCCAGATTGTTCAGCGCCACCGTCACCGGCCAGTTCGATTGGTTCGTCAGAATCACCGCGAACAGAAATTCGTTCCACGCCTGGGTAAACTGCCAGATGATCACCACGGCAAAGCTGGGCGCGGAAAGCGGCAGCATAATGTGGCGGTAAATGCCCATCAGGCTGGCCCCATCGATCCGCCCGGCTTCGATCATCTCGGTGGAGATGCCCGCGTAATAGTTGCGGAAGATCAGCGTGGTGATGGGGATGCCGTAGATGATGTGCACCAGCACCAGTCCCGGCAGGTCGCCATACAGGCGGATGAACTGCATGAACTTAACCAGCGGGATGAGGATGCTTTGGTAGGGGATGAACATGCCAAACAGGATCAGCGAGAAGATCAGGTTGGAGCCGCGGAACTTGTACTTGGAGAGCAGGTAGCCGTTGAACGACCCCAGCAGAGCGGACAGCAGCGCCTCGGGCAGCACCATCACGAGGCTGTTGCGGATGTTGGGGGCAAGCTGGTTGAACCCGGCAACGAAGTTCTCAAATCGCAGGCCACCGGTGGGCAAATCCCACATGGTGCGCAGGTCCACCTGGCTCAGCGGCTTCACCCCGGTCAGCAGCATCATGTAAACCGGCAGCAGGTAAAACACCGCCAGCACCAGCAGTGCGAGGTAGATAAGAGGCCGGATTGGAGAAATGCGCCGCGCTTTCATATTTCTGCCTCGGTGCGCATGTTGTAGATCAGGTAAGGAACGACCAGCACCGCCACGCTGATCAGCATCAGGATGCCAATCGCTGCGCCCTGGGCGTAGTTGGTGCCGTCAAAGGTGGTCGTCCACATATAGATGCCCGGCACGTCCAGCCGCAGATCCTTATTGCCGATCGCCACAATCAGATCGAAGATCTTGAGCGACATATGCCCCAGGATGATCACCGCGCTGAGAGTCACCGGCTGGAGCATGGGCAGAATAATATAGCGGTAGATTTCAAACTCGCTTGCGCCGTCTACCCGCGCTGCCTCGCGGATCTCTTCGGATACGCTGCGGATGCCGCCCAGATAGAGCGCCATGGTGAACCCGGAGAGCTGCCATACCGCCGGGATGATAGTAAACGCCATGCCCCAGGGGGGCGGTGTGGTGTGCCACCGGCTGATAAGGAAGTCGAGCCCGAGCGATTGGAAGATCAGGTTTATGCCGGTCAGGCGGCTGCCGCGCGCCGGGTTCATCAGCCAGCCCCACACAACGCCAGAAGCAATAAACGAGATCGACATGGGGAAGAGGAAGATGCCGCGGAAAATGGATTCCCCTTTAATCTTTTGGTCCAGCAGAATTGCCAGCCCCAGCCCAATGACGATGCAGCCAATCAGAAAACCGGTGGTGAACACCACCGTGTTGCGAATATCGATCATGAAGCGGCGGTCGCTGAACAGGTTGATGTACTGCTCCAGCCCCACGAAGGTGTAATCGGGCAGCAGTCCTTTCCAGCGGCTCACCGAAACGCGCATCGACCAGGCGATAAAGCCGTACACAAAGATCGCCACTGCCAGGATCGAGGGCGAAAGCAGGGCGATAGAGAGCAGCTTTTCGTTCTGGAACAGGTTGACGAACACCATAATCCCGGCATAGATGATCATTGCTCCGGCGAGCAAGCCAATGGATTGGAAGTTCGTCCCGCCAATGCGCAGGCCGTTCTGCACGATGAAAGCGATCCCCGCAATGCCAACCAGAACCAGCAGCACTGCCGGGAGGACCTTGGGTAACGGAAACGGTGGGAGTCGTTTCATGAACCATCCATCAAAATCATATCAGCTTAGAATCTATCCCAATATTATTTTTTGTGTTTGGGTGCGCGATATAGTCGCGCACCACAAACACAAAAACTATTTTTGGGATAGGTTCTTAACGTTTCGCGCGGCGATTTTGAGAAAAATGGGCGGCTCGTGATGGAACCGCCCATTTTTTATTGTGTGTATTGTGGAAGTTGCGCAGCAACCCACACAATACACACAAACTCTACCTGGCAGCGAAGTTACATCAGCTTTTATTATAGGCCGTTTTGCCTACTGGCAGTTGCCGTCCGATTGGCACGCTGCCGCCAGTGCTGCCTGGAAGTCTGCCACACCGGTGGGGTCCGCCAGGAACAGGCCCAGCGCGGTATCAACCTGCGCTTTCCATGCGTCCGAGGCGACCACGCCGTGGGTCAGGCTGCCGACCACCTGGTCGCTGGCCCAATCATCCGATGCCTCCTGCGAGTACTCAGAGAACAGCGATGGATCGCAGTCGGTGCGGGCGCAAATAGAGCCCTTGAGCGGATTGAAGGCTTCCTGACCTTCGCGCGAGGCCGCAACCGTCAGCCACGCGAGGGTTGCCTCTTCATTGGCGGCGCTGGTGGGCAGCACGAAGCTGTCTGCCAGGAACATAAATACGCCGTCTGTTCCGGGTGGGGGAGCCCAGGCGAAGTCTTCGTTGGGGGTCAGGTTCAGGCCGTTGGGTTCGGGGTTAGCGAAGTACCCGTAGGCCCAATCACCCATGATGTTGAAGGCTGCGTCACCGTCCACCACCAGGCGGGCGGCGGGCTGCCAGTCGGAGAGCGAAGAAGCATCGCTGTTTACATACTCCAGCACGCGGGTGAAATCTTCCAGACCCTGCGTTACCTCGGGACTGTTCCAGTCGGTTTCGCCGGTCCACAGCCCATTCCAGGCGTCCGCGCCCATCGAGCCAAGCATCACGTTCTCAAACAGGTGCATGGCCGTCCACTGCGGGCCGAGTGCCAGGCAGTCGCGCCCGGTAGCGACGATCGTATCGCAGGCGGTGAAGAACTCTTCGTACGTGGTGGGAACTTCCACCCCCGCTTCTTCCAGCACAGACGGGTTGTACCACATCACATTCGAGCGGTGGATGTTGACCGGCACGGAATAGGGGCTGCCATCCTGCGAGATCAGCGGCAGGAGCGATTCGGGCAGCACGTCATTGAAGCCCTGCTCCTCGAAGAACTCATCCAGCGGCGCAACCTGATTGGCCGCCACGTAGGTGCCGATGATTTCCTGTCCGGCATGCGCCTGCCACGAGTCGGGCGGGTCGTTGGCAGAGAGCCGGGTTGCCAGCACCGCGCGGGCGTTGGTTCCCGCGCCACCGGCTACCGCGGCATTTTCAAAGGTGATGTTTGGAAATGCCCCGTTGAAAATCTCAACCATGGCGTTCAAGCCATCGGCTTCACCGGGACCAACCCACCACGAGAAGATCTCCACCTCGCCGGAAACATCCGAGCCAACAAGCCCGCCGCCGGCGGTCGCTTCCGTGGGCTCGGCGGCCTCGGTTGGGGTGGCTTCCATTGCTTCCGTAGGCGTGGCCTCCATCGCCTCGGTAGCCGTTGGTTCAGCAGCCGCCTCGGTTGGTGTCGCATCCATCGCTTCGGTAGCTGCCAGTGTTGGGACGGTTGTTACGCCCGGGGTCTCTTCGGCGGCGGGCGTACAGGCGTAGAGGAGGAACGAAGCAACGATGAGTAACGCCGTCAGACGGTACCACAATTTGTTTCCCATCTCTTTCTTCTCCTTCACGTACACGTTCAGAAACGAAAGTTGGTTATTCCCCCATAAATATTCTATATCGTATACTGATAAAGTCAACTATTAAAATGCTCGGTCGATCCGCTATAATGGGCGAATGGATATTCGCACCTTCCTCTTGCCTTATGATTCTGCCCGGCGTAATGACCGCATGGGCGCCGGCCCGCAGTACTGGCTCGACAATGGCCTGGAAGCTGCCCTCCAGGCACGCGGGCATACCGTTTGTACAAAACTTGTTGAGGCGCAAGACGATTTTCCCACCGAGATCAAAACCAGTTTCGATCTTTATCGCAGCCTCGCGGCAGAGATCCAGCGGGATTGCGCGCAGGGCCAGTTTCCGCTGGTTCTTTCGGGTAACTGCGGCGCGGCCATCGGAGGCATCAATGGCCTGCATGGGGTGCTTTCAGACGATCTGGGTGTGGTGTGGTTCGACGCGCACGGCGACTTTAATATCCCAGACACTACCCGCAGCGGCTTTTTGGATGGTATGGGCCTCGCCACGGCTGCCGGGCTCGGCTGGAAAGCGCTCGCAAAAACGCTCCCAGGGTTCCGGCCCGTACTGCCATCGCACATCCTTCATGTGGGAGGCCGCGACTTTGACCCGGCGGAGGAGCGCCTGTTCGCCGAGCAAGGAGTGGGTCTGGTGACCGGCCCGCAGGTGCGCGAGCAGGGCATCCAGGCGGCGCTCCAGCCCGCGGTAGATGCCCTGCGCAGCCGGGTGCGGGAGATCTACCTGCACTTTGACGTGGACGTGCTCGACCCCACAGAAACTCCCGCCAACCACTTCCCCGCGCCGGGCGGGCTGTATCCCGAGGAGGCCGCGGCTGCCTTCCGCATGCTCCGTTCGGCGTTTGCTATCCGTGGTATGGGCATTGCCTCCTTCGATCCAAAATATGATTCGCAGCGCAAAACGCTCCAGGCGGTGATGGGCTTGCTCGAGGAAGTGGTCGGGTAAACCACCGGGCGAAGCGACTGTGCAAGCGGGGAGTGCCCCTACCGGTCCCTGGCAGGAAAACCGGGCAGATGAAAGAGGAGGATTACGAGGTATCTTTCGCTGCCTGGATGCGTATAATCTACTTCAGAACATGAGAAATGGATTGCGCTTCTGCCAGCGAGCCAAGTAATGATTACCATTAGATGCTGGATGTGATAGAGCTACTCCGTCCACAAAATTTTGTCTACTGGGCAAAAACGCTGCGGAGCGCGATCGATAAACGAAAAGTCCCAACGAGCGTTATTCGTTGGGACTTTTCATTTCGCAATAGACTGTTCCGAGACTACCGGGATGAGCCTCTCTCCGGTATAATCGATGCGGCTGCTTCCGGTCATTCTCCCCGATCTTATCTCAATCCGCTCTCCAAATCTGTCATCCTGGTTTTCATTGCGAACATTCTCATGAAACTTCTCAAAAATTTTTTGATTCCGGTCTGTCTTCAAGGCCTGGCTGCGATTGTGTGGTTTTTGAGCTCCAGATCAGAAACGGAAAATGCGGTATTGTTTGGCCTATCGACCTACCGGTTGGTTTTGGTAGGCGTTCAGATCGGGCTTGTTCTCCTGGTGATCGGTTTGACTGTGTGGTTATGGCGCTCGCCTTCTGCATGTCAGGCGATCCTACGTTCTCTCGACTCCTGGTGCCTGGAGCGCAAAAAGCTTGTCCCCACGCTCCTTGCGCTGTTCTTTCTTCAAATATGGCTTCTGTCTATCGCCATCATTGTTGCAAAAATGCCTCTTGTTGGGAACATTTATGAACTAGTAAAGACGTTTCCGTTCCCTTTTCTCAAGCTGGTTTTGCTACGAATAGCTCCCCTTTACACCTGGCTCCTGTTGATACTGTTTGGCGTATCTTTATTTCTCGCGCTTCGTTACCGCAAGGTTATTACGAAGCCAGGGTATTTTCAATGGAAGTGGATCCGGGCAGGGCTGCTTGTCTATTTCTTGCTGACGGCTGCATTTTTGCACTGGCTGATTCTTGGGTTTCAACTGCGTTTATTCGTAAACATACCAGCCTGGTATTGGGTGATTACTTCTAACCCATTTACGCTGCGCGACATTTTCTTTGCAATTGCTGCCGTAATTCTGTTGGGCTTGATCTGCTGGCTGTTTCTTGGTCGCCGTCAAATACGCAGCGGACTGATTCTTGTCTTTCTCACTGGCTGCCTGCTTCAGTATGGGATCGGTTTCCTGGAAGGCAATACGTTCCAATCGCTTCATGACCGGTATTTTACAAAGCATCACAGAACGTATGTGAACAAGGCTAGCCAGGATACCCTGCCCATTCTCCAAATGGTTCGTGACTACGATAACGTATATGGAAACCGGATGTTTACAAGCACCAAACCCCCTGGCATGATGGTTTTCTTTGTGAGCCTTGACCGCCTGGTGAATGGAAACCCTTCGCCGTTTCCATCTGATGTACGATTCCAGCGCCTATCTTGGACGATAACCTACCTGTTCCCTCTTGTGGCCATGTCGCTCGTGTTCTTGCTCTATTTGTTTGCTCGCAGGTTTTTGTCTGGTTCAACTGGAATGGTTGGTATCATCTCCCCGATCTTGTTAATCACCTGCCCGAATATTCTTCTGCTTTCGCTGTATATGGATCAGGCGGTATATCCGGTTTTGTTCCTTGCAGGGGCCTGGCTGTCCATTGAGGTGGTCCGCCGGCAGTCATTGCTGGGGGCCTTTCTGTTGGGCATGCTGCTGTACACAATGATTTTCTTCGCCTTCACGATGCTGCCCCTTTACCCGTTTGTGGGAATAATGCTTCTGATTTATTACCTGATGCATCGTAAACAGATACCATTACGCCGGCAGATTGCTATCGGTATAATGATTGCCGCTGGCACCGTTTTGGTATACCTGTTGTTCCTGCTTGTGTTTGACTATAACTTTTTTGATCGCTTCACAACGACCGTAACAATCAATCACAATTTCGATTTTTACGAGCGTGTTCGCCAACCACTGCCAACTGCTCCGGAACCTACGGCGGTTCGGATGCAACAGTCCCTTCGCGCTGCATGGACCAACAATCTTGAATTTGCAACAGGGGTGGGTTTTCCACTGTACATTTTATTTCTCTTCCAAGCAGGCAATCTGATTGTTCGCACATTTCTACGCAACCACCGGCCCGGGGATCAGGTGCTGCTGGCATTTTTGCTCTCTTTTCTTTTGTTAAACATTGCTGGAACCGCGCAGGGAGAGGTCGCTCGCCTTTGGATGTTCTGGATACCAATGATTCTGTACTTCGCGGCGTATGAGATCGAGAATTGGGTGAGCAGGCGTCCGATCATTCTGTTTGGGATATTGCTGCTACAGTTGGTGACGGTACTGCTTACCTATCACTACCAAGACTTGGTCATGTAATTTGCGCTTGTATCCTTACTGCGCACTGCATGGGACCGATTCCCGATCCCATGCAGTGTGCGTCCCTGGAATGCAGGTATGCAGCGATACGGTCGATCAGACTTCATCGGGGTTGCTCACCTCATCCGCCGCGCGTTTTCCGGCGATTGCCAGTAGAATCAGCGCTGCCAACGCGAAGATCACATTGCCTGCCGCGTCGATACCCGGGTTGGTATCGCCGGTGGATGGTACCTGAATGAAGCTGTACCAGATGTAGGTCAACACCAATCCGGCGGCAGCAGCAAATCGGTGCATATTAGACCAACCGGATCGGCTCGACCATCTCCACAGCACAGCGGCCGCCGCGAAAGCCAGACCAAGCATCGCCAGCACGTTCACTACAGCCGGAATGATGTTATGCACAATGGCCATTCCCATGAAACCAGAACTGAGTAGAAACATGGCCAATCCTACCTTGAAGGGGCGCGGCGGCTGTTTCGCATCAAATGACGACTTCGTTTGTTTCCCCCCGAGCGTTACTGCCGCGATGATCAAGCCCACCACGACCACTCCGCTGCCGATGAACTGCCCGCTAGAAGCCATAAATGGGTCCTGCTGCTGCGTTGACGCGAGTAGGAATGTGCCGGCAAGGAACAAAAGCGCAGTGATAATCAACCCGACCGGACCGAACCAGGGCACCCGGGCCATGCGCGGGGAGAGACTTTCGATCAGTGCAATCGGTACAGAAATGCTCCACACCGTATGTATCCCCAGCACAAACACAGTCCACCATATGCTGATCCCGAGCGAAGGGATATACCCATAATCGAGCAGGCGCATGCCCAGGAAGTTGGGGTTGAACAAGGATTGGGTTACAAACGCCTCTTCGATCACTGCATAAGCTAGTGCGAGCAAAACAATCCCAGCCCAGTTCAGGTTCAAGCGCCGGGCGGATTCTCGCACCAACAATGCTCCGCCTCCATAAAACAGGGCCAGCATCGGAAGCACCCAGAGCCACGTAATCGGCAGATTGCCCAGTAAAAACTCGCCTACCAGCGGGGCGAGAAAGAATAGCCCAGCCGCAGCCAGCAAACGTTTTCGCAGCGGCAGTGCCCTGGTATTCTCCTGTACGATAGTTTGTGCTCTTTCATTTTCTGACAACATATCTCCTCCTAATTATCGGAAATACGATTCCCGGTCGATCTGTTTGGGTGCAAGTTCGATAATTGCCTTATCGCATTTTCTTTCCGTAGTATAATAAATACTACGAATATATCTTCCACTGGAAGATATATTACAAAATTTGTCTTCATTTGTCAAGAGGCAGTATGGGAGAAGAAGCGGAAAAGAAAGCTGCTGGTGAGGATCTGGGGCGCCAATTAAGCACGCATATTGTGATATTTCACCAGACGATTGCCGACCATTTTGGACTAAGTGCCACCGAGAACAAATGCCTGGACGTACTGTTTCGGAAGGGCGCAATGACTGCCGGTCAACTGGCCGAATTTACCGGGCTTACCACCGGGGCCATTACCAAAATCGTCGACCGCCTGGAAAAGGCTGGTTTTGCTGTTCGCCGGCGCAGCCAAACGGACCGCCGCTCGGTAATCATCGAGCCAATCGCTGAACGCGCGCAGGAAATTGGCCAGATATTCGCCTCGCTCAGCAGGGCGATGGCAGTGGTCGCGGTGCACTACAGCGAAGCGGAACGCGCCGTCATCCACGATTACCTGTCGCAGATGATCGCAGTATTGAAGGAAGAGACGAACAAACTGCGAGCGGGCATGTCCCCAGACACAGAATGATCGTATAAGCTTGCTTGTAAAACAAAAAGACCACTTGAGTGATGAGACAATTCACTCGAGCGGTCTAAGGTGGTGCTGTAGTCGGGCAGAAAAGTATCAATATGGAGTATACCTTCGTGAAGGATTTGCAGTATATTTGTTGCAGTGCAAATCCGCAAATTTTGTTATGAGAACTGAATATGGTACAAGACACCTCTCATCATAAACAGGTCCAGTTATCCCTCCTGCGTCGCACGGCGCAGGTACAGATTGTCACATTTGCATGCGCTGGCGTAGGGCTTGCTGTGATTGCTATCATTGGTGGCTGGGCAATAACTGGCACGCTCGAAGATTGGGAAACGGTTGTTGGCGGGCTGATCTTGGGTGGCTTGCTAGCTGGGCTCGCCATCATGGCGAGACGTGGCCATCCTTCCCTGTCCGCAGTGCTGCTTTCGGGGCTGCTGTTCGTATTGGTCGCCGCCGATATCGTCTATTACGGGGTGGGCTCACCTTCAGTGGCGGCGCTCCTCCTGCCTGTGCTGCTGATCGCCTGTACGTTTGGCCGAAAACCCGGGTTGGCTGCCGCAGCCCTTAGCGCGGCAGCGGTGTTTGGCATTGCGTGGGCCAGCCTGAATGGGATGCTGGAGACCGCACTGCCGTCGGTTGAATCTCATTTGAGTTTCACCGCCCCGGCAATCAGCGTGATCTTGTTCTTCAGCGCTGGGCTGGCCGGAACAGCAGTAGAGGTTTACCAGCAGGTTATGCAATCGGCGCGCCAGTCAAAAGAGTAAAATACCCGGCCTTCGCTCGGTTATTTTATAAGATCTCAGGCAAAACAAAAAGACCGCTCGAGTGATGAGACAATTCACTCAAGCGGTCTCAGGTGGTGCTGTAGTCGGGGCGAAAGGATTTGAACCTTCGACCTCTTGCACCCCATGCAAGCGCGCTAGCCGGGCTGCGCCACGCCCCGAACAACGAGGGGTATTATACGACCCTTTCCTCAATTGCGCAAGACTTTGCCTCTTTTTTTCGCAAACTCACTGGTAGAATCGGTCAAACCAAAATCTAATGGAGGATATTTCCATGAGCCGCCTCGATGAATTTCAGAGCTACCGCACGCGCATGAACGAGCGCATTTCCGAGATCGATCACTTAGGGATTAAGCGCTTTTTCAACCTGGATACCAACGCTTACCATGATGGGGCGCTGGATAGCAAGACGAAGGAGCTGCTGGGGCTGGTGGCATCGATGGTGCTGCGCTGTAACGACTGCATCGACTATCACATCGTCCAATGCGCGGATGCGGGCTGGAAAGACGAGGAGCTGTATGAGGCCTTCAACGTCGCGCTAATTGTTGGCGGCAGCATTGTGATCCCGCACCTGCGCCACGCCGTAGAGACGCTGGATCTCTACCGCCAGTCCAGGTGATAGGATCGGTTAACACGACACAGTGCGGGGAACCGTTCCCCGCACTGTGTCGTGTTAACGCGCCAGTCTATGCGTTTGGGTTGAACAGTTCCATCCAGCGTTCTGGATTGGCCATTTCTGTGAAGCCGCCGTACTTGCGGTACAACCCGTGCGCGTCTTTGGTGGCAAGCAGCACGCGCCGTAGCGGTTTGATCTGCGGGTGGTTGATAATGCACTCCACCAGCCATTTGCCCAGCCCGCCTTTGCGGTGCTCTGGTAGGATGATCACATCACACAGCCAAGCAAAGGTGGCGTAGTCGGTGACGATACGGGCGTACCCCACCATCGCGCCGTTGTGATAGACGCCGAAGTTGAGCGAGTTTGCCGCAGCCTGCTCCACCACGTCGAGCGTGCGGTTCTGCGCCCAATAGGTAAGCTGGATGAGCATCTCGTGCACCTTGCCGGTGTCGATTCGCGCCGGGTCGGTGCTGATGGTGTATTCGCCGCGGTGATATTCGTGGATGTCCATAGGTTAAAGAATTTTCTTGACCTCATCAAAGATTCCGGCTTTCTCGATGGCCTCATCCGCGCCAAGCACAGCGACCGCGGCGTTGTCTTTCATCTTCGCCAGCGCTTCGCCAAAGCGGTGGAAGTCTTCTACGGTCGTGTCAAGCACCTCATTACGCAGGCGCTGGCGTTCCTCGTCGGTAGTGCCCAATAGGAACCAGCGCAGCGAGGTAAAGCCCTTCGCGTCGGGCAGCAGATAGGTGTCCAAATCGCCAATAGTGCCGATGATCGACTTGGTCACTTCGCTTTCATCCAGTTCCAGCGTTTGCAGATAGTGCGAGGCGCGGTCGTAGGCGTCCAATGACTGGGTAAGATTGGGATCGCGGTAGGAGAGGAATGTGTACACGCCGGATTGGCTGTCGAACACGGCAAACCCGCCGTATGCGCCGCCCTGCACGCGGATTTTGTCCCACAGGTATGAGCCGTTGAGGTGGTTATTGACCACGAACGCTGAGCCTTTCAGCGCATAGCCGAGGTCGAACAGGTTGGCGCCTTTGCCTACGTAGTTCACCTGGGCGGGGATGGTGAGACCCTCTTTCGTAGGAAGTTCGGGCTGCGCCCAGTCGGTGAGCGTTGCTGTTCCCTTGGGAAGCGTGGTGAGGAATTCATCGACCTGCGGTTTGATCGTTTGCCAGTTGGCGGCGTCTACCGTCACATTGCAAAGGGCGTTACCCCCATGGATCAGCGTATCGCGGATGGCCTGGAGCGTGGCGAGCACGCTGGGCCAATCCTGCTCGATCTTCTGCACCAGTTCGCGCAGGAAGAACAGGTAGCTCACGCCGCCCATCTGCTCTGAGGCCCAATCTGCGGCGTTGAAACGCGAGCGCAGGCGGCTGTTCACTACCGCGTGGCCCGCGCCTACTAGCCGTGACTCCAGCCCTGCTTTTGATTCCAAAGCCATTTGCTGGAAGCGCTCGCGGTTCTCCAGGTTTGCCTCGGTCAGCACATCGCGCAGAATCGCCAGCATGTCGCTGGTCTGATTTGCCATGGCTTTGCCGCGCAGGAACAGCCACGCCGTGGGCTCGCTCTTACCGCGCACCGCCGAGGTGAGCGTGGTGGGGCGAATGCCGCCGGTGGTGCGCCCGATGCGCTGGAGAAGCTGCACGAAGCTCTCTTCGCTTGTGCCAGTCTCGAGCAGCGCGCGCCCAAACAGCGGAATGTAGGGAATATACTCCTGCGGCAGCGCGCGCAGGTTAAAGCCCAGGTCGAGATAAAGAATGCCGTTGGTGAACAGGTCGTGGAACAGCACCTGGCTGCTGCCGCTCTGCTCCACCTGGATGGGGATGCGCCGCACCTCGCGGTCGAGATCGTCACGGTCGAGCATAGGGATGGTCATCAGCGCTTCCGGCGAGTCGGGGGCTTCCTGGCGGCGCTTCAGTTCTTCTGTCTGCTCTACCACAGTCTTTAGATCGGTCTCCTGCATGGCAGCACGAGCCTTTTCAAGCCGTTCGCGTTCTGCAGCCTCGCGCTTCGCCCCCAATGCTTTGTCGGGCAGCAGGGTGACGGTGATGCGATGGTTGTTGCTGACAAGGTACTGCTCGATCATATGCTCAAAATACGGCTGACCGGACGCGAGGCGTTCTTTGATCTCCTGTAGCGGCTTCTCAAAACGCAGCGGCGCCAGCGGATCTTTATCGTAATTCCAATAGGCCAGGCTGCGCAGCATCAGCGAGAGCCCGCGCGGGTAGGCGCCGGTGTTGTTCTCGCGCAGGTTGAATTCGATGGTGTTCAGCGCGGCGGCGATGTTCTCTTTATCTACGCCGTTCAGCGCCAGGTTCGCCATCGTGTCGATGACCAGCTTCTCGACCTTCTCTGCGTTATCTGGCGCAACACCTTTCAACCCAACCGAGAACGACAACTGCCGGTGGTAGGGGTCCATGCCGTTGCCGGTGAGTGCCTCGCCTAAGCCTGAGTCAATCAGCGCCTTGCGGAGCTGCGAGGCGGGCGAGCCGATCAGCAGGTACTCGAGGATATCCAGCCCCAGATCCCGCTCCGCGTCGCCCAGCTCCGGCAGCAGCCAGTTGACGGTCACGAAGGCTTTGGCATCCTCCTGGTCTTCAGCGACCTCGTAGGGCACTTCCACCCGGCGCGGCTCGCTGATGGGTTTCTGTGGCTCAATTTGCGACTGTACGGGGATAGCCTCAAACAGGTTGAGGTATTCGGCCATCAGCACCAGGCGCTTCTCTGGGTCATCGTCGCCGTAGAAGAAGATGCGCGCGTTGGAGGGGTGGTAGTAGGTTTCGTGGAAATTCTTAAACTGCTCGAACGTCAGATCCGGGATCACCGCAGGGTCACCGCCCGAGTCGTGGGCGTAGATCGTGTCGGGGAACAGCGCGTGCTGGATTGCTTCGCCCAGCACGTTATCAGGCTGTGAGTAGGCCCCTTTCATTTCATTGAATACCACACCCTTAAACGCCAGCGGATTGGCCGGATCATCCAGCTCGTAGTGCCAGCCCTCCTGCATCAGTGTCCAGGGGGTGATGCGTGGGAAAAGCACTGCGTCCATGTACACATCGACCAGGTTGTAGAAGTCCTGAAGGTTGGTGCTCGCCACCGGGTAGCAGGTCTTATCGGGGAAGGTGCTGGCGTTGAGGTACGTGTTGAGCGAGCCTTTCATCAGCTCTACGAACGGCTCTTTCACCGGGTACTTACGCGATCCGCAAAGGACGGAGTGCTCCATAATGTGGGGCAAGCCAGTGGAGTCGGGCGGCGGCGTGCGGAAGGTGATTCCAAACACCTTGTTCTCGTCTTCGTTTTCCAGCGAGAGCAGTTCCGCGCCGGTTTGAAGGTGCCGGTAGAGGCGTGCGCGGGTGTTCAGCTCGGCAATTCGTTCATCGCGGATCAGCTCAAAACCGTTTGTTTCCGTCATAGTCATTTCCTCCCAAGAGAAGTAATACCCCCTGCGATTCCGTTCTGCCTGTTAGGGTTGCTGAGGCTCCGATCCCAGGCGTGTCGGTTCTTGATCCCATACGCGGTCGGGCGGCTGGTGACTGGCGAGCAGTTCTTTACGGCGCTCGGCCATCATTGCGCGCACCCGCGCGGCATCTTTCGGATAGGTGAAGTAGAACAGTGAGAACACCACCCCGCAGACCAGCCACGGGAAGGGGATGGTCCACAGCAAGGCGTTGGTGAGGCCCACGGTATCCGCCAGCCACCCGGCGATCAGGCCGGAGAACGCGGACAACCCGCCTTCGATCAGGTTCACCACGGAATAGGCCGAGGAGCGCATCTCCGGCGGCACCACTGCCTGCATCATCGGCTCTTTTGCGCCGCGTCCGGGCCAGCCAATCAGCAGCGCGGTGAGCGAGGCAAAGCCGAACACGCCCCAAAAATCCCAATTCGCCGCCTGGGTGAGGAAAATGTACATCATTGGCACGCCCGCAAACACCGAAAACTGCCCGATGATGGTGCGCCCATACTTCGGGTTTACCTTTTCGGCATAATCGCCGATGAAGCCGCCCATTAAGTTGCTGATCGCCGCGCTGACCACCACAATGGCAAAGACCAGCGGCGCGGAGCCGGCCGGGTCGGAGAAGGAGATCCCGGCGGAGAATCCCAGCTCGCGGATCATCCAGTTGATCAGGTAGATGCCCATCACCACCCACGGCATGGTTCCGGTGATGCCCTGCGCGATCGCCGCCCAAATGGTGGGGATGCGCAGGGTGGAGAGCATGTCCTTCACATTGATCTTGTAGCGTTTTTCGTCCTCATAGGTCATCAGCCCGGCCAGTTCTGGTTCGGCGGACCCACGTGGCGGTTCTTCGACCGTCAGCCAGATGACCACGCCGGAGAGGATGCTAGCGATGCCCAGGCCAATAAAGCCCCAGCGCCACATGGCTTCGTTGGCTACAAAGCCCAGCGCCAGCACACCCAGCACGGTGCCCATCAGGCCCACCAGCCCGATCACGCCCAGTGCTCGCCCGCGCTTCGACTGCGGGAAGTGATCGCCCAGTAGCGAGAATGTAGCGGGCATCAGGCAGCCCAGGCCCAGCCCCGAGATGGCGCGGATAATCATCATACTGGTAAAGCCTGGCACCAGCCCAACCGCCACCGTCCACAATCCCCACACGCCGGTGCCGAACATCAGCACCATCTTGCGCGACCAGCGGTCGGAAACGTAGCCCCAAAATGGCGCGCTAGCCGTCTGCGCGATGGTGCGCAGCGTTTCCATCAACCCAATCATGCCAAACGAGATGCCCCAGATGCTCTGGATAATGGGAGAGAGCACGCCCATCGCCTGGCTTTCGCCCTGGTCGATCAGGTAGCCCAACCCCAACGCAAATAGCGTACGGCCGGAATGTTTCTTCTTTGTCTCCAAGCGACACCCCTGTGGGTAGAATGACGAGCACGCTGCACGCGAACACAGCATTGGATAATTGTATGGCAGAGACTAACTCCCGTCAATCGCCGTCTGACCAGGTCGTATGGCTTTTCCAAAGTCAACCCCACCCCCGACGGGGCTGTCTCAAAAGTACAATGAGACAGCCCCTTCCGATTTTAAAGGGGATGTGATTCAATAGGGGCATGGCCAAGAAAAAACTACCGCCCGTGTTCAAAGAATATACGATGGGGCAGATGGTGTTGCTGCCCGTGGATTTAGAGGA
>JAEYTI010000002.1 GCA_023434145.1 Chloroflexota bacterium | reverse complement strand
GGGGGGGGCCCCCCCCCCTCCGCCCCCCCCCCCCAACCCACCAACAAACCGGAACACACCCCTGGTCTTTGGGTTTTGACTGGTCAACAAAGCTGCGTTTACTTGCGCTTAGGACGGAAAAGCTCTGGGCGCCGATCGAGCAGGTAAAGCACCACACCGCTTGCCCCCACCAGCGGGATTGAAAAACCGATCCAAAACAGGCCCCAATTCATTTCAAAGCCGCCTGCCCCTCCCGACTCGGGCGTGCCGGTAAGTGCTATTTCTGTTGGGGTGATGGTTTGTTGAACAGTCGGTGAAGGTGTGCCCGTCAGCGTGGGCGTCCCGGGCGTACCAGGCGTGCCGGTTCGTGCATCACCCATCTCTGCGGTACGCGAAAGATCAGGCGTTGGAGTATCCTGCGGGGTCGGCGGCGTGATCGTTTGTTCCGTTGCGGTTGGCGTGAGCGTTGCCGTTTCGTCCGGCGACGTTTCATCGGTTACGACGGGATACGGCCCTGGATCTTCTGTAACTTCACCCGGCGGGTAACCTTCAAATGGTGGCGGTTCAGTTACCACCGGATAATCATCCTGAACGGGCGGGCGAGCGGCCTCTTCGGCGCGCACGTGGTGATCTGGCTGTAGGGCAATCACACTTAACCCCACCAGGCCAATCAACAAGCCCAACCGTATTAACACTCGCCACAACTTTAGGGTGCTCAAAGCAGAGAGAATCCTTTCGAACAATCACACGGTGAATTGTATTTTACCAGAGTCACTCCCTACAGGCATTCCCAACCCAGCGCATATTTCACGCCAGGCGGGACCGCGCTCGCGCCGGTTTTTCTTGATACGATCTTGATCGCCCGGGATGGTGCACTCTTTATAATGAGGCGGGGGAGACAAGCGCCTACAGGCGTGAAGGTACAGTTTACCAACAGGAGGAAATCGTATCGATGCAATCCACAATTGGTGTGCAAGATTTATCCCGGCATTTGACGGAAGATGGAAAACTGCGTGTGATCGATATCCGCGATGGAGATGCCTATGGGGCGGGCCATATCCCAGGCGCGCTGCACATTCCACTGCTGCGCTTGCAGTACAAACCTGATCTTGTCCCCAATGACCGCCCGGTCGTGATCTACGCGGGCAGCAGCGAGGAAGATCAGCAAAGCTGTGCTTCGGCGGCACGTACATTGGAAGATTTAAACATTCGCGCTCAGGTGCTGGAGGGCGGGCTGCCAGCCTGGGTGGCGGCTGGCTTTGCGCTGGAGGTGGATTAGTGCTGTTTCCAATTTTGTTTGGATAAACCGTACATCACACCTATAATAGAAGGGAACTGGCAGTCTCGAATTTTTCCGAGGCCGGAAATAACCGCCATAGTGCGATGCGAAGCATGAGATTGAAACATTCGAACAGAGGAGGATAGAATGGCAAAACAGAATCGGGTGTTTTGCATACCCGAACGCCGGTCGCGGCGCTCGGAAGGCTCCCTCGCCGGCAATGTACTGAAGGGCCTGGCTAGCGCATCCATGGCGGTTGCCGGTGGTTGGATCGTCTACAGCCACCTGGTGGTTGACCACCACGCGGTGCTGCCCGACGCGCTGCCTGCCGAACGGAATGTATTTCACAGCCGTTCCGCGGGTAGATTGAGCTACTACCACAACCGCGTTGATACCGGTCGCCCGCTGGTGCTGATTCACAGTGTCAATGCGGCTGCCAGCGCCTACGAAATGCGCCCGCTGTTCCTGCACTACCGCGATCAGCGGCCTGTTTTCGCGCTGGACCTGCCAGGATTTGGGTTTTCTGAACGCGCGAACCGCATTTACGCCCCCAACCTGTTCGAGTCGGCAATCCTCGATTTTCTGTCGCAAGAAGTGGGAGAGCCAGCGGATGTCGTTGCGCTTTCACTGGGCAGCGAATTTGCCGCCCGCGCGGCACTCGCGCAGCCAGACCTGTTCGCCTCGCTGGTAGTCATCTCGCCAACCGGGTTCTCCGTGGACGACGCCGGCCAGGGTTCGCAGGCGGCCAGCAAATTAAACCTTTCCGACTTTATCCACCCGATCTTTTCGTTCCCCATTTGGGGGCGGCCGTTCTACGATCTGCTCTCCACGCGCTCCAGCATCGAGTACTTCCTCAAAAAGAGCTTCCTCGGCCCGGTGCCGCAGGATTTGATCGACTACGATTACGCCTCGGCCCACCAGCCCGGCGCGGAACACGCTCCGCTGTACTTCATCAGCGGCAAGTTGTTCACGCCGGATATTCGTACGAGTGTTTACGACCGGCTGCAGGTGCCAACACTGGCATTGTACGACCGCGACAACTTTACCAGTTTCGAGATGCTGCCGGAGACCCTAGCAGGTAACACATACTGGCAGGCGGTGCGGCTGGTGCCAACGCTTGGCTTGCCGCACTTCGAGCGCCCTGACGACACCGTAGAGGTGCTGGACAGCTTCTGGAAGTAGAGAAGGGAAATCGGGAGTTTGTGTCGCACGAAGTGCGACACAAACTCCCGATTTCTTTTGGTTCTTTATGGGTTGCAAGGAGTTTTGGTGTCACCGGGGGTG
>JAEYTI010000374.1 GCA_023434145.1 Chloroflexota bacterium | reverse complement strand
GATGGGGTTAGCTTGTGGCGGATGATCGAGAGCCCCCAGCGTCCCCGCAGAACGTATATCCTGGACAACCTTCCTCATGGCGCTGCCTCAGGGTTGAGCTTTCTGCCGATGTCTCCACACGCAGCGTTTTCAAGCGGGCCGAATAAGGACGGCTGCCGGGACATTTCCATATGGAGAATAGATCCTGCGCCATTTTCGCAGATGCACCTTGGCGCGTGCCTCATAGGCGAGTTGGACGAACAGCAGTGGTCAACAAACCTGACCAGTTTCGGCACATGGGCGGTAGCGAGGGGAAGAGACCCGGAAACCGGCGGGAATGTGCTTTCTGCCATACCGATACCACATCCAGACGTTCGCGGGGTATCGCCAGAATTCTACACGCTGGCGGAAATCCCAGGTATAAGCGGGTCTCCGCGCGTACGGCCTGCTGGGCAGGTACGGATTTCGATTGTGCCGTGGGCTGCACGCCCGCCTTTGGAGAACCTGCCCACTGTGGAGCGGCTGCCTTCGCTGCAAGGCGAGGTGCTGATGGCGGTGCAGTCCGGCGCGAGCAGCAGCATCGTGGCGATGGCGCCGGATGGAACCAGTATGCGCACCATTCTGCCTGCTGAGGCGGGAGACCCGGCCTGGGAAGGGGCGCAGTACCACTGCCCGGCTGCCTCCCCGGATGGCATGCAGATTGCGTACCTTTCGGACAAGAGTGCCGAACCGCTCGATCTACCAGAATTGTATATACTGGATGTAGAGACTGAGCAGATTTTCCGCCGCGACATGCCGCACCTGATCCACGCCGCGCATGACTGCCCTGTCTGGTCGCCGGACGGGCAGGCGCTGGCGGTCGTGGTGCGCGCATTTGGCACCGGCTATCTTGCAGTGTTCTCCAATGGGGAATCCGAACCGGATTATTTGACCATCGACATGTCCTCGGTGAAAACACTGCCTTCCTGGTCGGCAGATGGCCGCCGCATCTATCTGGCGAATCCTCGCCACACGCTGCAGCCTGCCGAAATTGCAGCGTATGAATGGCTGGGCCCGGATGGAGGTCTCACTACCGTGGACTGGAAAATAGAATTGGATGGTTGGGAAGACGTTCAGGCGATGTCACCCTCGACGGATTCGATGGCCGTGATCGTGGTGCGCTACCAACCCGTGCAGGCGGAACTGCGCGTTTACTCTCTGGAGGACCAGCGACTGGTCTATCGCAAGCAGATCGGTGAATATGATCCACGCGGCCCATACGGCCATGGGCGGATCGCCTGGATGCAGGGTGACCAGGTGGTGTTTGCCCAGTACGGCGCGCCGCTTGACCGGTATAAGGCGCAGATATGGCGCTATGACCCCTCCGATGATACGGTACAGCGTTTGGCAGCAACGGAAGACGTGCTGTACGATTGGGCGATCCGGGGCGGTTGGATGGTGTTCAGCACCGAGAGTGGTGTGTGGGGCGACACCATCACCGGGCGGCTGGATGATCCCACCGCACCGGTGAGGCTGGCAGATTTCACTGTCACTTCGCTTGACTGGCGTTAAAGTTAAAAAAGGATGCGTATTTTGAAATCGCGAAGCGGTTTCAAAATACGCATTACTCATTTTTTGGCTCCCGAGGGGAGCGATTCAAAATCCTTATTTGGGAGGCATTACGAAAACCAGTGTAGTCTGCTCATCCGTGGAGCTGAGGATCAGCTTGCCTTCCGGGCGCACGAACTGTGTCACCCTCGAGAGTGCATCGAAGTAGGCGGACTCGGTTTCCATCACGCCGTCGCAGAACATCTTGGTTGCTCCAATAGGACCGAACGTCAGGCTGCCGTCATAATCGGCCTCCCAGGTGGTGAAGAAGCCGTTGCAGGCGCTATCGCCGTTGGCATTTTTGTCCGGCTCGAACTGCAGTGTCAGGTGCTTATCGGGCAGCGGCACTTCCACGCCGTTTACAGTCAAAGACTGTAAGAACCAGCGCGGAATCATCAAATGCTGCGGATCCGTTGACCCGGCTGGCTGCGGCGCTTCCGGTCCCATACTGCTGGATACCGGTCGAACGAATAACGTCACCAGCACCGCCGCGATCACACTGACCACTACCAGTAATACAACAATCATTGCCATTAATCCTTTATTCATTCCCATCTCCTAAAGTGAGGTTTGATCTCTAGCTATCTAAGAACAAGAGTGGATGCAGGGGACGCGTCCCCTGCATCCACTCTTGTTCTTAGATAGCCTTTTTTTCTCTACACTTTAGACGATTCTGCTGCCCGAAAGTTCCCCCGCTGGTTCTTACGCTTAAGAGAAAGACCGGCGTTCACGCCGGTCTTCACCAATAAGATTGTGCTGGCCATATGCCCAGCAGTTACCATTAAAACTGGGAATAACGCTAATATCGCTCTTCTCGATAAACACTGGCCGAACTGGTATTCGGGCGGTAGAACAGCACCCAAATGAGCTTGGTCAGGCCCCAGGCGACCAGGGCATAGACAATCATGGCAATAATGGACGATATCTCAAGCTGGTACGCGCCTACACCAGGGTCTGGTGTAATACCGGCGAACGGCCAAAGGAAAACATCGGTAATGCCGTAAATCATTTGGGCGAAGAAGGCCGCCGGGTTGGCGCCGATCAGCTTAAGGATCACACGCAGCCCAATGAGGGCCTCGAGGAAGCCAAACAGCAGCCATAAGATCTGTGTGATGCGAGAGATGGTGACACGCTGATCCGCGGCCACATCGCGCACCACGTGGCGCTGCTGATATTCACCCGGGTTGCGTACTACCTCAACGTACTCCTCGCGGTCGGGCGAGGGAGTCTGTGGAACTGTCATTGGTTTATCCTCCGTTTATTGCGAGACGCCGACCCTGGAGGTCAGCGTCTCGCTGCATCTCTCTTCTCCAGCTACAAGATAAACCGAATGATAGGTAATGAAAAGCTGGATTTTTCCCCAATTGCCTGAGGAATTACCCCTACTTGCTCTGGTATTGATTCCTACCTGAGAACGCCATACAATGGAATCGGAGGGGTGAACGATGCTCGAAACGATAAACCTGAAGCAGAAAGTGGATAAAGATGCCTGGAAGGCGCAAAAGGCACAGCTTTCGGAGCGGTTGTACTTCGTACAGCAGGGTACGTGGTCAGCCGGGATACCCGTTATTATCCTGTTTGAGGGTTGGGATGCCGCTGGAAAGGGAACGGTCATCCATGCCCTTACCGACCCGATCGACCCGCGCGGATATAAAATCTACCCCATTCGCGCCGCGCGCACCTATGAGACCAAGCGCCCCTGGCTGTGGCGCTACTGGCTGAAGACGCCAGCCCAGGGCGAGTGGGCGATCTTTGATCGCTCGTGGTACGGGCGCGTGCTGGTAGAGCGCATGAATAAATTGGTGCGCAAGGAAGATTGGGAGCGCGGTTACCAGGATATAGTCGATTTCGAGCGCACTTTGGCCGATGGCGGCACGCTGATTCTGAAGTTCTTCCTCCACATCAGCAAGAAAGAGCAGCGCAAGCGGTTTGAGAAGCTGGAGGAAGATCCGCTGGAAAGCTGGCGGGTGACCGATGAAGATTGGCACAACCACAAGCGCTACAAAAAGTGGCTGCGGTTGTACGAAGAGATGCTTGAACGCACTGACACCGAGTGGGGTCCGTGGACGGTGGTGGAGGCGACCAACAAGCGCCATACCAAAATGAAGGTTTACCAGACGGTGATTGACGCGCTGGAGAAGCGGCTGGGCACGGCCCCGCCAGGCGCTGACGGGCACCAACCGGAAGCTGAGTCCGGCGAGGTGCATGCGCCCGCTCCGGCAACGGCAAATTAAGGAGGCTGCCATGCTCGCGTCCATTGATATGAACGTTGCGTTGGATAAACCGACATACAAGAAAAAGCTGGTGGAGAACCAGGTGGCGCTTTCGCGGCTGGGCTATCAGGTGTACGTGCAGCAGCGCCCGGTGATCATCCTGTTTGAGGGTTGGGATGCCGCCGGGAAGGGTGGGGCGATCAAGCGGGTGACAGAGAAGCTGGACCCGCGCGGCTACACCGTGCACCCGATCGCCGCGCCGCAGGGCGAGGATAAGACCCACCACTACCTGTACCGCTTCTGGCGTCGCCTGCCGGAGAAGGGACAAATTGCTATCCTCGATCGTGCCTGGTACGGGCGGGTGATGGTAGAGCGCATCGAAGGTTTCTGCTCGGAGGCCGATTGGAAGCGCGCCTACCGCGAGATCAATCAGTTTGAGCAGCAGCTCATTGATTTTGGCACCATTTTGTTCAAGTTCTGGATGCACGTTACCAAAGAGGAGCAGTTGAAGCGCTTTGAGGAGCGTGCCAATGATAAGCTGCGCAACTGGAAGCTGACCGATGAAGATTGGCGCAACCGCGAGAAGTGGGACCAGTACGAAGAGGCGGTCGGCGAGATGCTGTTGAAGACCAGCACCCTCCGCGCTCCGTGGACGGTGATCGAGGGCAACGATAAGTATTACGCGCGAATCAAAGTGCTAAAAACCATTGTGGACAAGCTGGAGCAGGAGTTGAAGTAATTGCAGCAATGATACGAAGCGAGGGCAGCTTAGCTGCCCTCGCTTCGTATCATTGCTGCATAAGGGAGGTTAGAACAAAACCATGGCCAGTTCTGAGCGGTACTGGCGCGCGTCTGGGTCATCAGGGCCGAGCAGTTCAAGGATGCCCAGGAACACCTGGCGGGCCTTATCGCTGCGGTAGCGCTTGTCCTGGCGCAGCAGGTCGAGCAGGCCGTCGAGGGCGGCGAGGTGGTTGCCTCGCTGGGCTAGCCGGATGGCGCTGAGGAACATAGCGTCCAGATCGGTTTCGGCGGGCAGTTCGTTCTTTTCGTACTTCATCATCGCTTCTGCCAGCGGACGCATCAACTGCGCGGGGGTATACTCTCGGCTGGCTGGGAAGTAGTTGAGCATAAACAGCGACTCGCCGCTCTTGCCTTGTGCCAGCAGCGATTTCACCAGCCCCAGCAGGATACCCGGATGGTTCTGGTTGTGCTCGTCTAGCTTGCGATACACGGCTTCAGCTTCGGCCCATTCATGGGCAGCCAGCAGCGCATCAGCCTTCTCCTGCGCCAGCGCAGATTCGCTGGGCGGAGCCAGGCGGGCGAGGAAGTCGCGCACGCGCGCTTCGGGCTGCAAGCCGGCAAATTCACCCACTACCTGGCCCTGACTGATGGCCTTGACGGTGGGAACGCTGCGCACGCCGTAGCGGAGCGCCAGGTTGGGGTTTGCGTCAACGTCAACACGGGCAAGACGGAAGCTGCCCTGACCTTCTTCGGCCAGGCGCTCGAGCATTGGGCCGAGAACCTTGCAAGGCTGGCACCAGGTTGCCCAAAATTCCACTACCACAGGTACATTCTGTGAGTAGGAAAGCACCTCGTATTCAAAATCGTGTTCAGTAACATCAACAATAAAGTTCGAAGACATCATCACTCACTCTCCATTGCGCGGATCGTCGCGCTGATATGGATGATAGAGATTCTTTGTTAAAATCCTGTAGGATTCTCCTTGGAATATTATAAACAAACCGGCAGCAGTAATAGAACTACCTTTTTACTATTCCTCGCCACCTTCACCCTGGATCCCACCGGGCTGCAACAGGTTGATTACGTCGCCGTGCAAGTTGATGGTGACGCGGAAGCCCATCATACCCATATAGGCGCGGCCTTCCTCGGGAATGCCCGCGCGGAGCACCTGCTCCAACTGCTGCTCGATGTTCTTTAGCTGGTTTTGGATCGCCGCGCGGCTGAAGGGATCATCCTGACCAAGCATTTTTGCCGCCTGGTCGCTGACAAGATCCTCGTTGCCTTTGATCTGCTCGGCCATGATGCGCAGTACCTGGCGATCCACCTGCTCGGCGGGTATATGTCGCCGGAAGCCATGATCGTTTACCACATACATGGGCTCAGCGCCCACGTATGTGGTATCTACCGGATTGTCAAACTCATCAACAATCAAACCGGAAAACAGCGGTTGTTGTGACATAACTCCTCTAATCGCTCAGTTTGCTATCCTACACCTTGGATGCAAGCTGCAGGACAGCGATTTAGGATTCCTGCTTGCCTTCAATCGCAGCCAGCAGGATGCCTGCGGCAATGCCGAGGCGGTGATCGAATTGGCGGTTGGTATCGTAGCTGAAGTCGAGGTCCAGCTCGTAGCGGAAGAAGTTGAACTGCTGGCGCAGATCCATTACTTTGTTATTGCCCAGCAGCAGGTCGTAATCCTGTGGCAGCAGGCGGCCAACCAGCAGCCGGCGCAGTAAGGCGCGCGTCATACTGTCTTCCATTAGTGTGCCCACCACTGCATCACCGGGATATAGTACATCCCATTCATCGCGCATCATGGATCGGAATCCACGCCTGCGCAGCGTGCCCACCAGCCGCTGTTCCTGGCTGTCGTACACGTCATAGGCGGCAGAAAAATCAAGGATCTGCCGCGCCTGGATGGACAGCACTTCTTGGGTCTGGCTTTCATCCGAAAACACGCGGATATCTTCGCGCAGTTTGAACATTTTTTGCTTGCTATAGGCGATGACATTGTCAGCCTCGTCGTACAGGCGAAACACGCCGGTGAGCGCGAGCACCTGTTTCTTGAGGATAAAGTGGTTGGCCTGGAATGGTGTGTACATGATGCTCTCCCTGATATCAATGTCTCTGTATTGTACGCGCGAGCACGCTATTCGACAATATCGACGCGGGTGCCTTCCTGCTTCTCCAGGATATGCTTGCCCTCGGGCACGTGGGGCAGTGTCCAGCGGTAAATCCAGCGGGCCGCCTGAGAGGAGAGATTCAGGCAGCCATGACTGCGCGGCCTGCCAAAATCGTTATGCCAGAAGGTGCCGTGGAATGAGATGCCTTTTAGCGTCAGGTAGCAGACCCACGGCACGCCGGGCAGATCGTAGCTATTGGGCGCGGCAAGATCTCCGCTTGCCATGTGCCTGGATGGGCGCTTGCGATTGGTCATGAACACACCGGTGGCGGTGGTGTAATTGCCTTCAATAAAGCGCCCGCCGGTCGCCGTGCGGGTCATAAAGACAGGGTTGCCTGCCTCGTAGGCAATTACGAGTTGTTCTTCCAGGCGCACTTCGATGCGTTTCTCTTCCGCCGGCACAGTTGGCGAAAGCGTCGTCAGTTCTTCGGCGGGGATCGGTCTCAGATGCTCGGCAGAGACAAAATACGTTTTCTTATACTTGTCGTCGTTGATGCGGTACCAGTTTTTGCCTTGTTTATCTTTCACCACGGCGTTAATCCAATGCGTGGTGCTGAAGTACAGCCGGTAGGCGTGCCGGTCGGGGCGGTTTGGGTCCAGGCGCGCGTCGGTGAACGGAACGCTTACCTCCGCCAGCAGGCCGGTTTTCGGCACGCTTTCGACCACAGGATTACTTTTTAGCGCTACGGGCTGTACCTTACCCGAGTGGATGTACCCGCCATTGCTGATCTGATACCACACCCGGTTATGATCGGGCTCTTTATCACCCACCGTCGCGGCGGTGATTGGGTAGACCAGGTCGCGCCAGTACATGTTGACCAGCTTGGAGGAGAATGAGGGCTCTTTGTAGACTGGTGTCGCGTCATCTAGCATTCGCCCCATCTCTGGTACGCCCTCTTGCCCGGCAGGCACCAGCCGCTCGCGCCCCAGCGCGCGTTCCCGCAAGGGCAGCAGGAATAACCCCAACAGCCCAGCCTGCGCTTTTTTTAAAAATGCGCGGCGGCTTAGTTGCTGCAGGTCTTCCGAAAATAGTATGTCCATGGCTGTCTCAATAGTGGACGTGTACCACAGTTCCCACAACGGCGTGATCAAACAACCATCCGGCGTCTTCGGTGCGTAAATTGACGCAGCCGTGGCTCATCGGCGTGCCAAAGTTGTTATGCCAGTAGGTGCCGTGAATCCCATAGCCCTTGTAGAAGTACATGGTGTAGGGCACGTCTGCGAGATAATAGCCTGGGCCGCTCATATCGGTGTAGCGGTACTTGACGTACACCTTGTAGGTGCCGGTGACGGTGGGGTACTGCCACGTGCCGGTGGAGACAACAAAGGAGTTTAACAGCGAATATCCCCTGTAGGCGTGCGTGGTCTGGTTGGTCAGATCCACGTCGATCCAGAACTCATCATCCGAAACGCCTGCTGGCAGGCCCGGGAACACGGGGCCTGGTGGTTGGGTGGGCTCAGGTGTGTTGGTAGGCAGCGACGTTGGAGTATCGGTTGGGGTAGGGGTCTCGGTTGGGGTTGCTGTAGAAGTTGGCGTATTGGTGGGTGTAGCGGTGGGCGTTGATGTGGGCGTGCTGGTTGGAGTGGGGGTTGGCGTATTGGTGGGCGTGAGGCTGGGTTTGAACAGCATCGCCACGCCACGCTCCGCGGATGCGCTGCGGTTCATCACCATATAACTGCCGGCGGCGCCCGCCAGGAACAGTGCTAGGAATGCAACCGCAAGGATCGCAGCCACCCAGGTGACAACCGGTTTGCCGAGCAGCAGCCGGGTACCGGCCGCCGCTGGGGTAACGTTGACGGGTTGAGTCGATTCTCCGGGAGGGATACGAACCGGTCGGCGCGGAATGGTGGGGCGCTCGCGCGCAGCGGATGCGGTTGACCAGTCCGCCTCAATCACGTGCAGGCCGGCAGGCGGGCGGATGCCCGGGTCCGTTTTTGCGGCAGCAGCCAGCGGATCTTCATCGTTTTGCGTTGCGGACCCCACGGGCTGCGCAAGCGCCTCGCGCTGGTAACGTTCCTGTGCCCAATGCATGGCACGGTGTGCTGTCGCGGAGTTTGGGTTTTTCTCCAGCGCAATTTTTAAATAGGCGACACTGGCAGAAGGCGAGGCCAGTGAAGCGAGGATCAGCCAGGGCTGCTCGCTGGCAGGATCTAACCGTGCGGCGAGTGACGCCCAGCGGCGAGCCTGGGTGCGGTCGCCGCGGCGTACAGCTTGGATGGCTTGCTGAATGGCGTTGCGCGATTCATCGGGCAGTTCGGTCATGGCGTCACTACCGGGAGCTGCGGGAGATCTTCATTCCGTACGAAGCACAAAATACCGTTCGCTACCCCCTGTGCGACCAAATCGCTTCGCTTGGTAAGAATCTCGCGGTCCAGGTTTAGGAAGCCTGTCTCGATAATCGCTGCGGGAGTCTCGTTATGTATTTCGGAAAACGCGTGATATTCGGTCATATCACGGGTAATGGTGTTGTAGTGGAACTGCATATTGGTCGCCATGGCATAGCGCTGCGACATGCACGCCGTCAGCCGGGTGGCCTTTTCAGGATGAACCGTGGACTGCGCCGCTGCCACCTTGAACCCGGTTGCCTGATCGTTGATGTAGTCGCACGAGTCGTTGTGAATGGATACCAGCGCGAGCGCGCGGTACGCCAGCAGCCTGCTATCGAACTCGTTCAGCAGGTCGACTTCATAGCCTTCTTTGGTCAGAATATCTTTCACCCGGGTGGCAATATCCAGGTTCACTTGCATTTCTGTCAGGCCATCGGCGCAGACAGAGCCAGGGTCATTGCCATAATGCCCCGCAACCAATCCGATTCGGGGGCGCGGAGAAGGCGTGGTGGTGGGCAGCGTTTCAATGGGCACCGCCGGTTGAACGTTCTCAAACATGCGCTCGAACAAGTTACTAGTAAAGAAAGCAGCCGGGGTAGATACCATGGTAAGCATGGTGGCAACCAGTAAAGCCACGCTGAACACCTGGGAGAGCGCCTTCCAGGCAGTGTACTTTCCGCGCGCTGGGCGAGGGCGCCGGTTCGGTTTGGCGTTCGGGGGAAAGGCGACATTTTCGTTCATATTTCCATGATAGTACCTTAATTGCGGCGTTAAAAGCAAGTAAATTTGTGAGACGATAGGCGGTGGTCGTACTGTAGTCATGTGCAAGCTTTATGCCAATCTTACAAAGAGACAGAAGTAGAGGCTCTGGCATGCAAAAAATTCCATTCCAAGGGGGCTGTCTCAAAAGTACATTGAGACAGCCCCTTCCGATTTTAAAGGGGATGTGATTCAATAGGGGCA
>JAEYTI010000346.1 GCA_023434145.1 Chloroflexota bacterium | reverse complement strand
TGGAGGGATGTGCTGCGCACATCCCTCCACAACCTGACAACTTTTTCCCACACCCGAGTATTCTCCTCCACCTATTCCTGGATCCACAAGTACCCATATGGCGGCAGTTCCACTTCCATCTTTGCCTTTTCCGCGCGCACCAGCTTACCGCGTCCCAGCCGCACTTTTGCCTCATCCTGCGAGATCACCTCATGATCGATTACCCCCGATACCGTATCGGGCGAGACGTTGTGGATGAAGACCAGCGGGTTTTGCCGCGGGCTGTCTTGAACAGGCATAAAGTAGTGGATCAGCAGCCGCGGGTCGCGCTTCTCTGGCTCCAGCAGATTCACCGGGCACAGGCCAACCTCTGGGGCGTCTTTCCGCTCGGCGATCATTTGCTTCATGAAGTGCCAGAAGGAATTCGCATCTGCCTTTTGGTGCTCCACATTAATCGCTTTGTAAGAAAACGGCCCTTCGTCAATCACCGGCGCGATCAGATCATCGGCGGTGGAAAACCCCGCGTTCTTCTCATCCGACCACTGCATGGGCGTGCGCACCGGGAAGCGCCCCGGTAGCGATAGGTCACTGCCCATGCCGATCTCGTCGCCGTACATGAAAATTGGCGTGCCGGGGGTGGAGAACAGCAGGCTGAAGGCCATTTCGAGCTTCTCCCGGTGCATCGGCTTGCCTTCACCGGAGAGAATCGGCGTGATGCGCTCGCGAAGACCGCGGTCGTAGATGCGCTGTTCTTCTTTTGGCGCAAAGTGCTCATAAATGACCTGGCGCTGCTCTTCCGGCATAATCTCCAGGGTCATCTCATCGTGGTTGCGGATGAAGTTCAGCCACTGGTCATTCTCTGGCGGTTCCAGTAGATCTTCCAAATATGTATGAATCGGCTGGGCATTCTCGCGGGCAAACGACAGCAGAATGTGCGGCCCGAGCAGAAAGTTGAACAGCATATTCATCATCGAGCCGCCGCCGAAGAACTTATCCATATCGTCCATGGGCACGTTGGCCTCACCCAAAAGCACCACATCTGGCTTGCGGCTGACGGCATGATGGTGCAGTTCTCGGAACAACTTGAATGGATCTTCAATCACGGTCGATTCCAGCCCCTTTGGCTCTACCATCAACGGAGCCGCGTCGATGCGGAAGCCGTCTACCCCTAAGGCCAGCCAGAAGTCAAGCGCGCGAAAGATCTCCTCCTGCACCATCGGGTTCGAGGTGCGCATATCGGGCTGGAAGTGATAGAAGCGGTGGTAGTAGTATGCCTTCGCCACCGGGTCGTACGTCCACACACTGTCTTCCTCGCCGGGGAATACCGGCTCGCCACTGTACTGATCATCCTCGGGGATCTCTTCCGTCCAGACGTAGTAATTGCGGTAGCGCGAATGCGGGTCACGCCGAGAGGCTTCAAACCAAGGATGCTCTTTGGATGTATGGTTCATTACCAGATCCATCACCAGGTGAATGTCGCGCTTCTTTGTCTCCTGTACCAGCTCGATGAAGTCATCCAGCGTACCCACGCGCGGATCAACCTGGTAGTAATCGCGGACGTCGTAACCGTTATCTTGCAAGGGCGTATCCTGAAACGGCAGCAGCCAAAGCGCCGTGATGCCCAGATCGGTCAGGTAATCCAGCCGAGAAATCAAGCCTCTGATATCGCCAATACCATCGCCGTTTGAATCCTGAAACCGGCGAATGTCCATGCCATAGAACACTGCATCTTCATACCAGATCGAACGCTTCATCAACTTCTTCTCCCTTGGCTTCTGTGCCCGCTAATTCCGTTTTACTTTATCAGGCGCTGTTTTCACCGGCTGGGTTTGGTCCGCTGCATACCTGCCGACGATCTCCGGCAACACATACGCCCCAAACGCATCGATAAATGCATCCTGCCTGCGGTTAACGTTATGCAGAATGATCTTCTCAAACCCCAGTTCTGCAAGTTCATAGAGCCAATCGACAAACACGCGGTGATCATTGGAAACCTTCACCCCCTCTGCCACCTTCTCCTTACTAACGTGCGCACCCGCCTCATCGAACAGATCTACCGTCCGCAGCTCTCCGACAGACTGGCTGCCGATGAGTGTATTGCGCCACTGGTTGTGCGCGCCCTCCAGGGCATCCTCGTAACTGCTGTCATAGGAAATATCGGCTTTCAAGATCAGCCGCTTACCCTCACCGCCCCCTTCGCGGAAGGCACGGATCATCTTCTTCAGTTCTTCCACGTGCCGCGCGGTAGTGATCATGCCATCCGCCCAGCTTCCCAGCCAGCGAGCGGTCGGCTCGCTCAACGCCGCGCCGATGATATCTGGTACGCGGGGCAGCGGGATGTACACCCTCGCCTGCTCGACCACCACGTTTCCATCGTGTGTCACCTCTTCCCCTTTCCACAGCCGCCGCATCACCTCCGCCGACTCTTGCAAGATCGCGTTGCGCTGGGCTTTCACAGGCCATCCGCGCCCCACAATACGCTCATTGAGCGCCTCGCCACTGCCCATGGTGAGAAAGAACCGTCCCGGGAACAGGTCTTCCAGCGTGGCAACCGCCTGGGCCAGGATGGCCGGGTGATAACGAAACCCCGGCGCGGTGACAATGCCAAACGGCAGGTTGGTTGCCTGCATAGCAGCCCCCAGCCAGGTGAGCGCGAAACCGCTGTGCCCCTGGTTTTTGCTCCACGGGTGAATATGATCCGACGAAAGCACCGCCTGAAAACCCGCCTGGGCTGCTTTTTGGACGTATCGCAGCAGTTCGCCTGGTGGATACTGCTCGTGAGATGCCTGGTAACCAATCTGCGCCATGTCGGGTGCTCGCTTTCCACAGGATTAATCGGCCGCCCCCTCATTGGCCTAACCTATCATAAAACATGACCGCTTCTTGCCGAGTGGGGAATAACCCTCTCTGGCCAGAGAGGATTCCTCGCTTCATATCGAAACGGGAGGAACAACCAGCCCACCGGGTTGTGCATGAAGCGCGATTTAGCGCCATGCCCCCACACGTAACCCTCATAATTGTTAACAAACCCAATAGATAGGCCGCTGAATGTTATAATTTTTGTATGTCTCCCAAGCAAAAATGGATTTTTTCCCTGCTCCTGGTGATTGCCGCCGCGGCCTTTGTGCTGTTCTCGCGGCCAAATGCGGTTGCGTCTGACAACCTGGCAATGGTGATGATGTTCGAACCGGATGAGGCAGGCCCGCTGCCGTGGATGCTGCGGATGATCGAGCCGGACGAGAACCTGGATAAGACTCTTCGTGGTTTCCTGTTTTACGGTTACTACTACTACGGGTTCCCCTACTTTGCCCTTTCCGCGCTGCTGGTTTTACCGCTGCAGTGGCTCGGTCAAATCCAGAACATGCCTCTGGTGATGCTGGTGCTCCGCAACGGCATCAGCGTATTGCCGATGATGGCGGCGCTGCTGCTTCTCGTCTACCTGCAGGACGGATTCCGCACGTACAGGTCTCCGCTTCTGTTTATTTTTCTATTAAGCGTCCCTGCGGTCGTCAGTAACAACTTCTGGTGGCACCCCGACAGCCTGACGTTCTTAATGGCTATGCTGGTGCTGTTCTTCCTGCTCCGAGACGATCTCCGATTCGGAAGGAACTTTGTTGCGGCGGCATTTTTCACCGGCATCCTGACCGCCACCAAGCTGATCGGGTTGTACTTCTTCCTGGCTGTAGGACTAACACTGCTGCTGGGTCTGATTCAAAAAAAGGCCAGCCTCAAAAAACTGGCCGGCATGTCGCTGGCCTACGTTGCCACAATGGCAGTTGCCTTTGTGATCGGCAATCCCTTCCTGCTCTCTTCGTGGGCACGGCTGGAATACCGCTATACCCTCAACAAGCAAACGGCGCTGCTTTCAGATGGCTACGGCGTGGTGTACGAGAAAGGGCTGCTGACTGCCTGGCCGGTGATGCACGAGAATTACGGCGAAGCGGCCTTCCTGCTGGCTGCCCTGGCGGTGGCAATCTGGGGCGCCTGGCGCGGACCACGGAAGCGGCTGTTTGGTCTGATCCTGGCCTGGTTCCTCCCGCTGACCATCTCGCTGATGATAATGACCCACTTCAAGTATCAATACTGGCTGCCCGTGGTCCTGCCGCTGTTCTCCTGCCTCGTAGTGCTGCTGCCCGAGCGCCCCTCATGGAATTGGGCTGCCGTGCGGGGCCGCCTGCTGCAAGCCAGTCTGGTGGGGCTGGTGCTGGTGCAGTTTGGCCTCTTTCTTTCAGGTGATGTAAAACGCTATAACGACCGCCTGCACCGCGCGGACGGCAATGAGCGTATTGCGTTTTATGAACAATCGGTCAACACGCTCCAACCGCTCAACGATGCCGGTGTTCCCCTCACCGTCTACTACGATTACCGCATGTACTTGCCGGATACGCCCGGATGGTCCATTGAAACGAACTTCGAGCTGCTGGAATATAGCTACTTCGAAGAGCGCAACTTTGCTGTTGTGTTCTTGTTAGAGCAGCGCATCCGCGACTACCTCAATGAAGGCGTGCAGGGCATCGACCCGGTGTCGTTTGGTCGCAACCAGGCGTTCTACCGCGACGCGGATACCGATCATTTCCGCGGGTATCACCTGGCGTATCGGAACAAGGTTGGGCTGGTGTACATCCGTGATGATCTATGGCAGCAGTATTACGCTGCTAATCCGTAAAGCTCCATCGCGAAGCTACCCTACACGCGGATCAGTTTCTCCAGCCACGGGATCGCCTCGTTCTTACGTTTCCACCACAGGTCTTCCCAGATGTAATGCACCGCAAGCTGCTTGTAGCTGCCAAACTTTTCGAAGTAGGCGAGGATCGCTTGAACCTCGACCGGATTTTCCGGATCCTGGTCGAAGAACAGCTTGCTGTAAATCTTCTGCTCCCATGGCGACACGTGGTTGAAGAAATCCCAGCGATGGAAGACGTCAAACAGCAGGTACCAGACGGTAGCCGGGCCTACGCCGTACAGCTTTAGCAGTTCATTCATCTGCGTTTCACGATCTTTTTGCCGCAGTGCCAGCTCATCTACCACCCCCTGGGCAAAATAGTCGTCGATCCGCTTGATCGACTTCGCCCGGTAGCCTACCTTCAATGCCCGCAGATCTTCTTCGGTTGTGGCTTGCAGCGCGCCGGGTTCCCACAAGTTCCATAGGCATTGACCGTCGTATTCCAAAAGCGTCCCATAGTTCTCCAGCAGTGCCCGGTACATCTGGATCGAGCGCCGGACGGTGGCATTTTGCAGCACAATGCCGATCATCAAATACTCATACAGCGAGTTTGGATGCCCCGGGCGCATGCCCCGCCAGCGCTGGATGATCGGCCCCAAAACTCCATCGTCCTGAAATGCGCTGTAGAACCCGGTTAAGTCGAGATCCAGGTTATAGCGGTAGCGCATTTCCTCCACCAATGACGTGACCGTTTTCGCATCTGATGGCCCTTCTGCGTATACTTCAACCTGAATGCATGGGGCATCGACACTACTACCGGCATTCTGGAACTTCAGCCCAAACCGTTTCCCTTGCCATACACACGTCTGCCAGCGAACGCCCGGCTGCCAGTGGTTGTCGCCGGAAGTAAAATGATCGGGCTTGTGGAAGGTAGAATCAAAGTCAAACGGGGCGGTAGGTACAATTTCAACTCCAGCGATGCGATGAATTTTCATAAAGGATATTATCCATCGAATCCGCCAGAATAGTCTGGCGAGAGGGTAGGAAAACAAAAAAGCGGTGGAAAATCCCACCGCTTCTGTCGTGGCGCCCCCGCGGCGACTCGAACGCCGAACCTTTTGCTCCGCAAGCAGACGCTCTATCCATTGAGCTACGAGGGCGAATTGCGATCCTTAATATACCCCGCTCTTGCAAAATCGTCAAGGCTTTAATGCGTATTGTGATGGATTTCCGTTGGGGGCAACTGCCCCCAACGGAAATCCATCACAATACTGCTAGAATCTTTTACCGCCAGTTACTGGGGACTTTGTTGTTCCGCGCCCAGGGCGAATCCGCGGGCAGATCGTTCTGCCCATCCCACTTTTGCTGCATGGTCTTGAACTCGCGCAGCGCAGGGGCCACAACATCGCCCCACACCTGCTCGACCACCTCGAAAGTGGTGAAGTTATGCGCTGGCTGCAAGCGCTTGTATTCTGCCAGCAGCGCGCGGGTCTTTTCACCCAACCATGCGACCTCATCCGCCACCATGCGCTCGCCGGTCAGACGATTGGCGCGGTAGGCGTCCTCTCCCATGGCAAACTGCTCACCGCGTTTATGCTCGCCCGGCAAGCGTGACACATCCACACAGTCTGGGCGCAAAGCCCACAGCAGTGAGGTTTCCACCTTACCGGCATGGTCGCCCGCCTCTTGCCCATCGCCGGAGAAACCTTTGTGATTTGCCTCAAATTCCGGCAGGCTGTACAGGCGCACGCCCGCGTACGGCTGGATCAGCTCCGTCAGCTTTTTTAGATCCTCCCAATTCGGCCCGTAATGGCCGGTGAATAGGATTGCAGCCTGAAACTCCAGGGCGTCTGCCGCGCGAATGTGGTAGCAGATATTCTTGAAATGCTGCCAGGGCGGCAAAGATGTCAGCCACGTACGTGGTGGGTGCCCCACTTCCGCATCAGACCAAATAGCATACCCGCCAATCTCATGAATATGCCAGTAATCCGGCGGCGCTACAATTCCGCCGTGCGCTTTTGCCGCCCGGCAGGCGATCTCGTGCGCCTTGATCCCGTCCAATCCCACAGCGTTCTGCGGACCGTGCGGCTCACACAGCCCATAGGTGTAGTAAACAACCGGGCACTCCTGGAAGGCGCGCTCAAGCTCGTCTGGGAACATGGTTGCCCATTGCACATCTCGCATAGCGGCTCCTTTACTCTAGTTTATGGATTCTATGATACACCGCATTGCCTTTTGAGGCATCCTGCCTGAGATGGTAGGCACACGCTACTGCTTTCGAAACAAAAGTACGGGCACAACGTTTCCGTCGTGCCCGTACAAGAAATGTGCAGCCTGCGAAACCAGCTGCGGCCAAAAGGCTAATAGGTGCCGGTGTCGCTTTCGTTCACGAAGCGCTCAACCTCACGCTCCGCTTCCTCACGGGTGTACCCGTACTTTTCCTGAATCTTGCCGACCAGCTTATCGCGATGACCGGAAATCTGATCCAGTTCATCATCCGTGAGCTTGCCCCACTGAATCTTGGCTGCGCCACGAAGTTGTTTCCACTTCCCTTCAAAAATATCTTTATTCATTCGTTCACTCCTTCAAAGTACGGTTCAATGAGAGCTGCAGTGAATGGTAGCCGTATTGTCATCATACCTGATCCATTTTGAAGAAAAAATTGGTGGATTCCCGATGATGCAACCGGAGTTTCCCGATATTTCGTCGTGAGAGGCCACGATCTATAGGGGGCATGTATAAACTGACAACTTTTTCCACACCCCGTTCAATATGGATTCTTTGGGTTTTGCCGTGGTAGAAAGGAGGGGGCGCGGCGCAATCCCTCCTTTCTACCACGGCAAAACCCAGAAACCCTAAATATGTCATTCTCCCGGCAAGCCAAAAATAGGCGTAAAATACAAGTTGGTACGATCGCATTCACAATATCCCCGAAAGGTCTCTCCTTTTATGACGCAAACGTCTCTTGAGCAAATCCCGCATTGGGATATGACGACGGTTTACCCACACTTTACTTCGCCGGAATTCCAGGCCGATTTCAACCGCATGATAGAAATGATTAGCGCATTGGAACTGGTTCTGACCACTGCCGAGCAGCAGGTAGAGGCAAATACCGGCATTGATGCGCTGGCACAGTCTGCCGGCACGCTGGTGGACCAGATGAATGAGGTGACACGCCTCGCTGCCACCCTGCGCGCCTACCTGACCGGCTACACATCAGTGGATTCGTTCAACACCGAGGCCCGCCGGCTTGAGTCGCAGTTCCAGGTGCAGGGTGCCCGGCTCGAAGAACTGTCGACGCGCTTCCGCGGTTGGGTCGGCAAGATCGCCAACCAGCTTCCTGAGATCATCCAGCGCAGTCCTTCTGCTGGCACGCACGCCTTCGCGCTGCAAGAAGCCGCTGAACGCAGTCAGTACCAGATGGGTGCGGCGGAAGAGTCGCTCGCCGCGCAGCTCAGTCTCAGCGGCAGCCGCGCCTGGGCAAAGCTGCAAGGAACGGTCACATCACAAATGACGGTGGAGTTTGAACTGGACGGGCAGGTGCGCAAGCTCTCGATGCCCGCGCTGATCAATCTGCGCTCGCATCCCGACGAATCCGTGCGCCGCCGCGCCTACGAAGCCGAAAACCATGCCTGGGAATCGGTGAAAGAGCCGCTCGCCGCGGCCATGAACGGCATTAAGGG
>JAEYTI010000172.1 GCA_023434145.1 Chloroflexota bacterium | reverse complement strand
TTTGGTTTGGGTGGGGGGGGCCCCCCCCCCCAAAAAAAAAACCCACAAAACACCAATGCTGAAGGTGAGAGATTTATGAGAGCAGGTATGCCAGAATCCACTGGGTGGTGGCGATGAGGGCTTCGGTGTGGGTGCGTTCGTAGTTGTGCGAAGCATCCACGCCGGGTCCGATCAGGGCGACCGCTACGTCGCCGCCTGCGCGCCAATAGGCTTCACCATCGGAGCCATAAAAGGGGTAGATGTCGATCTTGTAGGCGATTTGATGTTCTTCGGCAAGCTTGCGGAGCGACTGGCTCATCTCGTAGTGATAGGGGCCGCCCGAGTCTTTGACGCACAGAGTGGCGCTGAACTCATCGGAGGTTTGCCCGTCGCCGATGGCAGCCATGTCAACAGATAGCAGTTCTGCCAGATCGGCGGGGAACCCGGTGGAGGCGCCATGCCCTACTTCTTCATAGTTGCTGATGTGGATATGGGTGCGCTGCTTTGGATTTAGCCCGGCATCATGCAGGGCTTTTATGGCGGCGTAGATACAGGCGACACAGGCTTTATCGTCCAGATGGCGCGAGCGGATAAAGCCGTTGGTAACTTCTACGCGTGGGTCGAAAGCGACAAAATCGCCAACCTGGATGCCCAGAGCGCGTGTCTCATCGGCGCTCATAGTGCGCGCGTCGAGGCGCACTTCCATCGCGTCATCATCACGCTTTGCGTCGCTTACCTGCCCACCATATACGTGGCTGGATGACTTTGCCAGCAAGAGCGACCCGCGTACCGGTTCGCCGCTGGAGGCAAACACGGTCACGCCCTCGCCCTCCACAGTGTTCCAGGCCCAGCCGCCGAGCTTGGTGAGTTTGAGCCGCCCATTGCCTTTGATTTCTTTCACCATCGCACCTAGAGTATCGACGTGGGCAGTGAGGGCACGTGGAGCGTCCTCTGCTTCACCGGGCAGTTCACCCAGGAGTGCGCCTTTGCGGTTGCGCCGCAGCTTTAGTTCGGGGAAGGCTGAAAAGGTCTCTTCAGATAGCGCAATCGCACGTTCAGTATAACCGGTGGGGCTGGGGGTATTCAGCAATCGGGTTAGAAAGTCGATCAAGGCATCAGTATCAATGGTGGGCAGGGTCATAAGGGGCTCTCTCCTCTGGAACTACGCTTGAACAGAGAAATCCTGCTCTTCATAGCGGCCAATGATTTCGCGCCAGGCGGCAGGAACGGATATGCTGGTGCTGCTGTGATAGTCGAATGTGACCATGATTGACTCGGCGGTTGCGCAGAGCTTGCCTGTCGCATCATCGACAATCTGATATTCAAAAGTGAAACTCTTGTTGCCTATTTTCGCGACACGTGTTTCCACGTGGATGGCCTGACCGAGCAGAACCGGGGCCAGGTAGTGGATGTGGATATCGCCAACGATCACGCCAATTTTGAAAAAGTCTTTGCCATCCCATAGACCCAGGTGCTGTAAATAAGCACTACGCGCTTGCTCCAGGTAGGTAAGGTAGCGGGCATTATTGACATGCCACAGCGGGTCAAGATCGGCGAACCGGACCTGGATGGGGAAGCGGAAACGGAACTCGCTCATACCAAAGATTATACTAGAGAAGCGTTTACCGGTTGGGGGCGTAGAAGGTCATAACGCAGCAATGACCTCTGTCACTTGCTTGATGAAAAGTGTTCGAATAAACTGTAACCATAAGAAGAGTATTCTTACCCGTTTTACCAAAAGAGGAATATTAAGAATGCAAATTACCCGCCAGGCAGATTATGCACTTCGTGCCATGTTGTATCTGGCTCAGCTTGAGCCAACTCAGCGCGCTGCGACCAGCCAGATCGCTGAAGAACAGCACATCCCACCGTCCTTCCTCGCGAAGATTATCTCGCAGCTTTCCATTGCCGGTTTGATTCACACCTCGCGCGGCGCTCGCGGCGGCGTTTCGCTTGCCCGCCAGCCGGAAGAAATCACGGTATTGGAAGTGGTTGAAGCAATTGACGGGCCTATTTCGTTGAACGAATGCACGCACAGTGCCGGCGCCTGCGCCTTTGGCGAGACCTGCCCGCTGCGCCCGCTGTGGTGCGAGACCCAGGCAGAACTGGTGAACCGGCTGCGCAACACGACTTTTGCACAGTTCGTAGTGGCCCAACCCGCCCCAGAACCGCTGTAACCCAAACTCTATCTTCCGAGGTAGGGGACCCTGAAGGTGGACCAAAGCTTTGTCCGCCTGTTTTCGATTAGGGTCTCTGCTGCCTTACCTGCCTGGCATTCCTAATGGAAAAAATTTTAAATCCTCGTTTTTCGCTGGTTCGTATGCTGGTAATTCTGGCGGTCATCGTTGCGGTGACCGCCTTTGCACCGGTGGAGCGCACCCTGGGTGAGAACGCCCGGCTGGTGTACTTTCATGGCGCCTGGGTGTGGGCTGGAAAGATTGCTTTTGCAGCCGCGGCGATCAGCGGGCTGGTTGGGCTGATACTTCGCAGCAGTATTTGGCAGCGGGTTTCGCTTTCTCTTGGTAGAACGGGAATGGTGTTTTGGCTCACCTACCTGCCGCTTTCCCTGTACGTTCAGCAGGTAAACTGGGGTGGGATTTTTTGGGACGAGCCACGCTGGCGGGTGCCGCTGATGTTTGGCATTGTTGGTCTGCTGCTGCAAGCCGGCCTTTGGTTAATGAACGACCTGCGGTTAACCTCGGGTGCGAACCTGGTGTTTGGCACGCTGCTTTGGTGGATGCTTGGCAATATTCAGAACGTTTTGCATCCGGACTCACCTATTCTTCAGTCGGATGCTGTGCGCATCCAGATGTTCTTTGCGGCGCTGCTGGCTTTATCCCTGATCTTTGGCGTGCTCCTGGCGGGCTGGCTGTTCCGGGCGGATGAACGATCCGGCGCGGTCTCCGGACCTCAATAGCGCTTCCTGGCGACCCGATAGGGGCTGTTACCGTTTGTTGGTGTGCTAAAGTGGGGGAAAGGGGTTTATACACCCGG
>JAEYTI010000099.1 GCA_023434145.1 Chloroflexota bacterium | reverse complement strand
GGGGGCCCCCCCCCCCCCCCCCCACAAAACACACAAAATCGTTATTGGACAGTTTCTTATGCTTGGGGGTTCTCCATCGCGGCGATTGCCTCGTCGAAATGATGCTCCATGGCGCGCACCGATGCGGCGGGATCGCCCGCGGTGATGGTTTGCAGCAGTGCCTCGTGCGCCTCTTGGATGCCCTCAAGATGCAGGCCTGGGCCGCGGCTCTGCAAACCGGCGGTAACGGTGTTGCGCAGCGTGTCGCGGATCGATTCGACCAGGTATACCAGCAGCATGTTGTGTGATGCGGCTGCTACGCGCAGGTGAAACTCCACGTCCAGGCGGGTGTACGTTTCCAGATCGCCCATATGATCGCGCATGGCGCGCACAATCTGTGCCAGCGCATCAAGATCGGGCTGCTCACGGCGCTGAGCCGCCAGGGTCGCAGCCTGTACTTCAATTCCGCGGCGTACTTCCATCAGCTCCAGGATTGTGCTGCGTTCCATCTGCATGGCGCGCTGAAAAAACATCCTCAGCGGGTCGCTGTCGATTGGGCGGACGATTGCGCCCTTGCCATTGACAATCTCTAGTACCCCTTTGCCTTCCAGGTTCTTCAACGCTTCGCGGATCACCGGGCGGCTGACGCCAAAGCTGCCTGCCAGCGACGTCTCAGAGGGGAGCAGATCCCCTGGCTTGAGATTCTGCGATTGGATATACTCTAATAATCGTTCGGTGACCTGATCGGCCAGTGTGCCCCGGTTCAGTTTTGGCAGCATGGCAGTGTCCTTCTGTAATAGCTGAGAATGAAATGACGTGGTTGCTTCGTGGTCATCATAGCAAAAGAACCAGCACCTGTCAAACAAGCTGACAGCGTGGGGTGTATTTCAATTTTGTGGTAGCAGTCTGGTGATGCTCAGCATCACCAGACTGCTACCACAAAACTTCCCCAAACTGAAATGCACCGACAGCGTGGATACATCCACGCTGAAAGAGCACATACGCCCATTCTGGCAGGAGACTGTAAGGTAGCTGCCGGTTGGATTCGTTTATCATCAGGCTGATACCAACGGAAATGCAAAACGTGGGAGGATTCAGGATGGCGCGTCAATCACGGGTGTGGCGAGTAACCGCAATTTTCCTCTGTCTGGCAGTTCTGGTCGCTGCCTGCGGTTCTCCAGTGATTCCAGGAGGGCTGGCACAGCCGGCGAGCACAGCCACGCAGGTGCGTGTTTATACGCCCACTCCCGGCGTTGTTGTTGCGACACCGGCCCCAACCCTACCCGTACCCCCAACCTTTCAGGAAGCGCCAGGCCTGAAAGGCCGGGTGGAGGCAGGTCAGCTTCCACCGGTTGCCGAACGGCTGCCGGAGAAGCCGAAAGTAGTGCCCGTGGAAGACGAAATTGGCCAGTATGGCGGCACCTGGGATATGACCGTGCAAACTGCCGCGGATGAATACCGGTTTATTCGCACGGTGGCTTACGAGCCCCTGCTGCGCTGGACCAGTGACTGGTCCAGCTTGGAACCGAACCTGGTAGAGACCTATACGGTGAACCGCAACGCTACAGAGTTCACCTTTACGCTGCGCAAGGGCATACGCTGGTCGGATGGTGAGCCTTTCACCACAAACGATATTCGCTTCTGGTATGAAGAGGTGCTGCTCAACACCTCGCTGACCCCAATCACGCCATACTGGCTGAAAACGGGCGGCACAATGGCCGTGTTTAACTTCGTCGATGAGTACACCTTCACTGTTAAGTTCGCTTCGCCCAACAGCCTGTTCCTGCGCCGGCTAGCGACCCCTGATTCATTGGCGATGATCTCGTTCCCGGCGCATTACGTAAAAAAATACCATTCAAAGTACACTAGTTCCGATGTTTTAACCGGAATGATCTTTGGCGGCAGGTATAAATCCTGGGCCGAAATGTTCATCAGCAAAGTGGGTGTGACCGGTTTGGATAATGGCACCTTTACCGACCCAGCCCGACCGCGGCTCACTGCATGGGTGCTGCGAACGTCATATAACAGCGAGCAATCGAAAGTAATGTGGGAGCGCAATCCTTATTATTGGAAGGTGGATGAGCTGGGCAATCAGCTCCCCTACATTGATACGGTGGTTTTTCACACAGTTGAAAGCGTCGATGAAGTGATTATGCGAGCCATTGACGGGCAAATCGATATGCAAAACCTCGACTCTGTAGGCCAGGAAGTGCTCTCTCGGTTAGGCAGCCGTGAAGATACGTACCGCTTCTACCAGTTGGAAGACGCCTCGAATAACGTGATGGTGTTTAACTTCAACCTGGCGCACCCCAACCCGGCAAAGCGCAAGCTGTTCCAGAATCGCAATTTCCGCATTGCCCTCTCCTACGCAATCAACCGGCAGGAAATCATCAATCTGGTGTTTGATGGACAGGGAACTCCCTGGCAGGCAGCGCCGCGCCCCGAATCGCCTTTCTACAATGAAGAAATGGCAACCCAGTACACGGAATATGACATTGATCGGGCGAATGATATTCTCGACAAGGCCAATTTCGTCCGCGATACGTTGGGCCGCCGGCTGGATCAAGAAGGCATGCCGATTTCATTTGTGGTGTATGTGCCTGATAACGAGCCCGAGCACATCGCGATCCTGAATCTGATCGCCCGCGAGTGGTCGCGTCTGGGGATTCATGTAACGCCAAAGTCTGTTTCGCTGCCCATCTTCCTGGCAACCGTTCGCTCTAACCTGCACGATTCCGCTGTGTGGCGTGGCGGATCGACCATGTTCGACGATGTTCTGCTGGACCCAAGCAACTACCTCCCGGTCAGTGAGAATACACTGTGGGCGGTGAACTGGTCTAACTGGTACAACAAAGTGCAGGGATTTGAAAATGCATTCCCTGTAGAATCGGCGCGTACTGAGATGGGTATGTACGATCGCATTCGTGGAACGAACAGTCTATCTGAGCACCTGCGTTTGATGAAAGCAGCGCTGCTGGTGGCGCGCGCGAACTTCTGGAATATTGGCATTGCCCTGGGCCCCGAACGGTATGGCATCGTGCACAAAGACTTCCATAATGTTCCCGAACACATGCCATCCGCCTGGTTGTTCCCCGATCCAGGCCCTGCGAACCCAGAGCAGTTCTATATCTCGGGGAGCGAAAACTAGAATTATGCCAGCTTTTGCCGTCCTGTTCGACATGGATGGGTTAATGCTGGATACAGAGCGGCTGGCACATCGGGCGTGGACTCAGGCGATGCAGGAGCGCGGGTATCAGCTAGAGACCAGGCACTATGTTCGCCTGATCGGTCGTACGGTTGCGGATGTTGGGCGTATTCTTGGTGAGATTTTTGGCGATACGATGCCATATGCCGATATCTATACTCGCAGGCAGGCGCTGTTTGATGCTGAGGTCGCAGCGAATGGGGTGGCCATCAAACCGGGGCTGCTGGAGCTTCTCGATTTTTTAGAGCAGCACCAGATTCCAAAATCAGTCGCCAGTTCCACGAACAGCGCGGGCGTGCTGCTGAAGCTTAATCACGTGGGTATCGCTGGGCGCTTTGCATCGCTGGTCGGCGGGGATCAGGTGGAACGCGGAAAACCAGCGCCGGATCTGTTCCTGGAGGCTGCCCGGCAGCTTGGCTTCGATCCGCGCGATTGCCTGGTGCTGGAAGATTCGGAGGCGGGAATCCTGGCTGCTCACCGCGCGGGGATGCTTCCCATTATGGTGCCTGATATGAAGCAACCGGACGCCGACACCGCCCGCATCGCGTACCGCATTGTGCCGAGCCTGCACGAAGTGATTCCGCTGGTGGACACATATCTCCGTGAAGGACTGCCAAGTTCGGGTTCTGCGGTAGAATAAATTCTCGTGAAAAAGTTCATCAATTCGCCTCTTTTCTATATCATCATGCCTGGGCTGCTGCTGGGCTCGACGCTGGTTTCCACGCGTTTCAGCCTGGGGCAGTTTGCCCCGCTGACCCACGTGACGGTGCGGCTCTCGCTGGCGGCGCTGGCGTTTTTGGTGGCTATTTTCGTTTTTCGGGTGCGCCCTTGGCCGCGGGATCGCCAACTGTGGCAGCGGGCGGTGGTCTACGGCCTGATCGGCACGGCAATTACCATGTGCGGCTACACCAATTCACTCAAATACCAATCCAGCGGGGTGACCTCGCTGTTGGCGTCGCTCTCGCCAATCGTTACGGCCCTACTGGCGCACGTGTTCCTGCATGACGAACAGATCAACCGCTTCCGCATTACCGGCGCGCTGATCGCCTTTGGTGGGGCGGGCCTGCTGCTGATCCGCGGGGAAAGCGGGTTAGCTGAGCTGGCACGCGCCGATTGGCGCGGCTATGCCTGGGCGCTGTTAGGGATGGCATCCAATTCGGCGGGGCTGGTGTATGCCCGCCGCTACCTGCGCACCGCCGACTCGTTTACTATCACCTTTATCCGCATACTGACCGGGGCGATCATGGTGGGTATTCTCACCGCCTTCACCACAGGTTTTGATTTCAGCAAGGTGCAGTGGAGCGGGGTAGGGGCTGTGTTCTACGCCGCCATCCTGGGCACCTTTCTGGCTTTCATTTACTACATGTCCTCCGTGCAAAAGCTGGGCGCAACCGTCGCCTCGCAGACCGAGTTCCTGGTGCCAATGGTGGCAACCGGCCTGGGCGTGCTGCTGCTGGGCGAGCAAGTGACGCCGGCAATGCTGACCGGCATGACGCTGATCTTCATCGGGCTAGGCGTGTTTGGCAAGGGCGCTGCGCGCGCTTCTGCTGCTGTTGCAAAGGGAAAAGTCTCGAAAACGGAAACCGCCGAGGCGTAAAATCTCTCACCTTTTAATGCGAAGGGTACGGAGCATTCCATGACGACTTTTGATGATCTCTATCAGACTGCGAAATCCGTGTTGAATCCCCGCAAGCTGTCCGAGTCTGCGGAATCGGGTGGCGTGGGAGCAGCGATTCTTTCGGATGGTGGAAAGATTTACACAGGGGTGTGCATTGATACCGCGTGTTCAATGGGATTCTGTGCCGAACACGCTGCCGCGGCGGCGATGATTACGGCGGGCGAAAACCGCGTGTTGAAAATGGTCGCCGTGGGATGGGATGGCAAAATTATGCCTCCCTGCGGGCGCTGCCGCGAGTTCATCAGCCAGCTTCACGATGAGAACCTAAAAGCAGAGGTTTTGGTTGCTGATGGCGTGATTGTGCCTCTGCAAACGTTGCTGCCATATGACTGGCGAACGCAAGCGGCCTTGGGTAACGAACTGTAGGAAGATCTCCCAGATAATCTGAGCAGTCCCCTCTATTGGCGTGCTAAAATGGACCCATGAGATCCCTTGTGGTCGCCGTTATACAGGCGGTTCAAGAGAGGGTGCGCCAGCCGCGTATCCTCTGGAAGTCTGAGTCGCCTGCGCAGCGAACCACAATCGAGATACAGCAGTGGCTGCCATTTCCGCTGTTCGTGCTGGCGCTGGCATGGTACGTTGTGGCGCCGTCGCAAATGGGCATGATGGTGGCAGCAGGAATCGGCGGTCTGATTCTGGTCTCCTTCTTGTGGGCGCGAGCGATGGCGCGCGGGGTCACGGGGCAGCGCAAACTTCGCTTTGCCGCCATGCAGGTTGGCGACGAGCTAGAAGAGCAGATCAGCCTGCGCAATAAGGCGCTCCTGCCCGTGCTGTGGGCAGAGTTCAAAGACCGCTCGAACATCCCCGGTTATACCGTTTCGAGTGCTCGCGCCGCGGACGCACGCAGCGCCGTGGAATGGCGCGCGCGCACCATTTGCACCCGACGTGGGGTTTTTAACCTGGGCCCCTGGGAGCTTACCATCGGGGAGCCGTTTGGCATCCTGCTGGTGCGGCAGGTGTATCTCCAGCGGCAAGAGATCCTGGTCTACCCGCCCCTGGCAGTGCTGCCGGAGCATCTGCTGCCACACCGTGGCGCGCTGGGCGATCACCGCCCGCTCAACCAGCCCCTCCGTGCCGAGACGATCGCCTCGACTTCTGTGCGCGCCTACGTGCCTGGCGATCCGCTGCGCAACATGCACTGGCGCACTACTGCCCGCCGCAGCGAGCCGTTTGTCAAAGTGTTTACCCCCGAGGCGGCCTCGAACGTCTGGCTGGTGCCGGATTTTGACGTGTCCGTGCAGGTAGGCGAGGGCGATAACTCCAGTGAGGAAACGATGGTAACCGTCGCGGCGTCACTCGCCGCGGCCATGCTCCAGCAGGGTCTTTCAGTGGGCATGTTCGCCGCAGCGGATAGGGAAACGGTGGTGCTGCCAAGGCAGGGGCAGGCGCATCTTTGGACGATTTTGCAGGCGCTGGCCCCGCTGCGTGCCTCGCCAGACCGACCGCTGGAAAAGCTGCTGGCGCATGCCCATGCTTTGGTTTCGGGCAGTGATTTAATCGTTGTCGTCACGCCATCGCTGCGGCCCGATTGGGTTGGCGCGCTGCGGCGGGTGGCACGGGGCAGGGGCGGCGGGCGCGCAGAAGTGGTGCTGCTTGATCCGGCTTCCTTCATCAGCATCGAAAACGAGGAAAACCGTCCGGATGCAGAAACGTTCCTCATGCTGCTGGCGGAGCAGGGTATCCCTGCCAACCTGCTGCGGCGCGATGATGTGCGGCTGATCAGCGGCTATTACGGTGAGGTGAGCCGCTGGGAATTTTCGGTGCTCGGCACAGGGCGGGCGCTGGCGCGTAAGACTCCGCGTACGGCTGACTCGAACGACATACTCGAACCGGGGCTAAAACAGCGGAGCCGCCTATGATCGAGTGGCTTGTCGCAAAGCTCGCGCCGCTGGCACGCCGCTACTGGGTCACGCTGCTGCTGGTTGGCCTGCTGGTCAGCATCCTCACCTACAGCATCGACGCGGCCAATTGGGTGAAAGAAGATCAGCCGGTGATAACCGCGTTTTTCGCGGGGTTGGTGATCGGCTGGCTGCTGGCTGCTTCGCGCTTTCGCGGACTGTTCGCGGCGCTGTATGCCATTCTTATCGGGGCGCTGATCACCATAGAAACGCTGGCGCGGGTGACGCCCACGCCAGCCGAGGTGTTCGGCACACCGATCTTCGAAACAATCAACGCGATAAATCTGCGCGCTTTTGAATTTTCACTGCGCGCAGCCGGTTGGATTGGGAATGTTCAGGCAGGAGAGCCGGTAGAAGACGTGGGTCTTTTTCTTCTGATCTTAGGCTACGTGCTGCTGCTGGCAGCGGTGTGGTGGATGTGGTGGATGGTGCGACGCCGGAACGTGCTGGCAGGGATCGCGCCGCTGGCCTTGCTGCTGGCGGTGAATATCCATCTCGTGCAGCAGTCGCTGGTCACCTACATGGCGTTCTTGTTCCTCACCCTGCTGCTGATCATTCGAGTGCAGTACAACCGCATCCACAAGGATTGGGAGCACCGCCGGGTCGATTATCCCGACCAGCTTGGTCTGGAGTGGGGCATGAGCGCGCTGGCGGTGGCGGTGGTCATCGTCATGCTGGCGCGGGTTATCCCGCTGGTCGGGACGCAGGAAGGGTGGCAGGCGGTATCAGAGTGGCTAGAGGAAACGCGCCGCAAAACAGAAGAAACCACCGACCAACTGTTTGCCGGGGTAAATCCCCCGCCACCCCCCATCGATGCAACGCCTGTTGTTTACGCCAACACGCCTAACCTGGGCGATATTGGCAGCCCGATCCCACAGGGCAGCCAGACGGTGATGTGGGTGCGCATCAGCGACCCACCGCCTATCCCGCCGGAGCTTGGTGTCAACGTGCCGGCAGTGGTCAACCGCATCCACTACTGGCGCAGCGGCATCTACGCTACGTACAATGGGCGTGGTTGGGATCAGGTGCCCCTGGCGGAGGATATTCTGCCGCAGTCGGAGACGCTACCAGAGAATCCGGCCGAGGGCCGCTACTACCTCCGCCAGGATTTCGAGATCGAGGCACGCACCAGCGGGATGCTCTTTTCCACCAACGACCCGGTGCAGGCGACTGAGGGCGTATCTGTGCGCCCTGGAGCGCTGGAGCCGAGCAACCTGATCGAAGGGCAGGCTGAAGCGTATACGGTGATCTCGTTGGCAGCCGACGTGACGGCGAACCAGCTTGCGGATGCGCCAGTGGAATACCCACCGGAAATTGCGCCGTACTTGCAGATACCAGAGAGCATGCCCAACCGCATCCGGCAGCTATCCAACCGGGTGGCAGGTAGCACCGCCACCCCCTATCTAAAAGCAATTGCGATACAAAACTACCTGCGCGGGAATTTCCCTTACGATTTAAATGTGAACTCGGCTCCCGACAATCGCGACGTGGTGGATTACTTCCTCTTCGATGCGAAGCGCGGCTTTTGCAGCCACTACGCTACCGCGATGGCGATGATGCTGCGCTCAGAAGGCGTGCCGGCGCGCGTCGTTACCGGGTATGCGATGGGCGACTGGGTGCAGGAAGAGCAGGCCTTCCGCGTGCCGGTTTCGTACGCGCATGCCTGGGTGGAGGTCTACTTCCCCGGCCTGGGCTGGGTAGAGTTTGAGCCGACCGCATACCGCACGCCGATTATCTACCCTGAAGATGCGCCGATGGACGAGCCGCCGCCCGTTGTGCAGATCGAGCCGGAGACGCCCGCTCAACCTCCCGCATATCTAGCGTATCTCGTGATTGCCGCCGCGCTGGGGCTGATCGCGCTACCGTTTGTGCTCATGCGCCTATTTTCTACCTCCCGAGGCGCGCCCGCCGTGCAGGCGGACGTGCTCTACCGCCGCATGCGCCGGGCGCTGGCCTGGGCCGGGCTGCCCGCCGCGCCCTCTGTCACGCCGGACGAGTACCTGGCTGCATATGACATGCAGCTCGCCGAATATCAGCAGATCGACAAGGCGCTGCGCCAGGTAACGGCCATCTACCGCGAGATGGTCTACAGCCCCCATCCGCCCGATGAGCGACGAGTCCGCGCGGCCGGGACACTGTGGCAGCAGTCGATTAGCGAGTGGGTGAGGATGGTGGTGAGGTCAAGGTGGGTGCGGATCAGGTCACAAAAATAATAAAAATGGCTGAGAAAAATCGCAAAACAGATATAATTTCTCTTACCCAGATCGATAAAACTTAAGGTCCTTAGGTCATTACAAAGAGTATTAGAGTCGTCACAGAGAGATCACCACTCGGTTTGCCGGCAAAATCCCTGATAACCCTTAAAGGAGCGAACAATAAAAATATGAGCAAGGGTATATACCACATGCGGGCTGTCCAGCTTTTTAAAAGTAATTCGTTTTTGCTTGTTGCATTATTTTTTATCCCAATGGCGCTATGCTATCATCAATACAAGATTGATGACGCCTATATTTCGTTTACCTATTCGAAAAACTTAATTTCGGGGAATGGGCTGACCTATAACGGCATGGTTGTTGAGGGGTATTCAAACTTCCTCTGGACAGTCCTCATTGCTCCACTTATCTGGATGGGCTTTGATCCATTCGTCGTTTCACGCATCATCAGTCTATTGTGCGGCACTTTGGCGCTTTTCGCTGCTGAACGAGTGAACAAATATTTGTTTCCGCAGATGAATTTCTTGCAGTCCTTTCTGTCTTTGCTCGTCATCGCAGTAAGCGCACCGTTTACGGTATGGACGATGGGTGGCCTGGAAACGATGTTCATGAGTTTGTGGGTGATCCTTTTTATTTATTATGCAATTTCTTCCAGACCCGCTCTTGCTGTAGTAGCGTGTTTATTAGCTGCCCTAACGCGCCCAGAAGGGATCATATTGTTTGTGATTTTTATTGGCTACTATGTTATTTTCAAAAGAGAAGCGGTAAAGAGTATTCTACCTTTCGGCCTCTGCTTTCTTCTCACGTATGGACTGTTTCTTCTCTGGCGATATACGACGTATGGCTACCTCTTGCCTAATACAGCTGTTGTAAAGCTGGATCCAACAATGGAGAACGTGGAAAAAGCGCTTTATTGGCTCGCTTCCTACTTTCAACTACGGCCGCTTTTTACCCTGCTGGTGTGCGCTGGTATCGTGACGGTTTTTACCAATAAACTCTATAAAAATAGAGAATGGTCATTGTTCTTATCGGTGGTCGGTGGCTTTTTTGCATTTGTTATATATTCCGGCCCCGATTGGATGCCTCACTTTCGATATATTGTTCCCGTTATGCTGCTATTCTCGCCGCTCGCAGCCGCTGCGCTTCATCCAACCGAGAAATGGCTTCATGGGGTCAGCCTTGGGTTAAGCATTGGCGCAGTTATCCTCGAAATTGCCATGGCTTATTTTTTGTATATTCCCTTTGGCCCTGAGTTAGGAGAATATACGGATGGATTAGTCAGGGGAGGAGAATGGCTTCGAGAATATACGGATGCCGAAGATGTGATCGCTGTTGTTGATGCGGGAGCGCTCGCATACTACAGCGACCGCCAGATCATTGATATTATCGGACTGAACAACGAGCTTATTGCGCATTCACCTGAGCAGACCGACTTAGATTATGTGTTTGGTCTAAAACCGAAGGTAATTCAATTGCATGTTGCCTTTACTGCCGATGGACAAATCACACCACCGGAATTGAATGATGAAAATTACCGGGTTTTTTACCATAGTGATTTTCAAAAGTACTATGAACCGTATTGGGAAGGCGCGAATGATCCGTACTTTCCACTATTCTTTATTCGTAATTGATCTCGTTTTATGACTGCCTGCTATTGAACCCCCACGCCACGATGATCGGGATCAGCGTGCCGATAAAGCAGCCAATCCCGGCCAGAATTGCGAGGGTCGCAAAGCCATCCGCGGATACAGCCCCCAGCACCAGCCCCAATACGATCAGCGCAACAGCCGCGAGGAAGAAGCGCAGGCTGACCTGCCGGGCGCGCTTCATCGAGGAGCGGCGGGAACCGGTGACATGCCCCGTCTGCCCATGGATTAGCACCGGTTGGGGCTTGCCATCGTCATCCAGGTAGCTGGCAGCGTAGACCGGCAGGAGCAGGAGCGTCCAGTTGAGGCGGTTCACCTGCGCCTTCCACTTGAACTGCCGGATTTCGTCCGCGCCCGAGGCCTGGCGACACTCTTCCACCGCCGCCGTCTGAAAGGATTTGGACGCCTCGCTCCACGCCTGCTGCGGTGTGTGCTCGGGCAGCCGTACAGCAGCAGTATCCACGTGTTCGGGCCGGTAAGGTTCCGCGGTGGCGAGGGTAAAGCCACCCAGCGATTTCTCCAAACTGATCGAGTCGGGTGCGGCAGGGGCATGAAGGTTGTTATAGGCGCGGGTAAGGCGGCCGATACGCGGCTCCCAGCGCGTGCGCTGCTCTTTGATTTCTTTCGACTGCCACTTACCGAGGTTTTGGTTGTACGACTCCTGGTGGCTGATGACCTGGTAGTAGAAACCCATCTCCGCCTGCCAGAGCGCGTGAACTTTACCATCTACCAGCCACACGGGCAGGTAGAGCGGAGTCAGGCGGCTGCGCAGCGCGGCGGGCGTGAGCGATTCGGGCGGATAGGGAATATCTCCGGCAAAGCTGCGGACCGACTCCTCGAGCGCGGTCTTCGACAGTTTGAACGGCAGCACTTGCTCGGGCGGGTAGCTGTGTGGGGCATCTTCTGGCAGTGGGGCCAGCGCCTCGGCGGCGCAGTGCGGGCAACGAGCAGGCGCTGCGCCTGGGTGCACCAGGTATCGCCAGCCGCAGCTCTGGCACGAAACGGGCCGGAGATCTGCGTTCCAGCCCGGCAGACTGCTGGGAGCGGCAACAGGAACGGGTGCGTCGGAAACGGCAGGTTGATCAGACATGCTCCATCTCCTGTGCCTGCGAAAGCAGGAAGAAATCGATCACCACGGCCACCACCAGCAGGAACAGGCCGATAAGAACGGTACCCTGCCCGCTTTCGCCGCCGATAAGCATGCCGAGCAGGGCGATCAGCAGGCCGGGTGCCAGCAGCAGTGCCACCACCAGCCACACCTTGCCCCAATCCACCGGGCGCGGGCCGGCAATTTTGCCGGTTTGTCCGTTGAGAAGAATCTGGTAAGACTTATCCTGGTAGTTGTAGACACTGGTGTAAATTGGCGCGAGAATGTAGCGCCATGATTCATCATTAAAATCCAACGTCATTTGGAAGTTCCGCACCCTGCTGTTGCTGGCGCGGTCCAGGCAAGCCTTGCGGGTCTGTTCGCGCATCAATTGCCGGCCTGCATCCCACGCATCATCCAGCGGCAGATCATAGGCCTGTGCTTGCATACCGGCCAGGTAGCGCGGCTCGTACAGCACCAGATCTTGAATGCCGTAGTTGTCCACCTGGCCGAGTGTGGTCATGTTGAGGTGGGTGGTGCCGGGCACCAGCACATCTGCAAATTCCTTCTGCACTTTGCCCGACTCGTAGCGCCATTCGGTGACGGTGCGCGACTTGCGCTGGCCGTTTTCGGTATAGTATTCCGTTCTGGTGTGAGCAACCTCGGCGCTCCATTCGGCGTAGGCTCGGGCGTTGAAGGTCCAGTAAGGAATATACAGCGGATGGAATTTCTCCGGCCCGGCTCGCTTGTTCTGTGCAGCGGCTTTTAGATCGCCGGGGATCATCCAGCTAGCGCCTAACCACTCGCAGGTGATGTCGCGGCAGCCCTGCGGATCGATCTTGAAGGGGATCAGGTAGCGCGGGCGCAGATTATCTTCCAGCGAGGCGCGGAAAATGACTTTGTTGGAGCCGCAGAACGGGCACGAGAAGGCCAGCGCATCGGGCGGCACGGAGACAACCCCGCCGCAGCGCTGGCAGGCCAGGTCTTTGCGCTCCTGGCCCCAGCCCACCTGAGAACGTTCCATTGTTTCCACGCGGAACTCAAACTTTTCGGCGCTTTTGCCCAGGCGCTCAACTTCGGGCTTTTCACTGTAACCGCAGTGCTCGCAGTGCAGCCCACCTTCATCCACCGAGTAGGCCGTGGTCGCGCCGCATTTGGGGCATTTGAAATCCATAATTTCGGGTTTTTCGACCGTGGTGGGCGCGGGCGCGTAGATCTCGATCCCTTCGATGATGGAGGGGGCGGGGCGGTAACCGGGTGGTGGAAAGGTTTCGACTGCCTGGTCAGTACCAGTTTCCGGTGAGAAAATATCCGATGCGCTCATGTTACATCCATCCTCGCAGGCGGTAAATAAACATACCGATGTATTCTTTCAGGGCATTGGTAGTGGCAGAAAGGGCGCTGGCGTTGGGGAGGATATTGACCAGGAAGCTCTCCGGCTGGAGTGACATCAAATTTGCCCAGCTTGCTTCCGTCACACTGTAATCTGCCGAGGCAGGGATTACCTCGATGCCCTGCTTCTGGAACAAGCCTACCGAGCGCGGCATGTGCATGGCTGAGGTAACCAGAATCACGCGCTCGATACCCATTTCGTGCAGCATCTCGGCGGTGAAGGCCGCATCTTCATAGGTGTTTTGCGATTTCGGCTGTAGCACGATTGCCTCCTGGGGCACGCCCATCAACTGGAGCAAATCGTCCATCTCGTCGGCTGGGGTCATGGTGCGCCCGCTGAGCCAGGTGATGTTGCCGCCCGAGACGAGAACGCGCGGGGCAAGCCCTTGTTTATACAGTCGCGCTGCGTAGATCACCCGGTCACCGGCGCCGTTGATTTCAACCGCCGGACGCGGATACTGCGCCGACTCAGTTCCGCCGCCCAGTACCACAATTGCCTCTACCTGGGGCAGGGTTTCCGCGGGCAGATACTGCCACTCTAGCGAGCGCACCAACGAGGAGGCGACCCAGCGATTGCTGCTAATGACAAGGATTGCCAGGGTGATGATGAGGATGGCGGTTTGCAGGCGCGGCTTCGTGCGCCGAATGATCAACGCCAGAATAAGCAGGAAGAAGATCAGCCCGAGCGGATAGACGAGCGGGGGCAGAAATTTTGAGAGAAAGACAAACATATTGTTCCCCTGATACTGCTGCGATGTTCAAAACAACGCCTCATATAGATATACGGAAAATCGGCGTGCAGGTGTCATTGTACCGGAAAATCTGAGCCTGCGAGATGTTCCTGCGCTCAACGCAAACTTTTTTGATAGGTAGGGCGGAGCGGTACGGCATCTGTTCCAACTGAATCGGCAAGCGCATCCCTGGGGAAGATCCTCACCCCCTCGCTCCCCCTCTCCCGATGTGCTGTTGTGGCGCTGGGATAAATCCGACCTGCACAACCCGCAAATCCGGAGAGGGGGATGCCTTTTTTCGATCAGCGTATGCGAAGATTTGGTGGTAACGCCCTGGACTACAAACGAATCGCGTGCTGTACAGGTGGCACAGAAACTTCCTGTCGCCTATTTCCCCGCCTACCCCATCCATGTTCATGGCATCCCCTCTCGAAATTTGCGGTTTGCGCTCATCAAGTTGAAAATAGAACCATAAGAGCACATTTGAGGGCGGGGGTGAGGACCTTCCCCAGGGATACACTTGTAGATGAATTTGGAACAGATGCCGTCCCGCTGCGCCCCAAGTTCAATACGTATTATTTTGTTCGTGGTTCCCAGGCTTTTTTGTTGCGATTGGTTAGTATAATTTTTACAGGCATACGAAGCGTACTGATGTTTAGGAAGTATCATGACCAATTGGACAGAGAACGACATTTCCGTCAACGGCATCAATGTGCACTTTCTGCGCACGGGGCAGGGGGAGAAGCCCGCGCTGGTGCTGTCACACGGATTTTCAGGCAGCGGGTGGAGCTGGTACGATGCGGCCCGCGCGCTGGAGGCCGACTACGATCTGATCCTGCCGGATACGCGCGGGCACGGGCAGTCGCACCGCTGCGCAAGGGGCGAGAAGACCGATCTGACAGCTGACCTGGCCGGGCTGATCCGGGCGCTGGGGCTAGACCGGCCGTTTGTGGGCGGCCATTCTCTCGGTGCAAACTATGCCGCGCGGGTCGCCGCCTGCCATCCCGATCTGCTGCGCGGACTGGTGCTGATCGATCCGGCCTGGTGCCTGCTGCCGAATGGCGTTCCCGATGAACCCAGGCCCCCGGATGATGAGGATTCGCCTCCCGGCGAGAGCACGTACGACCGCTGGTTGATGCGCATGCAAAGCCTGCCGTTTGAAGCGGCTGTGGCGGAACTGCGCAAAAAGGCCCCGCACAAAGACGAGGCAGCGCTAATCCGCTGGGCCAAGACCGTCCAAGCTTTCGATCTCAACTTCTTCACCACCGAGGACGTGACGCGGATCGACTTCCCCGAGATCGTGCATTTGATCCGCTGCCCCACGCTGCTGGTCACCGGCGAGGTGCGGCTGGGCGCAATCGTGGGCGTGCACCAGGCGCAGTGGATCGTGGAGCAAAATCCGCTGTTTGACGTAGCGCGGATAATGGGAGCCGGGCATAACATTCTGGATGATAATTTCTTGGATGCTATCCGGGTAATGAAGGATTTTTTGCGGCAGGCGAACCGATCAAACTAATGGAGGAAAACGTGGAACCGACATTCAACGGTTTGGGTATGGGGTTACACAATCTGGCAGAGCTATCGAACGCGGTGAGTCGCTCGATCAGCCCGGAGAACTTCACCGGCGAAAAGGGCAAGGCGGGCATGGCGGAGACCGGAACCGGCGCGGAAGTGGCGCGTGAACTGGGCCAGGGATGGAAGATTTCTCCCAGCATCAACATCATGGGCAGCCAGACGGTCACTCTGGCAGATATCGAAGGCCCGGGCGCGATCCAGCACATCTGGTGCACGGTGCATCCCAACGCATGGCGGCGGCTGGTGCTGCGCATGTACTGGGACGATGAAGAAGCTCCATCGGTCGAAGTTCCGCTGGGCGATTTCTTCTGCAACGGCTGGTGCGAGCGTGCCAACGTCTCCTCGCTGCCGGTGGCGGTGAACCCGGCTGGCGGATTCAACAGTTATTGGGAAATGCCCTTCCGCAAGCACGCCCGCATCACTGTGGAAAACCTCTCGCCGGACCCCATCAACGGCTTTTACTACTCGATCGACTACACCCTGACAGACATGCCCGAAACGCGCGCATACTTCCACGCGCAGTGGCGGCGGCAAAACCCGCTGCCCTACGGTGAAGTGTACACCATCCTCGATGGCGTGCACGGGCAGGGCCAGTACGTGGGCACCTACCTGGCCGTCGGCGTCAACAACAACGGTTGGTGGGGCGAGGGTGAGATAAAATTCTACATAGATGGTGACGGCGAAATCCCTACTATCTGCGGCACAGGCACGGAGGATTACTTCGGCGGGGCGTGGAACTGGGAGCATCCACGCGGCCAGTACGGTATTTACTCCACCGCCTTCCTGGGCATGCACCAGGTGGTACAGCCGGATGGGTTGTATATCAGCCAGCAGCGCTTTGGCATGTATCGCTGGCATATCATGGATCCCATCCGCTTCCGGCAGGATCTGCGCGTGACCATTCAGGATCTGGGCTGGCGCGCGGCCCAGGAGGGCAAGGGTCGTTACCTGCCTCGCCAGGACGATATGGCCTCGGTGGCCTTCTGGTATCAGGCCGACCCGCACGCGCCCTTCTCCGCGCTGCCGGGACGGAATGACTTGGAGGTGATCTAATATGAAACGCTCGGAAATCAATGCCATTATGCGTTCCGCGGATGAATTTATCCGCGAACGCGGCTTCTATCTGCCGCCATTTGCCCACTGGGCACCCGCGGAATGGCAGCAGAAAGGCCCAGAGGCGGCGGAGATTGCGGAGAACCAGCTCGGTTGGGATATCACCGACTTTGGCTCGGGCGATTTTGAACGTACAGGCCTGTTCCTGTTCACCATCCGCAACGGCAAGGGCAGCAACCTTGCCACCCGCGAAGGCAAGCTCTACGCCGAGAAAATTTTGATCGTGGACGTGGATCAGGTGACGCCTATGCACTACCACTGGTCGAAGATGGAAGATATCATCAACCGCGGCGGCGGGCGGCTGATGATCCAGCTCTATAACTCCACGCCCGATGGCGGTATAGATGAGAAAAGCGCCGTGACCGTCTCGATGGATGGCGTAAAGCGCACCTTCCCCGCCGGCGGTGTTGCGGAGCTGCGTCCCGGCGAGAGCATCACCCTGACGACTGGGCTGTATCACAAGTTCTGGGGCGAGGATGGGCGCATCCTGGTGGGCGAAGTGTCGATGGTCAACGATGACGCAACCGACAACCGCTTCTTCGACCCTATTGGTCGCTTCCCCACAATCGAAGAGGATGAGCCGCCGTTGTACCTGCTGGTATCGGATTACGCCAAATATTATCAGGGCGCAAAAGTGGTGTAGAGCCGGACCGGTTCAGCGGTACAATCACCCGGTATGCACCGTATTGTAATCAGTATTTGTGGTCGATCAGGCGCTGGCAAGTCGCAGCTCGCAAAACAATTGGTGGCGCACCTGGGCGCGGAAGCCTGTTCCCGGGTGCCCACCGATTATTATTTGCTGCCTGATCCAACGGGTGAGATTCTGGTGTATGACTGGCCTTTGCTGGCGCAAACTCTTACGCTGCCAGATGGAACGGAGTACACTACGCCCGACTTCGATTTTGACCGCTTTATCCGCCGCGCGCTTATTGGCGGCAAGCCGTTCTGTCTGCGCCCGGTGATGGTGGTCGATGCGATGCTGCCCTATCCAAATGCTGATTGCACCTTCTTGCTCGAAGCGCCGGAGAATGAGCGCCGGAGGCGAATTACTGCGCGGGACGCTGTTTGGCGCACGCGAGTGATCGACCGCTGGAACCAGAACGAAAAAACCCTGGATTCCTTTGCCATTTCCATGTACCATTACTTCATGGTTTTGAATGGGCTGGAGCCTGTCGAAACAAATTCCCAAAAAATAGTTGTATTTTTACGGGAGAAAGGAATTTTTCATCGATGACCTTTAAAGAGGTTGCTAACGTTTACCCGTTGAAAACGCTGCTGGAGGGGGCCGAGCGCGGCGATTACGCGGTAGGATCATTTTCCCCTCGCTGCACCCCCATGATTACCCCAATTCTGCTTGCCGGTGAAGCCCTGCGATCGCCGCTGATCGTGCAGATCTCACAGCGCGAGATGATGTGGGCTGGGCTGCGCCCTTCGGTTTTTGCTGAGGCTTTCTACCAGCAGGTGCAGGCGGTGAAGCCCACAGTGCCGGTGGCGCTGCACCTTGATCACACCTGGGAGATGGATATCATCCGTGAGGCCGTAGAGAGCGGCTTCACTTCGGTGATGATCGATGCCAGCAGTAAGGAGTTGGATGAGAACATTGCCATCACCCGCGAGGTGGTGGCGTACGCGCATCCGCACGGCGTCTCGGTAGAGGCGGAGTTGGGGCGCATCTTCTCCTCAGACGATGCCGAAACCGAGAGCGACGAAGAACTTTACACCAACCCGGAAGAAGCCGAACGCTTCGTGCGCGAAACAGGTGTGGATGCGTTAGCCGTTTCGGTAGGTACGGCGCACGGAGTATATATGGTCCGCCAGCCGAAGGTAGATTTGGAGCGGCTGCAGGCCATCCGCAAGCGCACACCGGTACATCTGGTACTGCACGGTGGCTCGGGTGTGCCGGAGGCGATGATGCAGGCAGCCATTCACCTGCCGGGTGGCGGTGTGAGTAAGATCAACATCGCTACCGACCTGGAAGTGGCGCTGCTGGGGGTGCTGGGCTTGCCCAAGCGCATCCCCAACGAGGAACTGCTGACAAAGTACGCGCCGGAACTGCCGCGCGGCGCGGAAGCGGTGCAGGCTGTCGTGGCCGATAAGATGGTCAACTTCTTGGGTAGTGCCGGAAAGGCATAGAGGGTGGTTTTTATGGTGATTGGGAGTGCGCGCGGTTGGCGGGAAACCCCCCCCC
>JAEYTI010000097.1 GCA_023434145.1 Chloroflexota bacterium | reverse complement strand
GGCCGTATAAGGGGGTGTGTATTGTGAGGGTATTGCACAGCAATACCCTCACAATACACACCCCCTTGATGATTACAGCGTGCCGATCAGGTAGAGGGCCGGGTAGTAGATGATCCACACCAGGTCGACAAAGTGCCAGTAGTTGGCCGCCGCCTCTACGCCCCAATGGCGTTCGGCGCTGTACTTGCCCTTGAGGCCGTTGCGCAGCACGATGCCCAGGAAGATCACGCCGGTGAGCACGTGGAAGGCGTGCATGCCGGTCATCATGTAGAAGACTGCGCCTTCCGGGCCGTCACTGGGGCCAAAGGGGGCAATCTGCCACTCCACGCCCACCACGCCGAGCAAGAAGATGGTTCCCAGCACCATGGTAATGATCAGGCTTCTGATAAAGCCTTTGCGGTCGCCCTGCGAGATCTGCACCTCTGCGCGGTTCATGAAGAAGCTGGAGACCAGCAGCACGGAGGTGACAATCAGGCCGAGGTACTGCTCTAAATGCGGGCGAGTATTGCCCAACAGGTAAAAGCGCGAGACGAGCAGCCCGCCGAACACGAACGCATCGGAGACGAAGAACAACCACAGGCCCAGCCGCAATGTAGAAGCGCGGTAGGCGTAGCTGTGCGTATCAGAACCGGGGGCTTCGTGCCCCTCAATATGCGCGGAATGTGTTGCCATTAGTGGTCCTCCCCGGTGGTGCGAAAGACGCGCGGCAGGTGCATGAAGTACCACAGCACCAGCCCGGCCTTGATCAGCGCCACGATCCACAGCAGGATGGCGGGCGATTCGATCACGCCCAGCACGTACTCGATTGCGGTCAGCACTCCTAAGATAATGAAGACCACCACACCGCGGGTCAATGCATTGAATTTGCTCATTCTTTTCTTCCCTTTCTCCGTCGTCGGATGCGGGATGTACTACCCCATCCAACGACGAGAAAAATTAGTCTCCAGCCTGCGGCACGGGGGCCGCCGGGCGGCCTTCCATCTCAACGTAGCGCGGCGCGCCGGGTAAGCCATAATCATACGGGTCGCCGATCACGTGCACCTGCTCGGGGTAGTTGTGCGCCGGGGCGGGTGAGGGGATGATCCACTCGGGCGAGCGCGACTCCCACACATTGCCCTCCGCCACTTCGCCGTACCGCACCGAGCGGATCAGGTTGACGATGTAGATTAGCACCGACACCGCGATGACAAAGCCGGCGATGGTAACGATCAGGTGCGTAATGTCGATGCCTAAGGCCGGATCGTAATCTACGATGCGGCGGCGCATTCCGCGCAGGCCGGTGGCCATCTGCCCCAGGCTCATCACGAAGAAGGCCGGGAACATCAGCCAGAAGTGCCACTTGCCGAGCGTCTCGTTCATCTTGCGGCCGGTTGCCTTGGGGAACCAGTAATAAAGGGCCGCGAAGAAGGGGAACACGTAGCCGCCGAACATGGTGGCGTGGAAGTGTCCCACCACAAAGTAGGTGTCGTGCAGGTGCAGGTCCGAGGCGACCACGCCCAGCGGCGGCCCGGTGAGCCCACCAATGAGGAACACCGCGATGGCCCCCATGACGAACAGCATCGGCGTGGTAAAGCGCAGCTTACCCATCCAGATGGTCGCCGTCCACGAGAAGACCTTGACACCGGTGGGGATAGCCACCAGGAGCGTGCTGTACATGAAGGGCACGCGCAGGTATTCTTCCATGCCCGCGGTGAACATGTGATGCGCCCAAACCAGGAAGCCCACCACGGCGATGCCCAGCGAGGAAAGCGCGATCCACTTGTAGCCGAACAGCGGCTTGCGAGCGAACACCGGCAGCAGCTCTGAGATCACGCCGAAACCGGGCAGTACGAACACGTACACCGCCGGGTGCGAGTAGAACCAGAACAAATGCTGGAACAGAATGGGGTTGCCGCCGTTGGCCGGGGTGAAGAAGGGCATCTTCAGCAGCCGCTCGAACAGCACCATCTGGAACGATAGACCGATGAGCTGCGTGGCGGTGAGGGTAATGATAGAGGTGGCGAGCACGGCCCACACCAGGATGGGTGTGTTAAACATCCGCATGCCGGGCGTGCGCATGCGCAGGATGGTAGCGATCAGGTTGAGACCGCCGAGCACCGACGACCAGCCGATGACCCACACGCCGACGAAGAACATCTGGATGCCCATTGGCCCAACTACCGAAAGCGGCGGGTAGCCCGTCCAACCGGTCTCAAAGCCGCCCAGTGGCCAGCTCATCAGCACCAGCACCGCGGCAGGCACCGAGAGCCAGAAGGCGAAGGCGTTGAGGCGAGGAAAGGCCATATCGCGCGCGCCGATCAGCAGCGGCACGGTGTAGTTGCCGATGCCCGCGCCGCCCAGCAGCATCGAGGCGATCAGGACGATGCCGTGCAGGCCCACCAGCGTGTTAAAGTTGATGAAATCCAGCACTTGCATGCCCGATTGCGCCAGCTCCACGCGGAAGATTAGCGCGAACAGGCCGCCGACCACCAGCAGGATCACCGAGGCGATGGTGTACTGAATGCCGATCACTTTGTGGTCGAAGCTGAAGCTAAAGTAACGACGCCAGCCCTGGGGCTCCTCAACCTCTTCTGGCTCGGGCGTTTCGATACCGCGCGCCCACTTCCACCAATCGGTAAACGCTCCCAGCGCGACCATGAAGGAGATTGCGCCGACCATCGCGCCAAAGACCCAGGCGGGTTCCGCCCAGAACTCCAGTCCTAGCACGGCGCGGAGGGCGGTGAAGAAGGCAAAGCCCACCGTCGTCCCGATCACCTGCCCGATTAGACCGCGTACCAGGCCAATCGATAGAAGATTTCTCATAGTTTCTCCTCAATTCCGCTTTACCTGTCTATGGCATCGCCGCGCCAGCGGCGATGCCATAGACAATCAACTTATTGAACCGTCTTGATAAATTCGATCACGTCGCGGATCTGCTCTTCGGTCAGCGTGCCTTCGTACGAGGGCATAATCGGCCCGAAGCCCTGGTGGATCTTGGCGTTTGGCGCTACGATCGATTCGTGCAGGTATTCGTCATCAGCGACGACGGTGCTGCCGTCGGCGAGCGGAATTTCCGCGTTGTACAGGCCCTGCCAGGTGGGGCCTGCGCCCTGCGTGCCATCCAGCGAGTGGCAGCCAATGCAGCCGGTGCTGTTGGCAATGCGCTGGCCGCGTTCGGCGGGTGGGGCATCGGCGGCGTTGCTTTCTTCGGCGGCCCAGGCGTCAAAATCGGCTTGCGAGACCACGCGCACCGGGCTGTTCATATAGGCGTGCGCTCCGCCGCACAGCTCGGCGCACATCACCGTGTATTCGCCTTCAACGTTGGCCGTCAGGCGCAGCTCTTTCACCAGGTTCTCACCGGGCAGCGCGTCCTGCTTCACGCGGAACTCCGGAACCCAGAAGGAATGGATCACGTCACGCGAGGTGAGCATCAGCTTCACCTGCTTGTCTTTGGGCAAGTAGAGCGTGCTGGATGTGATCCCCAGATCGGGATATTCAAAGCTCCAGCCCCACTGGAAGGCGATGACGTTGATGGTCATCGCCTGGGGGTCGGCCTTGCGCACATCGCCGAGCGCCTGCGCGCCCAAAAACGACAGGTAGATTACCGTGGCGAGGGGGAAGAGCGTCCACAGCACTTCGAGGCGGGTAGAGCCTTTGAAGTACGCGCCTTCCTGCGTATCGCCCTTCCGCGCGCGGAATACAAACACGCTGTAGAGGATGAATACCACGATCAACGAAAACAGGAAGGAGATCATCCACAGCTGAAGCTGTACCATCTGGTCAATCGGCCCGGCCTGCACGCTGGCCTGCACCGGCAGCAAGCCGATGTTGGTCAGCAGCAAAAAGCTCAGAACCGTGAGTACCACGGTCAGCGCCCCGGCAATCACATAATGCTTCATACTTCCACTCCTCAGGGATTGTTGTGTCTGGGGTTTTTCGGGTTCAACCGGGGCCAGGGCTTCTGGCGCCGGGGAGCGATCGGGCGGTTGGGCGGCGGCGGCGGGGGTCCAGGGCAGGTCGAGCCAGTCTTCGGCCTGCGCGGGGGTAAGGGTGCGGCGATCGTAGACAACCACCTCGCCGCTTTCGCGCAGTGAGACGAGCATCACCTGCATTGGGCGATCCCCGGCGATAAAGTGGCTGAGGAAATCGGCCCGGCGGATCGAGCCTGGGCGACCGATGTCGTCGTAATCCACGATGACCAGGTCGGGCATCCAACTTTCGAGCGCCGCGGTTGCCTCTTCATTGCTGGCGGCCAGGCGAATTTCCACGCCGCGCTGCGCCCAGCGCTGCGTCACCATTTTTTCGAGACCCTTTGCGAACAGGGGGTTGGCCGATGCAATCAGCACCCGGCGCACCGTGCCTGGATTGAGATCACTCATACGCACACCACCAAAGTTGAAGAAGATCCATCATCGCTTCCATATTCAATGGGATTATATGGAGATGGCAGGCGTGCATCATCCCTCGGGGGTTCGATGGATAGGTTAATTTAAATTAACAAACGGGTGATCTGGTGATCACCCGTTGCTGGCCTCTTTACAATTCGCCAACATCTTTTCTTCGCGTGGGTTACGGGGAATCGTATTGCCTGGGTTACGGTAGAATAATGTTTACCCTTGAACAAGATTGATTGTTGGAGTTTTGAAAACGCGAGACGTTTTCAAAACTCCAAAAAAGATTTTTCAGGCGGGCGAAGCCCGTGATGCGAAGCGAAAGAAATCTGTGTGTTCTTGTCGCACGAAGTGCGACAAGAACACACAACCCCCTTTACGAGGTGCCGCGTGAATTCATCTACTTCTCTTCCACTGCGGTCCGGCGGGCTGCCTGCCGCGCTGCGAAAATCCTTCCTTAGCCTGGAACAGCCGTGGTTCGCCGCCTTCTTCGCGGGGCTGTTTTACCTATTCATCGCAATGACTGTGGGCGTGCCCTGGCGCGTTTCGCACTCGCCCTACTACAACCTGTTGGCCGACGCTTTTCTGCATGGGCAGCTTCACCTGCGTATTTTGCCTGAGATCACGCGCGATATCTCGTTATTTGAGGGGAACTACTATCTGTATTGGGGACCGCTGCCGGCGCTGCTGGCGATGCCCCTGGTGGCGCTGTTTGGTCCGTACGTCTCAGACGTAATGCAGACGCTGGTGGTAGGCTCGCTCAACGCGGGTTTGTTCGCGCTGCTGCTGCGCCATGTAGATCGCTCCGGTTTTATTCCGCTTACGCCTGGGCAGCGGGCGTGGCTAGTGCTGTTCTTTGCCCTGGGCACGCCGGTAACGCCGCTTCCGGCGGTGGGGCGCGTGTGGGAGCTAAACTCGCTGCTGTCGGTCACCTGCGCGTTGGGCGCATATCTGGCTGTATTCTCCTGCAGGGGCCGGAAGGCGTTTGTCCTGGCCGGGTTGGGCGTGGCGGGTATCATGCTCACCCGCATCAGCGGCATTTTCAGCGCGGTATTCCTGGCCGCGTACCTGCTCAAGACACACTGGCCCGAAGGGCGGCGCAGCCTGATCATTAACAGCCTGGCAGGGCTAGCGCCGGTGATGGTCACGCTGGCGCTCATTGGCCTGTACAACTTTCTGCGCTTTGGGCATGCGCTGGATAACGGTTTTGGCTACCAGCTTTGGGGCGACCATTTCTACAACCTGTACCAGCAGTATGGGGCGTTCCATCCCGTCTTTATCGCGCCCAACTTCTACGTGAACTACATCCAATACCCGTTCTCGTTCCAACCGTTCAACGTATCGGGGTGGGGCGGCAGCCTGTTTCTGCTCAGCCCGCTGTTCTTTGCCATGTTCAGCGCGCTCTGGCAGGGGCGCAAGCAGTTGTACACCTGGGCGCTGTTCGTCTCTGTGCTGCTGGGAAGCATCATGCTGCTGCTGCTGTTCGGGCCGGGCACGTTCCAGTTTGGCCTGCGCTACGCGCTGGACTTCATCCTGCCGATGATGCTGCTCACCGCCGCGGGCATGCGCCGCTGGCCAGGTTGGCTGACCGCCGCCGCGGTGATCATCTCGGTGCTGCACTTTTTGGTTGGGTCGATTATGTTCGCCCACGCGGTGAGTAGGGCGGTGGTGCAGTAGTCCGCTCGTAACGGATCACCTGCTTAATCGCGTAAGGTAGCCTCACTCGCAGCCTGGCGGTTGATGGGAATTAAGAAATAAACACGTGGATGGCCGTCCCGACGATTCGGCTCGTAGGGGCGCAGCGAATCTCTAGCGCCATCTTTATTTTTGAACCAACGGCTGCGCCCGCGTCCGCAGAACCAGATGGCTCTACGACCAGGGCGCAGCGCTTGTGGTTCTCACTCCGTCGGGCTGGCCCGTATAGCTGCGCCCCTACGAATCCCACGGCAACCGAGATGCGCTTCACCCTTTAGTCATCCACGTACTTAATTGTTAATCGTCATAAACCCCTGTCTAACCACCTAAACCCCACCTTCGCGGGGTTGTTTCTTAACCCCACGAAGGTGGGGTTTGGGGTAATAGCCGCCGGTTTCAACCGGCAGGAGAATGTGCGGCGCTCCGGTAGGGCTCACCCTGACGGCAAATGAGCCAATCCCTCACCCGTGGAGAGGACTTTCACCGCTTACTCTGGCTATTTAATCGCTGTAAGATCATAACAGATCGACGGGGTTCTTTTGAATCATTGCAACCTGTTCGATCTCATTAAAAATCAGGCTTCATTGCTCCGGGTGCGCCAGCCAGGCACAAAGAGCATCATTCGAGGAGGAAACAGAAATGGCATTCAACAGACGATCTCGCCTGGATCCCTCACAGGTTCGTGACCGGCGCGGCCGGGGTGCTGGAACAGCAGTCGCGGTAGGCGGCGGCGGAATTGGCATATTGATTATGCTGGTATACATGCTGCTGGGCGGAAACCCTGGTGACTTGAACAATGGTGTGCAACAGCAGCCGCAAGTACCGGCTACAGGCGGCGATGCCTATAACCTGGATGAGGTGTGCCAGACAGGGGAGGACGCAAATACCCGTCAGGACTGCCGCATTGTGGGCTTTGTCAACAGCATTCAGGCCTTCTGGAGCGATGAATTTTCGAGCCGGGGGAGCACATACCCTGAAGCCGATACGGTGCTATTCACGGGCGGGACAGAGTCGGGTTGTGGTTATGCAAATTCCGCGGTCGGGCCGTTCTACTGTCCTTTAGACCAGATGGTCTATTTAGATCTTAGCTTCTTCGAAGAGCTGCAAGCGCGCTTTGGCGCTCAAGGCGGCCCTTTTGCAGAAGCGTACGTTCTGGCGCATGAGTATGGTCATCATATACAGAATATCGCCGGTGTGCTGGACAGTAATCGGGGTTCGTCAGGACCGGACAGCGAAGCCGTTTTTATCGAACTCCAGGCCGACTGTCTGGCAGGCGTTTGGGCGAATAATGCCACCGCTACCGGCTTTTTGACCCAGATCACGGATGAAGAGATCGCTCAGGCTCTGGACGCCGCGGCAGCCGTAGGCGATGACCGTATCCAGCGGCAAACCCAGGGCTATGTCTCTCCTGAATCATGGACCCACGGATCTTCCGAACAGCGCCAGCAAGCACTGTTAGACGGTCTGCGGTCGGGGGATATGGCTACCTGTAACACCCCCGGGTGGGAGTAGCACCCGCGTTTCACAACCATATGAAATGAGGTTGCGGCGGACGCCGCAACCTCATTTCATATGGTTTATATCAGTTCTGCCTTCAAGACCTCCGCCTCCCGCTTCATTTCCTCGCTCATCTCCTCGCCCGTGCGGCGTACCGCCAGCACGCGGTTGAGCCGTGCGTGCCGCTGCGCGCTCAGCGGATAGCGCCAAGCCACCAGCACGCCCAGCCCCACCAGCAGAATGGGCGTAAAGGCAAAGATCATCCGCAGGGCGTTGATGAACTCGGGGGTTTGGACCTGCTCTACCACCGCGCCGGCGACTTCAATCGGAGCCCGGTAGCCGGTGATGGCCAGAGCGTTGGAGATGAGGAACAGCGCCACCGCCGAACTGAACTTGCGGCTGAAGGTGACGATGGCTGAGTAAGTGCCCTCGCGACGCTCGCCGGTTTGCAGCTCATCCACGTCGGGGATGTCGGGGAACATGGCGTAGATCATCACCACGATGCCGCCGGTGCCAAGGCCGACCATTACCGCAAAGACGTAGATGAACCACGCGGGCGCGCCAGGGGTGATGAGGAAGCTGAACAGCATGGTCGCCACCCAAATCACCGCGCCGGTGAGATAGCCAGTGCGCTTGCTGGTGCGCCGCGATAGCCGCACGTAGAATGGCAGCGAGGCGAGCTGGGCGATCAACAGCGCGCCGCTAACGAAGTTGGCCTCGTCGCCGCGGCCCAGGTAGTACTTCATAAAGTAGATCACGATGCTGCTCACTGCGTCCATCGCCACAAAGGCCAGAATGTACATCAGCAGCACATAGATGAAGGTCTTTACGCGGAACGGTTCGATGAAGGTGGCGCGCAGGCTGAACGGCTCTAACGGGCGCTGAAACTCGGGCCGCTCGCGGGTGGCGAAAAAGGTTGCCAGGAACGGCAGGGCAAACAGCAGCCCAAAGGCAATTCCCATCCAGATATACCCGGTGCGCGGATCGGGGGCCATCTTGACGATCTCTAGCGGCAGCACTGCCGCGAGGATCGATGCCACCGAGGAAAAGAAGATACGGATGGAAGAAACCGACGTGCGCTCGTGATAATCGAGGGTCAGCTCGGAGGCGAGCGCGTTGTAGGCGGTCATCACGATGCTGATGACGGTGGAGTAGAACAGGTAGGTGGCGATCACGTAGGCAAAGCGGGCCGTTTCGGACTCGTACGCTGCCGGATACCACATGAGGAAGAACGACAGGAACACCAGCAGGATGCCTGCCAGCAGGTAAGGGCGGCGGCGGCCCAAGGGCGTGCGCGTGCGGTCGGTGATGACGCCCTCAAACGGGTCGGTGACGGCATCATAGAGCTTGCTGATGAGGAAGGCCGTGCCTGCCAGCGCCGGGTTAATGCGGATAATATCGGTCAGGAAGTAGAGGTAGTAGAACGAAACAATCGTACCCGCCCCGCCGCCGTAGATATCGCCCAGGCCAAAGCCGATCTTGGTGCGAAGAGAAAGCTTCTCCGACGTATTCAAAGCAGCCTACCGTTTCCGCTGAACGTTCTTGCGCGCTGCCTGAAAACGCTCCGCCACTTCGCGGGCGCGGATCGCGGCAAACAGGCCCAGCCCGGTGATGAATCCCAATACCACCAGGGCGACGATGATACCAACCGGATAATTTCCCCCGTAGGGGATCGCCAGCGCCAGCGCGCCGGTGACTGCCGCGATCATCACGCCGATGCCCGCCAGCCGAACCGTGAGCACGTGCTGGGCATTTGGCCCGGCTTTCTGATAGGCTTTCGCGCCTTTTCCGGATGAACGAGGAGTAGAAGAATATGCCTTGGCTCTGCCCTTGCTTTTCTGCTTGCTCTTCCTGCTCATATTGCTGCTCCAGTGGAAAAATTCGGTTGAATGACTCGGCAGTAGTACTTCACAGAACCGTGGTATCTGATTTCTTTAAATTTTGTGTTTGTTGTTTGTGCGACGTAGTCGCAAACAACAAACACAAATCGATTTTCGGATAGGTTTTAAGTATACTTGAGAACAGCAAAAGCGGCCTACCGGAACCCGGTAGGCCGCTTTTGCTGTTCCAACGAAGAAACGCTTACCGCACGGCGGCTTCTGCGTTCACCCGGCCGTGGCCGTAGTAGGGATCGCGGCCTGCCGGATCAATATCATCCGCGGACTGGCGCAGCACAGCTTCCACCTTCTGCGGTTTCATGCTGCCGCCGTTCTTGCCGATGATCAGCGCGGCGACGCCGGTGACGTGCGGGGCTGCCATGCTCGTGCCGCCGGACCAGTAGTACGAGGCGACATTCGGATCGAGGCTTGAGCCGGTGCTGAAGACCAGGTCGAACACCCAGCAGGGCCGCACGAGGCCGCCAATGAGACAGTTTTCCTCACCTGGGTAGAGGGTATCCCCGCCCGGGGCAGCCAGATCGATTGCCGGTACGCCATAGTTGGTATATGAAGTGGGATAATCGAGGAAGGCATTCAGCGGATCGGTCGCCCAGCCGATGGGGGTAGTGGCGGAGACGGAGATGAATCCACGCGCATCGGAGGGCAGGTGCAGGTATTCCGAGGGCTGGAGGTTGGTCGCTTCATTGCCTGCCGAAGCAATCAGCGTGGTGCCGCGCTTGTTGGCGTAATTGGCGGCACGAGAGAGGAGCTGCTCCAGTTCCTTTACCTCAGTCTTTTCTTCCTTGGTCAGTTCTTTGACCGGGAAGAGCGCGCCCAGGCTCATGTTGGCTACATCCACCTGGTTATCGGCGGCGTAGACGATGGCATCCAGCAGCCAGAAGAAGTCGCCGGAACCCTCATCGCTTAGCACTTTCAGCAGCACCAATTCCGCTTCGGGAGCAACGCCAATGGTGCCAAATGCATTATCCGCGGCGGCAATGGTGCCTGCCGTGTGCGTGCCGTGGCTGAACGGGTCGGGAAGGGCGTAACCCAGGCCCTCACCGGGAACGAAGCTGCGGCTGAGCGCAAAGTTGATATTCGGGGCCAGGTCTGGGTGATCCAGGTCGAAGCCGGTATCGAGAACCGCCACGCGAACGCCCGCGCCCCTATACCCTAAATTCCAGGCTTCGGGCGCGTTAATGGCATCGTGGCCCCACTGCAAGTCAAAGCGGGTGTCATCGTCGCCGCTGAAGGGTGGGTTGCCTACTTCGATCTCCACCACTTCCTGCGCGGGAGGGTCGAATACGCTGAGGGTGATGTTGGGAACAACCGCTTCCACGTCGGCGTTTTTCACCATTTTGGCGTCAAAATCGGCGGCGGGGGCGGAGACGAGCGCCACGCCAAGCTGAGGGATGGTGGCAACGATGGTACCGCCAGCCTGCTCCACCTTTGCTTGCAGGTTTGCCGGGATCTTCTCGTTTTTCATCATCACCACGCGCGAGCTGCCTTTGCCCCAGCCTTCCGCGGGCTGGGCGTTTACCGAAGCAACGCTGCTGAATAGGAGCACGAATACCAGAAACAGACCGAAAAACTTTGCCTTCATCTCAGGGTTCCTTTTTGGTTTGCTGCTCGCCCCGCATAACGCCGCGAAAAGAACTGCGCGTACCGGCACACGGCGCGAGCATGGGTCGATTTTTGGAATTGTTGTCTGTTTGAACCAATGGTTCGGGAGTTCTTACCGGCGGTTCGAGTGTGGGTTATTTCGAAACTGCCGCGCAAACGAAAGACAATTTGTAACAGGAACGCTCTCCCACCTCCTTTCCTGTGAACGCGAGGATACTCTCCCAGATATTGTCCGTAAAGATGTTCGTCTTATCGGGTTTTAAGGAGTTTTATGTTTGTTGGGGAGGTGCAACCTCCCCAACAAACATAAAACTCCTTAAAACCCGATAAGAGCCAAGATGGTTGTTGTGAAATACCGGTAAATAAATCTATATACCTGTAGTATTAAAATCTATTATACAGAAGTCATGACAAATTTCAATGCGGGATCGAAAATTGCGTGCGTTTTGATACCTGCTCGGCCCTTTCAGACAGCCGCGCCAAAAACCTATTTCCAGGCGGTCGAAGCCGCGGTTCAAATGAAAGCCCTGCGGCTGAGCAAGTACGATTGTCGTTTAAAAGGGCAGCGACCCCAGGGATGAAAACTCCGATAAATAATACTTAGCAGAGTGTGCATTATTTCGAACAAAAAGAACAGTTATCTTCTATGGGTGTAATCATTGACTTTACAAATCACCTGTATTTACAATAAAAATTACACCAAACATACCTTGACCAAATGCCCACAGGGAGGATTTATGTGCAGCCAAATCATTACGATTGGTATCGGTATCGTGTTCATTTTTGGCGGTTTATCGGGTGAACTGGTTTTGCGCGGAACCAGCAGCGGGCCGCTGCTGGCGCTGGTCGGCCTAATCATGGTGATCTATGGTCTTTGGCGCATCGCTTCGATATCCAGGCGCGTTCGGGCGGCTGCCCCAGCCGTCTCTGGAAATGCAAGCCCGCAGCCTCAACCAGACACGCCTGTAACGCCAGTCACTATTAACTCAACTGAGATTCCATCGGCTCCGGTTGCGCCGTCCCTAGATGCAAACGGACTGCCCGATCCCAGCGAGCTATCGGGGGATCAAAAGACCCGCTTGCTGTTCAACGTTCTCCAGATCCGGAGGCAAGAGGTACGAAGAGACTCGAACAGCGTTACCGTGGAAAATATGGACCGCTACCTGAAGAAGTTTCCGATCACCGAGGCTGAGTTGCTGGGCATGCAACAAACCATGGATGTGCATAAAGAAAAGTTAATTGCCGACCAGGCAGAGCCGGAGAAAATTGCGCAGCTTGAGCAGTTGTGCGGGCTGCTTCAGGATTTTCGCAGGTTACGATTCCCCTGGTCCGTTGGACCGACTCCCCGGTAAGACACCAAGATCGTTTGTGTGATGTATTGTAGTGCCAGCCTGGTGATTTTCCGTATCTTCAGGCTGTTATCCTATAACTGAGGCTTGTCGCCTTCGGAAGGAGAGCACGCAAAAGTTGTCAGGTTGTGGGGGGGTGTGTGGAGCACAAACCGCCACAACCAGCCAACATTTTA
>JAEYTI010000085.1 GCA_023434145.1 Chloroflexota bacterium | reverse complement strand
CCCTGCGGGCCCCCCAAACCCCTCTGTTTCTTTCTCCCCGCCCCAAGCTTGGGGCGGGGTCGGGGGTGGGGTTGACTTTGGAAAAGCCATACCCCCGCAAACTGATGCATTGCTCTCTTCCTCAAATTCGCTACAATTAACGCATCCTATCTTTACCAATGGGGGAGAGGGCGTATGCGGATTGTCAACCGGCATTTTGCACACCTGCTGGAAGGCTACGACCGGATCGTTGAATACCAGCGTCAGTTCGATGACTTGCTGGTAAAGGAGCGCGCGCGCATCCGTGCCCTGAACGAGCAGCACGACCAGGCGTATCAGGCTGAGATGGAGCGTCATCGCCAGAAGCTGGAGCAAATCGAGGCGGCATATAACCGCGCCTGTGCTGCCTGGGAAAAATCTGAGCAGCCCGCGCGCCAGGTCTACGAACGTAAGCTGGTTGCCTGGCGCCGCCGATTGGATCGCGCCGTTCGCCGCCTGGATGCACAGTTCGCCGAGGAGCGCGCCAGCCTGGCAGCAGATGAGGCGCATTTGGAGCGCGCCCGAGAGGTAGGAAAATACCTCATCACCCTGCCATATACCCTCTTCGCGGAGCTTTCCGTTGGGTCGCGTATCCGCCGCAAGAAAGAGGCCTTGGAGCGGCTGCGGCTGCGGCGCGACACCATCCACGCCATGCCCGAGCCGCCTTTCCGTCCCAGCTCTCCCATGCCCCGGCGCGCCCAGTTGCCAGAACCGCCTGCCGAACCGTTGATCGTTCCGCTGCCCGAAGCCCAAAGCATGCTCGACGAGTGGTGGGCGGCGCTGCGCGCCGCGCCAGACTGGCTGCACAACCCCGAGCGCGAGCATGAGGGCTTAACCGGCGAGCTGGCGCTGCTCCACACGCTCGACCAGGCGCTGGATGACAGCTTTATCACCATCCACGGCGTGCTGGTTCATCCGCACCAGGATGGCGACATTGTGGTGCTTGGCGGTAATGGCGTGTGGCTGTTAGAGTGCAAGCACGTATCCGGGCGCGTGCGCTATGATGGGCAGAACTGGGCGCACGAAAAACGTACCTGGGTGGAGGGAAGCCGCGCGGGCAGCAATGGATCGAAGGCCTGGAGGCCAAAAGAAGGCGAAGCGTTTAACCCCAGCGCGCAGTGGGAAAATCAGGCTCTCTCGATCAAAAAAACGCTCAACTTGCACGTGAGCAAGGAGCACATCCCTCCGGTGAGCGGCGGGATCGTGTTTACCATCGATGAAACCGAACTGCAAATAACGGACTGCCTGATCGGTTGGGGCAAAATCGAAGAATGGGTTGACCGGATCGCCAATATGCCCATTGATTTAAAGTACAGCGAGCGAGACCTGGTTGCGTGCGCTCACCATCTCCTCAACTTCTCGCACCGCTCAGAAAACGACCTCACGGCCTCGGCTATCGACGCGGCGGAGATGATCTTCTCCAATTATGCCAACGCTTTGCAGCGCTTTAAAGCCAAATTTGGCTTACAGGCTTGATTCCCCGCCCGTCGCAAGGTATGGAGACTTGGAAAGCAGCCATTTGCGTACCAGCGGGCGGAACATGGCGATGATGGGGCGCAGGAAACCGAGCGATTTTCGCAGGTCCTTCGTGTAGTCTTCAAGCGTTCGTGTTTGATACCGGAGCAGCGCCTCTAGCGTGCTTACACCCACATTGCCAAAAGCCCCGGTTAGCAAGACGCGCATCGGACTCCCTCCATGATAAAGAACCTCACCCATAGGCGCCATGTGAACGCCTATGGGTGAGGATCTTCCACCCGTCATATCTATTTGCGTATTTCCCTGTTTCGTACTACACTCATTACATATCGACTCTTCCACGCACGGGACGGAGATGGAGGAAATAGATTATGGCCGAAAGTAGCGCAGGTTGCGCCAGGCCGACTGGCGCGCGGGTTGGTGAGAACAAACCCGCGGAGAATCAAGCAATCAGTCCGCAGAAAGAGGAGGTACGTCCAATGGTAACGGCGAGAGTAGGGTATCCGGCTCCTGATTTCGAAGCACCCGCGTACTACCGCGGCACGTTTGGAACCGTAAAGCTTTCTGATTTCAAAGGAAAGTGGGTTATTGTCTGCTTCTATCCGGGTGATTTCACCTTTGTCTGAGCGACCGAAGTGTCGGCAGTTGCCGACCAATACGAGGCACTGCAAAACCTCGGAGTTGAGGTCATCTCGGTGAGTGTAGACAGTATGTATGTTCACAAAATGTGGAACGACCACGAGCTTTCGAAGATGGTGGAAGGCGGCATCCCCTTCCACATGGCATCGGATGGGGCAGGGAACGTCGGTAAGATCTACGGCGTGTACAACGAAGACGCGGGCGTCGAGTTCCGCGGGCGCTTCATCATCGACCCCGATGGTGTGATCCAGGGCATGGAAGTGCTCACCCCACCCGTGGGCCGCAAGCTGGCCGAAACCATCCGCCAGGTGCAGGCCTTCCAGCACATTCGCGCCACCAAGGGCGCCGAGGCCACCCCCGCCGGTTGGGAGCCGGGCAAGCTGACCCTCAAACCCAACCCGGCGTTGGTAGGCCGCGTTTGGGAAGTGTGGCAGCCGAAGATGGAGAACGAACCGGTTGAAAGCAAGAATTAATTAGCGAAAATTAAACCGTCCCACGTGGAAGATACAGGAGGCTGCCCCGAATGATGCGGGCAGCCTCTTTTATTGTTCCGCTTCCCATTCCGCGACGGCAGCTTGCACCGCCGCTTTGACTTCTGGGTCGGTCACGGTATCAACCTCATCAAAATACAGCGGCCCTACTTTTACCAGAACCCCCTTGGTTGGGCTTTCGATCATGCGAACTTCGCGCTGCGCAAGCGGCGTCCCGGCGATGTTCTTCTGTAGGATATCATCGATCTGATTAACAATGCTCTCTTCGGGGCCAGGGGGGATAAAGAGCGGCATGGGGCCTCGGGGAAACAAAACAATACTTTTCTTCCCATCCCCCCGATCCTGGATGATTTCGGAGAAGACCATCGGCGGGATCTTCCGCAGCTCCTGGTCGCGCATCAGCCTGGTGAGCCGCCTTTCTGATTCCTCCAGTGTAGGGCTGTCTGGTGCGGGGGTGGGCGGTTCGGGTTGCTGCGTCTTCCCTGCCGGTCTGTAGGCCAGTGGGGTAGTGTTTGTACGCTCATAGTCGCCTGTAGTCGCCCTTTCAACAGCCTCCATCCCCACTCCGGGTGCATTGGTGACCGCATCGGAATCGTTTATCAAGGCGTCCATCAGCAGAATCACCAGAGCAACCAGGATCAGGCAGATCGCAATGATTACAAAGACCATTTCTTCTCCCCCATTGCCCACAGGGAAATTCGGTGATGCAATAATTATAGTACAGCTTTGCTCGCACACCTTTTCGGCGCTGCGATACAATATCCCAATGACCCGCATCACCGACCAGCACACCCTCCTGCAATACCTCGATACGCACGGCATCGCCTACACCCGCAGCGAGCACCCGCCCGTCTATACCTGCGAAGAGGCCGCGCAGTTCCGCCCACCCGCGCCTGGGCTGGATACCAAAAACCTGTTCCTGCGCGATGAGAACCACCGCTTCCTGCTGGTGATGACCGCCTGCGAGAAGCGCCTGAACCTGAAGGCGCTCGGCGCGGCGCTGGGGGTGAAGAAGCTGCACTTCGCCTCCGAAGAACAGCTCATGGATCATCTGGGCCTGACTCCCGGCGCGGTGACCGTGCTGGCCCTGGTCAACGACCCCGAAAGCAGGGTAGATCTGGTGGTCGACGCTCAATACTACCCCGCCGAAACGTACCTGTGCCACCCGCTGGTGAATACGGCAACGCTCGCGCTCGGCCATGCTGCGCTCGAAAAGTTCTTCGAATGTACCGGGCATGTGCCAAAAGTTGTGGCGATTCCGGGAATGTAGGCCAATCGCTGACAACGGATTTTTAACACGGATTCAACGGATAATGATCAGCAGGTATTTTTGCTTTCAACTATCGTGCTATGACTTTGTGTGCGCTCGTCGGCAAGAAAGAGCCTTTCGGCTCATAATCCGTTGAATCCGTGTTAAAAATCCGTTGTCAGCCCCCTTGCAAAATTGTTGACTTCATCGATAGGTAATTGCAATACACTTCTCGATCCGCTGTGCTATAATCAGCCGGATTACCCCAATCCTTCATCTACATTTATGGTTTTATAGAGAGATTATTCGTATGTTAAACCTACGCGACCGCCTGCTTTGGCGCCTGTTTAAAATTGACCTGACCGACACCCACGATCGCAACGCGTGGTACCTCGTTTTAGAGCTGCTCTGGGCTTCTGTACTGGGCAGCGCGGCCACCTTCAACGCCGCCTTCGCCATCCGCCTGGGCGCGGATAACTTCCAGGTGGGCCTGCTCACCTCCATCCCCGCGCTGATGGCCGTGCTGGTCTCCATCCCGGCCGGGGCGATATTGCAGAAGCGCGCAAAACGCACCCCGTGGATCTACGGCAGCCTGATGATCCACCGCGCCGGTTATATACTGGTAGCGCTTGCGCCGTTCCTGCCCCTCGAAAGCTCTATGCGTGGCCTGGTGGTGGTGCTCTTGCTCGTCATCTTCTCCGCCCCGGCGCACTTCTTCAACGTCGGCTGGATCGCCATGCTGGGCGAGGCCATCCCCGAGGGCCGGCGCGCTGCCGTCTTCACCGCCCGAAACATCACCAACCAGGTAACGGTCAGCATTGTCGTGTTTCTGGCGGGGCAGTGGCTATCGAGCGCGCCGTTCCCCTTCAACTACCAGACCATGTTTTTTGTCGGCTTCATCGCCTCGGTGATCAGCATGATCTACCTGATGAAGGTGCAGGTGCCCGATTCGATTTGCCCGCCGGTAGAGCCGGACAGAAAACGCCTCTCGCCCATCGCCTTCCTGCGCGACACCCGCGACGCGGTCCGCAGCCAGCCGGCCTTTCTGCGCATCACCGTCAACACCATGCTGCACGGTTTTGGCGTGTGGATGGCTACGCCGCTCTACACCCTCTACTTCGTGCGCCAGCTCGATGCGCCCGACTCGTGGCTGGGGCTCAACGGCACCATCGCCTCCATCGGCACGATTATTGGCTACAGCTTTTGGCGCTGGCTGCTGGCGCGCTGGGGCGAGCCCGTCTCGCTCAAGCGAACCATCGTGCTGGCGGGCGTGTACCCGGTGCTGGTCGGCCTCACACCCTCGCTGCCGATCATCCTCGGCTTTGGCGTGCTCAACGGCCTGATCGTGCCGGGCATCAACCTCAGCCACTTCAACACCCTGCTGCGCGCCACCCCCGCCGACGCCCGCCCGCGCTTCACCTCCATCTACGTGACCATAATGAACATCGGCGCGTTCGTCTCACCGCTTATCTCCGTCGCCGTGGCGAACTGGATCGGCCTGGCCCCCATGCTGGTCATCGCTGGCGCGCTGTCCATCATCGGCTCCACCTCCTTCTGGTGGTGGCCTGTGGAAAAGCCAGATGCTCCGCAAGCCATAAAGCCGGTGGCGGAGGGTGTGGGGTAGGGCAGGCTGCGGCGCGTTAAGATCCTCACCCCCTATCGCAGTTCCACCGCGACCCCCTCTCCGGTTGTGCTCTTCGGGCTCTACGTTTGTTTTGGTCAGCACAACCCGCAAAACCGGAGAAGGGGTGCCTTGCTGTCCAACAGGTTTTGCGGAACAAGGCACCCGTGCTTCGCGGGGACGGAACGGTTCTAATTAGAATCTCAATTCTCCGCGAAGCTCCCCCTCTCCAGATTTGCGGGTTGCGCTCGTCAAACAAAACGTAGAACCACAACAGCACATCTGGAGAGCGGGGTCGGGGGGTGAGGATCTTCCCGCGCAGTTGACCATCGAATATGCTGCAAACACATGCCCTACTGCTCTACCCCTGCCAAAGGTTTTGGTGCACATCATCAAGACAGAACGAAGCCCACGAAGGTGGGGCTTCGATGACCTTGCAGCGGCTTTAGCCGCCCAGCACCCTCTCCAACCCCCTCGCCGCCTTCCGCACCACCCCCCTCGGATTCCCTGCAAATCGATCCGCGAACCCCAACAGCTCCTCCCGCCGCTCCGGCAGGTGATCCGCCGCCTTCGCCAGCCCATCCAGTGCATGATGCGCCTGCTTGCCATTCCACATGGTCAGTGCCTCTACCAGCACGGGATAGGCCTTCTCAGCCGCTTCTCGCCCGGTCCAGGCATAGTTCCCCACCGCCTGCACCGCGTAATCCCGCGCAATCACGCTCGTATCCGCGCGGATGATATCTGCCAGCACCGGCAGCAGACTCTCCACCGTCTCCGGCGCATACTGCGCGATCCGCGCCAGCGCGTGAACGGCCTCCCAGCGCACTTTTGTCTTCGGGTGGCGCACCAGTTCCGCGATCTGCCGGTCATACGCCGCCACCCACTCCGGCTGATCTTCTGCCACCATCGCCAGCACCTCGGCGCAGTCGGCCATCAACGCCGGGTTGCCGCTCCGCAGCCCCTCCGCGATTTCTTCCAGCAAATCCGGGTCTTCCAGGCACTCCAGTGCGGCCTTGCGGTTGTGGTATTCTGTGCGGTCACGGGTGGGGGATGAGAGTCGGGTGAGAATGGACATGAGGGAGCGCCTCCAGTAGGTGAGATGCGTTTATTGTACTTTCGCTTTGCGAGATCAAGGTACGATTGCTACTGACCTTTAGGGTATGTTTTGATGGCCTTTATACGTGCGCCGAATTTGAAGAAGGGGACACGGAGAAGACGCTGGGGGTGAGGCAGTCTTTTAATGCGACGCCTGAACAATCAGGCCGTACAACTGGTTTATTGATCGATTGATCGAGTTTATTGGAGGAGAGAATGAAGAAGAATGCTTTGACCCGTGTTGTAATGATCCTCGCCCAACTGGACGTGGTGTTTGGTTCCTTCGGTGTGGTCTCGCATGCAGGCGCATGCACCCCCAATCCGGTAGACCCGATACCGGCAGCAATGCCGGTAATGAGAGCTTCGCGATCTCCGGCGGGGCGCTTCTAATCGCCCTGCTGGCGCGCGGCAGCCACACGGTTGACGAAAAAATCGTGTTTTACGCAAGCACCCCCGCTCAGGTCATTTGAGCGAGGGTGCGATTTATTTAGCGCTTGCCGCCGATATAGTTCTCTAATTGCTGGATCAGCCCGTGCTGCTCGTCGATAATGGCCTTTACCACGTCGCCAATCGAGATCAGCCCGACCAGCCGGTCGTTCTCTTCTACCGGCAGGTGGCGGATCTTGTGCTGCGTCATCAGCGCCATGCAGTCTTCAATATTCTGATCGGGGTGGATGGTGTACACGTGGCGGGTCATCGAGTCGGAGACAGGGCGTTCCAGGCCGCATTGGCCTTCTGCGGAGATGCGCCGGGCAAAATCGCGTTCTGAGATGATGCCCTCAAGCTTGCCATCCTGCACGACTACCAGCGCGCCTACGTTTTTCTCGGCCATGATGTTTAGCGCTACCAGGGTGGATGCCTGCGGGGCGATAGAAAAAACCTCACTGCCCTTCGATTTGAGCAAATCGCGAACGGTCCACATAGCCACTCCTTTCATGGAACCATCAGAACCGGTTATGTTTTGCTTCATTATATAGGATAAATTTTATAAAAAGTATCAAGGTTTATCGAGTCTCTGGGTTTTGCCGTGGTTGTAGGGGAACGTTGCTTCGCAACGTTCCCCTACAACCACGGCACTTCCCAAAGAGCCGATTTATCGTCCAATCTGTTAAGCGATTTGTACGCCATCTCGACCGAGCTGCCGGGTAAGAACAACCACGTGACGATATCGTACGAGAGCTGGCGGTTCTGGTCGCCGACCTCTGGCGAGAATACGCGCGGGCATTCCACCCCAATCTCGACAATGTTGCGCTCGCACCGGTAATAGGCCATAGCGACCGGATCGATCTCTACCGCGCCGTAGGATTGGAAGAAGCGTATCTCTTCTTCCGCGTCCGTCACGTTCACGTAGCCTTGCCCGCCGCCTATGAACATCAGGTCGCGCTCGCGCGGGGCCAGGGCGGGGTAATCCCAATCGACGATGTACAATCGGCCGGTGTTGTCGATGAAGAGATTGCCCGGGTGGATATCAGCGTGACAGAGCACAAAATCATGTTTGCGCCTTGCGAGGATTTCCGCCAGCCGTTCGGCGTGGTTCAGCAAATCGAAGATCGGCGCGCGTTTTTCATTCAGATAGCCCACCAGCTTGTGGGCTATAGGATCGGTGAGGGTCTGCGAGTCGATCTGGCGGAAAATGGCGCGAACCCGATCGCGCCAGTAGGGTGAGAAGTCCTCCACCGCAATCTGCGAGCCGAGATTTTGCGGCAGCGGGGTGACGTGGATGCGCCGCATTGCTGCGCCGAAATCCGCCCAGTTGCGCAGGCTCAGCTCCACCTCAAACCCGCTTTTACCCTCCACAAAGGGATAGAGGATCAGGCGGTAGGGATAGAGGGAGTCCGGCTCAGCCCACAATCCTCCAGCCTGGGTGACGAGCGGGGCAATGATCTCCGCGATGCCCTGGTCGCTGAGGTATTTGAGGAGTGTAACCGGCAGCTCGGAAAAGTCACCGCGTCGCAGCTTGCAGAAGTAAGCAGCGCCGGGTGCGTCCACGCGGTAAACGGCTGTGTCGAGGTCCGCGCCGAGCGGCAGAAAGGTCACCTGCGTCATAGGTAGCCCGTAGGCAGCGTATACGGTGGAAAGGATGGAGTCGGGTGGGATGGCAGGGGGTTCGAGCATGGGCAGGCTCCTGGGGGTGAGTAGCGAGTTTCATTTGATTGTATCCGGAAAGACACCTCACCCCCGTCCCCTTTCTATTTTTCGAAGAAAAATAGAAAGGGGTGCCTTGCAAACGTTTGCCTGAGCGGAATAAGTCACCCCTCTCCATTTGCGGTGGTTTTTACCGCAAATGGAGAGGGGAAGCAGCGAAGCTGCGGGGGTGAGGTGTTCTTCTCCTATACTTTTGGCTAGAATTTCCGCGACCTGTCATACAGGGCTTTTCAACGCTCTAAAGTTGCAGTACAACAGAAGGAGGAGGAAGGCACGATGAAAAGCGAGGTTCCGGAAAACAGTTTGTTGTGGCATCTGCAACGGGTGAAAGATGCGCGGCGACGCGAAGGGAAAATCTACCCGCTGGGGAGTATCCTGGGGATGCTGGTGCTGGCGGGACTGAATGGACAAAAGAGCTTGCGCGCGATGTGGTTATGGGGAGCCAAGCGGTGGGGGAAGATCTCGCGGCCCTTAGGATTTACCGGACAAGCGCATGCGCCCAGCTATGGAGCGGTCTGGTATGCCCTGCACCAACTGGATATAGGGCAGTTGGAGCAAGAAACCCGGGACTGGTCTGGGCAAGTGCGCGACCAGGAACCAGAGGGCTGGAGTATCGATGGGAAGGTATTGCGGGGCAGCCGACGCGAAGATCCGAGTGAAGCGGCGCTGCAAGTCGTGACGATGGTTGCGCAGACGCTCAAGCAAGTACTGGGGCAGCAGCCGGTGCGTGACGGGGATCAGGTTGCGGCTACCCTGCAACTGCTCAAAGCCGTCCCGCTAGCGGGCAAGCTAGTGACCCTGGATGCCGGGTTACTCAACCGGGAGGTGGCCAGCACGATCGTGGAGCAGGGCGGGGATTACTTGGGACCCCTGAAGGGTAATCAAGCCGAATTGAAAGAGGCGGTGGATGCCTGGATCGAGGGGCAGATTTTTCCCCCTCGGAAAGCTGCCTCCCGCGGATCTGATCCAGGATAACAAAGGGCATGGCCGGATCGAACGGCGCGAAGTCTGGTTCGTGCCTGCTGATGAACTGGCCCCCTACCTGCAACAAGAATGGGGCTGGAAGAACTTGCGCCTGGTGGGCAAAATCCGTTGTTCGCGTCGCCGAACGCACGATACCCAGTGGCGTAGTCAAGAAACAACCACCTGGGTGTGCAGTCGGGATCCTGCCAAGATCACCGTCGACCAGGTGGCGCACGCCTTGCGCCATCATTGGTCCGTGGAAAATGGCCTGTTCTATGTGCGCGATGTAAGTTATGGCGAGGATCGTTCCCACGCCCGCTTGGTGGGTGCGGTCATGGCTGCGATCCGCAACCTGGCCATCTCCATCATCCGTAAGGCAGCCTACCCTTTTATGACGGATGCTTGGGCGGACATATCCGCCCAGCCGGATCTTGGCCTTTCCCTTCTCCAAAAATGATAGCGTTGAAAAGCCCTGTTTCAGCGGCGCGCCGCTTGACCCTGAAATGTGGATATGTTATGATGCATTTTGAGGTAGAAAACATGGCAGAGGATAATATATCCCCGACCCACAACCTTTCCAATCAAAGCGACAATCCAACTCCCGACAACGAGCCGTCGCCGGCATGGCAATCGCCGAAGCAGCCGCGCCGGTGGATCGAAATTTGGGAGGGACTGCTGCGTTTGGGCCTCGGAGAGGCGGCCATGCGCATGGGCACGGCATTTGCCTCCCTGACGATGGTGGCGCTGGTGTTGTGGATTATGGGAAGTTTTTATTTAAACGGGGATGTAGAAAACGACGGTACAATTTCGGCAATCGCAGCACCGGAGCCCACAGCAACGAGCACGGTTCCACCGCCGCCCTACGAATTCTCCCCCGCACTGGAATTAAAACGCGGCATTCCGCGTTACGCGAACCTGCACACTACCCTGCCCGAACGCGCCCGCTTCGATATGGCCACTTACGAGGTGCAGAGCGGCGATACAATTTTTGGCATCGCCGAAAAGTTTGGCCTCAGGCCGCAGACCATTCTGTGGGGCAACTTCGACACCCTGGCAGATGACCCGCACCGCTTGCAGCCGGGCCAGGTGCTCAACATCCTGCCGCTGGACGGCTTGCTGTACGAGTGGCACGCGGGCGATGGGCTGAACGGCGTCGCCGGCTTCTTCGGCGTTACGCCGGATGACATTATCAACTGGCCGAGCAATAATCTGAACCCCGAGACGATTGGCGATCTGACGAACCCCAACATCGAGCCGGGTACCAAGGTCTTTGTCCCTGGCGGCGAACGTGCTTTTATATCATGGAGCGCGCCGTTGATCAGCCGCACCGACCCGGCCTCGGCCAAGATCTTCGGCCCCGGCTACTGCGGGCAGATCATGGACGGCTACATCGGCTCGGGCGCGTTTGTCTGGCCTACCACAGCCACCTGGCTCTCCGGGTATGACTTCAGCCCCGCTACCAACCACTGGGGCATCGATATCGCCGGGCAAATTGGCAATGCCATCTATGCCGCCGACAGCGGTGTGGTGGTGTACGCTGGCTGGAACGATTGGGGCTACGGCAACGTAATCGTCATCGACCACGGCAACGGCTGGCAGACGCTCTACGCGCACCTCAGCCAGCTGTACGTAGGCTGCGGCGCGTCCGTCTCATCGGGGACCTCCATCGCCGGCATGGGCAGCACTGGGCGCTCTTCTGGGCCGCACCTGCACTTTGAACTGATGAACGAGTCGCGTGTGCGCGTGAACCCGTGGGATTTCATGCAGCCGTAATTTCCTGGCGTAGATTTTCGACCAGGTGAACATACCTAGAAAAGTGTAATAGAAGAAGCACGATATGAATGCCATACCAGAGGTTCGCCCCTCGCCTTTCGCGGGAACGTGGTACAGTGACGATCCCGCCATGCTGCGCAGGCAGATTGACGCTTTTCTCGATGACGCAAACCTGCCAGACTTGCAAGGCCAGGTTACCGCAGTGATCGCCCCGCACGCGGGGCACCGGTATTCCGGGCAAACGGCAGGTCATGCCTTCGCTACCGTGCGCGGGCAACAGCGCGATTTGGTAGTGGTCGTCTCGCCGATGCACGGGCCTTTTCCGGCGTCGCTAATCACCTCAGCACACCAGGCATATGCGACGCCGCTGGGAGATGTGTCCATCGACCAGGATGCGCTTGCCGAATTGAACGAGAACCTTCGCCAGGATGGCATGTCGCTCACCCCAGTGGCAAACGATCAGGAGCATTCGCTGGAGATCGAGCTGCCGTTTTTACAGCGCGCACTGACGGGGCCGTGGCAGCTACTGCCGGTAATGGTGCGCAGCCAATCTCCGCTTGTTACGAGGCGGCTGGGAACGGCCATGGCGCAGGTAATGGCCGGGCGCAACGGCCTGTTGGTTGCCAGCACAGACCTCTCGCACTTTTATCCGCAAGAAATGGCGGAAGCGCTGGATCAGGAAATGCTGCGCCGCATTCGCAGCTTTAACCCCAATGATCTTTTCACTGCCGAACGCAATGGCAAGGGCTTTGCCTGCGGCGTAGGTGCAGTGGCTGCGGTGCTTTGGGCAGCCCGCGAAATGGGCGCGAACCACATCGAAATCCTTCATTACAGCACCTCCGGTGACCAAACCGGTGACCGTTCCTCCGTTGTTGGTTATGGCGCGGCGGCGGTACTCAAACACGCATGAGCCTGAGCCAAATCCTTCTTATCATTGCCTTTCTTGCTCTGAACGCGTTCTTTGTGGGGGTGCAGTTTGCAGTCATCGCCTCGCGTCGCTCGCGGCTTGACGTAATTGCCGGGCCAGAACACCACGGTGCTGCGCTGGTTCGCAAATGGCTGGAAGATGGGGCTTCGCACGACCGCCTGATCGCGGCGTCGCAACTCGGCATCACGCTCGTCAGTCTGGCGCTCGGCGCGGTAAGCGAGGATGCTTTCGGCGCTCTGCTCCGCCCGGTGCTGGAGAATCCCAATCTACCAGTAGATCTGGCATTCCTGGGCGGAATTTTCCCAGCCCTGCCCCTGCTCGTCTCGCTGACTGTCGTCACCAGCCTGCATGTGGTGCTTGGCGAACAGGCGCCCAAAGTTGCCGTACTGCGCGGACCCGAGCGCTTTGCGCTGCTAACCGCCCCGGTGATGCATTTGTTCATTCGCTTCTTCCACGGGCTAATTGCCTTCCACGACTGGGCAACCCGGATGGTGCTGGGGTTGTTTGGCATTCCCGCCAACGGCCACATCCACTCTACGGTAATGTCAATGGAAGACTTAAAAGAAATGGTCTCCGGCCCAGAAGTAGAAGGGGCGATCGACGTTCCTGAGCGCGAAATGCTCTCCGCGGTGATCAACTTCGGCGGGTTGTACGTGCGCCAGGTAAGCGTGCCCCGGACAGAAATTATTGCAGTCGATTCGACCACGACCATCGGGCAGGCGGTGCAGATTGCGGCGCAGAGTGGGATCACCAAGCTGCCGGTGTATGAAGAGAGCCTGGACCAGATCCTTGGAATCCTGCACATGAAAGATCTGCTCCCCGCGCTGCTGCAAGACAGCAACCTGACCAGCCGCCCGGCGCGCGAACTGGCGCGCGAGGCACTGTTCGTTCCCGAAACCGCCTCGGTAAATCATCTGCTGGTGCACATGCGTGCCCGCCGTCAGCATCTGGCAATCACACTCGATGAGTTTGGCGGCACGGCTGGCCTGGTGACGCTGGAAGACCTGCTGGAAGAAATTGTTGGTGATGTGCAGGACCCGTTTGACGTAGACCATCCCGATATCCAGCCGCAGCCCGATGGCTCGGCCTACATCAATGGCATGGTCTTGATTGAGGACTTCAACGAGCATTTCGGTCTCAATCTGTATGATCCGGATTACGACACGATTGCCGGGTTTATGTTGGGCCGGTTGGGGCGCATCGCCCAGGTAGGCGATCAGATAGAAGACGCGGAACACGCCATCCGCCTGCGGGTCGACAGCATGGATCGTCTGCGCATTGCACGCATCCATCTCTCACGGTTATAATCAAAGGCATTGGGGATAGGATATTTGGTTGCGGTGCTGAGCACCGCAACCAAATATCCTATCCCCCAGCATAGAGAGCAGCAGCGTGCGCCTACCCAAATGATTCCAAAAACCACCTACGTTGAAATCGCAGTGAACGTCCCGCAGGTCACCGGCCTGTTCTCTTACCACGTGCCCGAGGAATTCGCGGAGGTGGTGGTTCCCGGCAGCCTGGTGGTGGTACCGTTTGGTAAAAGCCTGGTGCAGGGAGTGGTGCTGCGCAATCTCGACACACCTGGGGTGACGGAAACACGCGCCATTGAGGCGGTGATCGACGCACAGCCGGTGCTGACGCCCTTGCAGATGCAGCTTGCCCGGTGGCTTTCGCAGACCACGCTCGCGCCGCTGGCGGCTTGCTTCGCGCCAATGATCCCGCCAGGGCTGGGGCAGCAGTCTGATACGCTCTACCACCTCAACCCGGGGCGAATCACCTATGCCACGCTTCAGCCCATGCAGCTCCGGTTGGTGCGCCTGCTGGAAGAGCGCGGCGACCTGCGCGGCCGGCAGATCGACACGGCCATGCCGCGCCAGAACTGGCGTGCCGCAGCGCGCACGCTCATCGGGCGCGGAACGATCGCCTCGCGACCTGTTTTGCAACCACCCAGCGTGCGCCCTAAGACCGTCCGCACCGTACAGCTTGCCTGCTCGCCGCAGGAGGCCTTGCAGCGTATCGGCAGTGTTGGGCGGGCAGGCTCCGCCGCGCTAGAGCGACGCCAGGCTATCCTGCGCTTCTTAATTGAAGAGCCGTGGCCTGTAGAGGTTGCCTGGGTGTACGCCCGCAGCGGCGGGAACGTGGCCGACTTGCAGAAATTAGGAGAAGATGGGCTGGTGATGCTGGGCGAGAGCGAAGTATGGCGCGATCCGCTGGAGCAAATGCAGATCACGCCCGGCAAAGTACCCGAGCTCACCGAGGCACAGCAGCAGGCGTGGGACCAACTCCGCGCAGGGCTGGAGCGGATGGGGGAAAATACGTCAAAAACGCAGCTTCCGCCCTATCTGCTGCACGGCATCACCGGCTCGGGGAAGACGGAAATCTATATGCGGGCCGTGGAAGAAACACTGCGCATGGGCCGCCAGGCCGTGATTCTGGTGCCAGAGATCGCGCTGACCCCGCAAACGGTGCGGCGGTTCCTGGCACGCTTCCCCGGGCAGGTAGGGCTGATCCATTCGCGGCTCTCACCGGGCGAGCGGTACGATACCTGGCGGCGAGCGCGCTCGGGGGATCTGCCGGTAATCGTCGGCCCGCGCAGTGCCCTGTTCACACCCCTGCCCAACCCCGGCCTGATCGTACTGGATGAATGCCACGATCCGGCATATCACCAGGACGATGTGCAGCCGAATTATAGCGCGGTGGAAACCGCCATCACCTATTCGAAACTGGCAGGCTGCGCGCTGATTTTGGGTTCCGCCACGCCAGACGTGAGTTTGTACTACCGCGCCCAGCGCGAGGGCTGGGAGGTGCTTAAGCTGCCCATGCGCATTATTGCGCATCGAGAGGTCACAGCGGCCTCTACGACGCCCCAGGCGGCTTCTGGCACGCCTTTTGGGTCATCGGCCATCTCGCCCACCGGGACGGCGCGCATGGAGGGCGGGCTGCCGCCCATCCAGGTGGTGGATATGCGCCAGGAATTGAAGGCGGGCAACCGCTCGATTTTCAGCCGGGCGCTGCGCGAGGCGCTCCAGCAGGTGCTGTCGGCTAACCAGCAGGCCATCCTGTTTCTCAATCGGCGCGGAACGGCCACATACGTGTTCTGCCGCTCGTGCGGATACAGCATGTGCTGTCCGCGCTGCGACCTGCCCCTTACGCTGCACACCGACCAGGGCGGGCTGGTTTGCCACACGTGCAACTACCGCCGCCAGGTGCCCACCAAGTGCCCGCAGTGCGAAAGCCCGCACATTCGCCAGTACGGCTCGGGCACCGAGAAGGTAGAGGCCGATGTGCGCGAGATGTTCCCCGGCGCGCGCGTGCTGCGCTGGGATGCCGAGACGACCCGCCAGAAGGGGGCGCACGATCTGCTGCTGCAAGCCTTTATGAACCACCAAGCCGACGTACTGGTCGGCACGCAGATGCTCGCCAAAGGCCTGGATCTGCCGCTGGTTACGCTGGTAGGCGTGGTGCTGGCAGACGGGGGCTTGCAGCTCCCCGATTACAACGCTGGTGAGCGCACCTTCCAACTGCTGACTCAGGTGGCGGGGCGCGCCGGGCGCTCGCTGCTGGGCGGGCGGGTGATCTTGCAGACCTTTCAGCCCGAGCATTACGCCATCCGCGCCGCCGCCGCGCACGACTACACCGGTTTCTACAAGCAGGAGCTGGAATACCGCCGCCGCCTGCGCTACCCGCCCTATGCCCACCTGGCCCGCTTAGAAATCCGCGACGCAAACCCTGAGAAGGCCGAAGCCGCCGCAAAGGGATTAGCGCAGCAGATCGAACAGTGGATCGAGGCAGGCAGCCATCGCGGCACAGAGATGATCGGTCCAGTGCCGTGCTTCTACGGCAAGCAGAACACGCTCTACCGCTGGCAGATCGTGCTGCGCGGTCCCGACCCGGCGGCGATCCTGCGCGGAAAGACGATCGAGAACTGGCGTATCGAGGTGGACCCGGTCAGCCTACTGTGACGCTTCCAGCGCGGCGCGGTCGAGGATCGTGATGTGGTAGCCCGCGTCCACGGCGATCCAGCCTTCGCGCTTGAGCGTGACCATCGCCTGGTTCACGCGCTTGCGTGACGCCCCTACCAACTCCGACAGGTCGTTCTGCGTCAGGCGGATGGGGATGGTAATGGTGCCATCCGAGTTTTCGCGCCCATAGCGGCTTGCGAATGCCATGATCTGACGCACCAGGCGGTGGTTTACGTCCAGCGAGGCCATGGCCTGCATGTGGCCCGTGGTCATGCGCAGCCGGGCCGAGAGGATTTTCAACAGGTTGCGCGCCAGCACGGGCATGGTGTTTAGCGCTTCCTGAAAGTCCGACTGGCTCATCCACAGCACGGTGGTGTCTTCCAATGTGATTACGCTGGCGGAGCGGCCCACCTGGTCAACAATGGCCTGCTCGCCCACTGTGTCGCCCGGGCCAAGGATGGCGACGATCACATCGGTGCCATCTGGCTGTGATACGTACACCTTCACCGTGCCGGTGAGGATGACGTACAGCGCTTCTCCCGCAGCACCGGCGATAATTACGTCTACACCGGCGGGAAATGCGCGCGCGTACAGGCGGTTCCGCAGCCAGCTCAGCTGTTTCTCCGTGAGGCCCGCAAACAACGGCACTTCACCCAGGCGGTTCAATTGTTCGAAAGCTGCCATAACGGCTCTAGAGATGGTTAATTGCCCTCGGCTGGGAAGCTCCCCAGCGGGCGCTCCCTGCCGATAATTATAACCAATATCTCCCATCATACCCCCTGCTGCCTGTGGTGGGTTTGTTTCAGATTGTTGTTGGGTCAGGGAAACCTTATTTCCCCGACCCAACAACCATCTGAGTAGTACCCAAGAGAGTGAAATGCGCTGCTATTTTGTTCGCTCGACCATTTCTGGAGCCTGCTGCATAAAACTCATGGCTGCCGGAAATCGAATTTCCTGACCTTCTCGGGCTACAAAGGCCCCCGAGAAGCATCCACGCGCGGCAGCTTCTATCGCGTCTAGCCGGCAGTCGTCGTACTCTGGCGCGTGGTGGAACAGGGCAAGCTGGCTTGCTCCCGCGCTAACTGCTGCCTGGCATGCCATACTGATGGTAGAGTGCCCGAACCCCTGCGTGACTGACAAGCCCGGCTCCAGCCCCAGATAGTGCTCGTCGGTGTATTGGGCATCGTGGATCAGCAGATCTGCGCCGCGGGCAAAATCAGCCAATCGGCGGTCACCGCACACGTAGCCCTCGGTATCCGTGGCATACACGACCGAACGGCCCTGCCAGTCGATGCGGTAATGCACCACCCCACCAGGGTGCGCATAAGACCGCAGCACGTGAATTTGCACCACGTTTGGGTCTTGCACCGCACCAGAAGCAGGAACAACTGCCACACCGCCAACCGTATCACCAACCAGCAGCACATCAGCAGCACGGATCACACCCGTGCGAATGCTGGCGCTCAGCTCGCTCATGCGTACCGGGAAAAGCGGCGGCTGCATCAGCATATCCAGCACCGATTCAGGGGTCGTATCCAGCAGCGATGGCCCGTAGATCTCTAGCTTTGCGCCAGGGATAAAAGCCGGCGTGAAGAATGGAAACCCCTGCGTATGATCGTGATGCATATGGCTAAGCAGCAGCAGCGCCGAAACCTTCTCCCCACGCTCTCTCGCTCGCTGCACCAGCGAGCGCCCCAACCCAATGATCCCCGTACCCGCGTCCAAAATGATCGTTGACCCATTTACTGATATCTCAACACAGGCGGTATTCCCTCCGTAACGGATTGTGTTACCGCCCGATGTTGGATAACTGCCCCGCACTCCCCAAAAACGTACGACCAGCTCCCCCAATGTATCCATAAGTCCCCTCCCAACCCCGATGTTGTCTGATTGCATCCTCATTATTGCGTATGCGCAAAAAAGTCACAAGGACATTTTTCCCACCCCCGGAGGTTTGAATCTCAATTGGTACGATAAACGAGACCGTTTTCGTGGAGAACCTGCTATAATGAAAATTACGAAACAAACAATCCTGATAAACGTTGAGGTTGAGAGCCAATGCGGCGTGAAGTGCTAACCTGGGAAGATGTAGACAAGCTGATTGATCACTTGATTCCCCAGTTTGAACAAGAATTTGACGCAATGGTGTTGATTACCAGGGGGGGTATTACACCGGGGGGAATGCTGGCAGAGGCGCTGCAGGTAAGCGATATCTTTACTGCGGCAGTTGATTTTCCAACCGAAATGGAAAACGAAAAACAACGCGAGAAGAGTCGCTTGTTAGCGTGGCCCAAGTTCTTGCAGTTTCCTGAAGAAGGGCTGATGCGCGGCAGGCGTATTTTAATTGTGGATGATGTATGGGGTTCGGGCCGCACCATTACGGCAGTGAAGAACCGTATTTCTGGGCAGGCAGGCGTGCCTTTTACCTGCGTACTGCATTTCAATCCATACCGCAATCTGTTCGGAACCGTGCGGCCCGATTACTACGCCGCCATTACCGACGCATTTATTGTCTATCCATGGGAAATCCGCCGCGGAACCGAGAATATCTTTCTCGGTCGCCCGGTAGATTAACCCATTATCGCTGAAAAAATATGGGGGTCTGGGCGGTTGTATAGCCCCCACCCCCAAATTTTTTTAG
>JAEYTI010000049.1 GCA_023434145.1 Chloroflexota bacterium | reverse complement strand
CTGCATGCCCGGTGGGATCAGTATATTTCACGGGGTTATAGCGCGCATAACCGTACCGATTCCAATCCAGCGGATTGTAAGGATCTGGGACCAGCGTATCGGGCTGGTTGAACTGCATTATACTAGGATCATACCAGCGGGCAACGTAATAGTACGAGCGCTGCATTAAAAAGAAAAATGTGAGGGTTGTTGGGCCACTGGCCCAACAACCCTCTTTGTTTTCATGCGATCTGGTTTAGATTTCCGCTTTCTCAGGCAGCTCGCCATTGTGAGGCTTCTGCGGGGCGGGTCTGCCCATGTATTCGGGCAGCTCAACGCCGGCCATAGCGGCGATCTCCTGGAGTGGGGGGAGGACCTTGACAAAGCCCGACACAAAATCTGCCGCGGCGTTGCCGCTGCCGTTGTGCCCGCCGCCGTCCCACACGGTGATCTTGTCGATCTTCATGTTGGAGATGGCTTCTACCTGGGCGCTGACGATGTCGTTCAGTTTCTCGATCAGCAGCAGGCTGGCGGCTGCCTTGGAATCGCCGTTGACGCTCTGCATCAGGCGCTGGTAGCCCTCGGCCTTCGCTTCGAGCAGCTTGCGCAGACCTTCGGCTTCGGCCTCGTACTTCATCAGGATGCTGTCGGCCTGACCGCGCGCCTCGCGGCGAACACGCTCGGCGTTGGCTTCGGCGTCGATCTCCTGCTTGGTTTTGTTGATTTCCTGCTGGGAAATTTCATCAGCCTTCAGCATAGCCATGCGGGTTTCGTACTCGGCCATCTGGATGGCTTTTTCGGCCTCGCGCTTGGCAACTTCCGCGCGCTGCTGGGCAGTGGCTTTCTGAACTTCCAGCTCGGCGTTCGAAGCGGCAATTTCAGCCTGCGAGGCATTTTCGCCGCGCACGGCTTCCGCCTCGCGCTGCTGGACGAAGATACGCTGGCTGGCCATGGCGGTCTTCTTACCCTTTTCGGCTTCGGCCAGGTTCTCAGATACGCGGATGGTCTCTTCACGCTTCGCATCGGATTCACCGATGGAGCCCATCTTCGTCTGCTGCGCCACGTCGACCTTGGCGCGGTTGACGGCTTCGGACGCGGCCTTCTTACCGATGCTCTCGATGTAATCACTCTCATCGGTGATGTCGGTGATGTTGACGTTGATCAGGTACAGGCCGATCTTGTTGAGCTCGGGCTCCACGTTCTTGCGCACGGCATCCAGGAAGCTTTCGCGGTCCTGATTGATTTGCTCAATGGTCAGCGATGCGACCGTGAGACGAAGCTGGCCGAAGATGATTTCCTTCGCCATGGCTTCGATCAGGTTGGGGGTCAGGTTGACGAGGCGTTCCGCCGCGACGGTCATGATCTCGGGCTGCGTGCTGATGCCAACCGTGAACGTGCTGGGCACGTTGATGCGGATGTTCTGGAGCGACAGCGCATTTTGCAGCGGGATATTGATGGTCAGCGGAGTCAGGCTCATGTAGCGGTATTCCTGCACCACCGGCCAGATGAATGCCCCACCGCCGTGCATGGTCCTGCTCGACATGCCCTTGCCTACCCGCCCAGACACCACCAGGATTCTATCCGATGGGCAGCGTTTGTAGCGGCTGGTCATGAAGATGAAGGCGAAGAACAAGATGATGATAAATACGATGACCGCAAGGGTCAAAAGTGGCAAATCCATCGAAAATCCTCCTGAGGTGTGGGGTCTAGCGTGTGGTGCTGTTACTTGCGCGCAGCACCACGCGTTAGCGAATTAAGCAATATCGGTGGTTTGTTCGGTCACAACCAGGATTGTCCCGGCCGTGACAGACACCACTCGCACGATGCTTCCCGTGGGGATGCGCTGGCCGTGCTCTGATACGGCGTCCAGCGTGCGCTGCGCTCCCTGTACGGTAACGGTGACGACCCCGGTGCCTTTTTCTGGGATCGTTAGATAAACAGAACCAACTTGCCCAATGGCGTTGGTTATAACCATTGTTCCTTCAGATTGGAGCCGGCGCATCTGCAAGAAGATCATACCGGTGGCCCAGGCGGTCAGCGCGCCGGCGCCCAGTGCGCCCAACAAGCTGACGATTTCTGAGGAGCCAATTTGCAGCAGCCCCATGCCCACCAGGCCAAACATGGTAAAAAAGCCGGCGATGGATTGCAGCGAGAGGAAGCTTGCTCCGCCGGTGATACCTTCACCGCCCCCGCCATCCACATCCATGGAAACGTCCGGTGCATCGCCCTGATCAATGCCGACCGCCATCAAAATGATGCGCAGCACGAGAATAGCGCCGCCAGCAACCGCGCAGATTAAGTAAATTGTATTCCACCCCATTTTTTCTCCAGCACTTCCTGGCATGCCCACGTGCGTGGATACCACTTGCGTAGACGGCCAGCCTGCAATGAAATTTCTTTATGAGAATTTGTCTGAACAACGGCTGAGATGCCCGGGAGCTCTCAACATCATTATACAGGAAGTGCATGGAAAGGGGGGCGAAAAAAGGGGGCAGTTTATCGTTGTGCGCCGATCACATCGTCATGCAGGATGGAATAAATCTCCACATCCTGATGCCGGCCCTTGTTGTACCACGCCCCACGAGCGGTGCCTTCGTGCTTGAACCCGCACCTTTCTGCCAGCCGTCGAGAAGCGAGGTTGTCGGGATGGATGACCAACCGGATGCGGTTGACGCGTTTCGTCTCGAACAGGTAACGGACCAGCAGGTTCACGGCTTCGGTCGCCGCACCCTTTCCGCGGTGTTCGGGCGCATAAATGTGGTAAGAAAGTTCGTATTCGTCTAGATAGTTGACAGTCTTGAAGAATTCAATATGGCCGATCATCTCGTTATTGGGCGCAACAATAACGAGCATACCCTCATCCTTGTTCCAAAAGCCTGTCTCTTGGTACTGCTTCTGGAAAGCAGTTTGGGCGATAATGCCTCGTGGAAAGAAATCTCCCCGGTTATCGATATCAACATGGTAGGTATATAACACATCGAGATCGGGTTCGCGCACAGGGCGAAGGGTGATTAATTTTCCTTTTAGCATGGCATCCTCCTTACCGGCAGATGAATACCGGCCTGCGGGTTGAGCGCAGCACGCGATCTACTGTGCTGCCAAAGATCGACTCATACACTGGGGAAGATTCGTACCCGCCCATGACGATAAAGCCGCAGTTCTGTGCTTCGGCATTGAGCACCACGGCGCGCGTGGGGTCGCCACCCTCTTCAATGTATGAGACCTCGTTGATGCCGTGCTCGTTCAGGTAGGAGCGCGCCCGCTCCATGGAGGTGTTGATTTTCGTATCTGCCTTGGCAGTCACCACCGTCAGTGGAATCTTCCACGCGCCGGCCAGGTAGGTGGCGACGAACAGGGCTTCATCTGCTTTGCGACCGGGGCCGTACGCCAGCAGCGCGCCGCCGTCGAGGTTGAAACCCGAATCTGGCACCGCCAGGATGGGCGAGCTGCACTGGCGGATCATCAAACGGGCGCCGGAGCGCAAACGTTTGAGCGGCTGGGTGGGTGGGGGGTAGTTCATGCGGAAAACGACCAGATCGACCCATGGCGAACGGCGGCAGATCAGCGGCGCGATGTCTTCCGCTTCTTCTACAATCAGGCGGCCAAAGATCCCGGCCTCATCACAGCGGCGCAGAAACTCGCGCCGGATGGCAGTAATTTCTTCGGTATCCTTTGGCTCCCCAGGCCGCACCACGAGGATGCCCGTCAGGCGGGCTTCTTCGCGGCGGGCGACCTCTACTGCTATCTTCACCGCGGCCCAGCCGGCCAAATGCCGCTTGGTGACCGCGCCCGGCACGGTGACGAGCATATCGTCGAAGAGATGGTCCAGGCGGTGGGGCGAGGGGTGCTCACTGCGCCACTGCCCGGGAGCAGGCCCGGGGGAAAGCGTATCGGGCACCAGCACGTCTGAGATGCGGTGGAGCAGGCGCGGCAGGCGGCGCTGCGGGCTGAACCGGGCGGAAAAATCCGCCGCCGCGCGGTCAACAGGCACTTCCCAGCCGATCTCACCGCCGCCGAGCTGGCTGCGATAGTCCATAATCCAGATGTACAGGTCGGTTTCGGTGCGGTGCGGGAAGTCGCGCAGCAGGTCACGCTCGCGGATAAGCTGCGCCAGCGGCAGGTAGACCGTATCGTACCAGTCGATGACAGCCTCCTCTTGCTTCACCTCGCGGCCCAGGCGCTCGCCCATGAAGTAACGGTGGACGGCGATGTGCTCATGCAGCTTCTGGTATTGCCCAGGGGCAGTGACCAGCAGGTTTGCGCCAGGGCGCAGATCATCGATGCGCGTGCGCGAGAGAAATTCGACGTACTCAGCCTTGATGATGATATCGTCCGGGCGGTCGGTGGGGGAAGGCGGAACGCGCGTGTAGACCGGGATGACGTAGCCTTCGATGGTATCCGCGCCTAGCTCACGCGCCACCGATACGCGGTGGTGACCATCCAGCACGAAGTATACGTCGCCGATCTTGTAGGCTTCGATCGGCGGCAGGCCCGCCATGCGCTCTACGCCCAGCTTTACGCGCGCCCAGCGTTCGCGGTCCGATTCCTGGCGCGGGAGGAAGCTGCGGGTGAAATCGGTGTAGCGATTGACGCTGCCAACGATCGAATCCAGCGGGATCTCCTGCAAACGGCGGGCGGAGCCTTCGGTGGCGCGCAGCTTATGACGCACCTCGTCATAAGACATTAGTTCTTTGGGCTTGCCCTGGAAGGTGAGCAGGATGTTTTCCAGGCGTGCTTTTCGGCGCGCTTGATGGAAATCGTTTACCGCGCGGTGAAAAAGAGAAGGATGATCGTCCATACCGGCACCTCCATCACAGTGTGTATCCAGCAAGTGGTGGGGAAGGGGAGGGGGGCTAGTTCCACAAGGCCAGACGGCCTGCCACAATTTGTAAACTGGATTTCACATTCTCAAAATCGGGCGCGGAAGGTGCGCGGCGCAGATATTCTTCGAGGTACTGCGCGGAGAGGCGCATGGAACCGTTGTAGAGGTAAAGGTAGCCGAGATCGCGCAGGTGGAACTCACGTTCCGGTTGCAGGCGCAAGAGGTGATGGATCACCGGGATGGCGGCGTCCCAATTTTCGCGCTGCACATACGCATTGCACAAGTTGGTGAGCATGCGCCCCAGCAGATCAATCGGGGCCACCGGATGCAACCACTTGTGCTGGAAGGGTCCCTGGTGCCCGGTGCTTTCTTTTACCAGCTTTGCACAGTCGGTATGCGAAAGGCGCAGCCCGGCGTTGAAGGGGTCGATCAGGATTTCGGTGCCGTTTTGATACACGCCAACGATGAAGTGGCCCGGCAACCCAATGCCATAGGCGGGCAGGCCCAGCCGCTGCGCCACCGCGATATAGAGGATCGATAGCGTGATGGGGATACCCTGTTTGCGGTCCAGTACGCGGTTGAGGTGGCTGTTCATCGGGTCGTGATAATCGGTGCGGTTGCCACGGAAGCGCATCTGATCGAACAGGAATTCCGAGATTGCATCAACGCGGTCTACCAGGCTGCTGCTGGCTTCGACGTAGGGGCGGGCCTTCTCCGCCAGTTTATCGAGCCGCGACAGATATCCGTTTACATCCAATAAAGGGAAGGCAATTGCACGCGAGAACTGGAGTGCGGCGCGCGGGATATTGATGACCGGTTGGCTAATTTCATCAGAGAGCGTAAAATCTTCCATTAATTACGAGCACCTGAACTAGGTCGAGCGGCAAACAGTCGAACAGTCGAACAAGGGTAGGGCAGAACCATCGGGTGTAATTGTCAACGCAAAATGGGTTTTTGTCCAGATGTAAATGAGAATCCATAATTGATTTTGATAACTATAATTATCATAAACAATAACCGACAAAACATCAAATGAGAAATGGATATAGAATATTCTCATACGGATTTACGTACTGATCAGGTTTGCGTTTGTGTGGGAGTTACACAGCAACTCCCACACAAACGCAAACCCACTCCAAGTAGAGGAACATCATGGACACATTTATTACCTACGAGCAATTTGGCGCGGTTGGTGATGGCATAGCGGATGACTTACCGGCGATTGCAGCGGCGCACGCGTACGCGAACGCAAACGGGCTGCCGGTGAAAAGCAACCCGAAAGCCCTGTATTATCTGAGCGGCAAGGCCCTGACCGCGATTGTCCAAACAGACACCGACTGGAACGATTCCAAGTTTATCATCGATGACCGCGCGGTGGAAAACAACAAGACGCATCTCTTTGAAATCCGGTCTTCCCTCTCCCCTGTTCCGGTAACGATACCGGAACTCAAAAAGCGCCAGAGATCGCTGGGTTTTCCGCTGTCACATGACTGCTATATCCATGTGACAGACGACAATGTGCGGCAGTTTATCCGCTTTGGATTGAACCAGAACAACGGCTATCCGCAGACAGACTGTTTTATCGCCACAAAAGATGGCGCGATCCACAATGAGATCATCTGGGACTTCGAGACGGTGACAGAGGCGGCTGCCCTGCCGATCGACGCGGCGACGCTGACTGTGAAAGGCGGCATGTTCACCACCCTGGCGAACGGTGAGCCTTCTACCTATAACTATTATGCGCGGGGCATCAACGTCCACCGCTCCAACGTGAAGATCGAGGGCCTGTCACACTTTGTGATTATGGAAGGCGATACGGGCGCGCCGTACCACGGGTTTCTTCGCATCGATGACTGCGCCAATGTACTGTTGAAGAACTGCTACTTCACCGGGCGCAAAATCTACGAGACCATTGGGTCCGCGGGGCTGCCGGTTTTGATGGGCTCGTACGATATCAGCATTCACCGCAGCATCAACGTGCGCTGCGAAGGCTGCCGGCAGTTCAACATCAACGACACCACCCGCTGGGGCGTGTACACATCCAACTTTTGCAAAGATTTGTCCGTGGATGATTGCGTGTTCTCGCGCTGGGACGCGCACATGGGCTGCACCAACGTTGTCATCAAGGATTCTTCGTTGGGTCACCAGTGCCTCAACGCCATTGGGCACGGGCAGCTTACCGTGGAGAACGTGCATGCTTACGGTGGCAGGCTGGTGAACCTGCGCGGCGATTACGGCAGCCTGTGGGAAGGCGATCTGCTGGTGAAGGACTCCGTGTGGCACCTGCGCGAAGGCACGCGCGAGGCGGCAAGCCTCTTGGCGGCATCGCAGCGCGAGGATCACGACTTTGGTTACACCTGCACCATGCCGCGCAACATCGTCTTCGAGAACATTTTGATCGACGACAGCCGGGTGGCAGATGATTTTGAAGGCGTGTACCTGTTCTCCGACTACAACCCGCTGGTCACCGACCAGGAGATCGAAGCCACCCACCCCTACCACCTGCCGACCAGCCTCACCGTCCGCAACGTGCGCACGACCAGCGGGCGCGCGATCGGCCTGTGCAAAAATCCGACCCTCGCAGCGCGGTTCAAAAAGGCACTAGGGATCTAAGCAATACGTTGTTGGAGGTTCGCGAATTCGCGAACCTCCAACAACGTATTGCTTAGATCCCTAGTGCCTTTTTGAACCGCGCTGCGAGGGTCGGATTTTTGCACAGGCCGATCGCGCGCCCGCTGGTCGTGCGCACGTTGCGGACGGTGAGGCTGGTCGGCAGGTGGTAGGGGTGGGTGGCTTCGATCTCCTGGTCGGTGACCAGCGGGTTGTAGTCGGAGAACAGGTACACGCCTTCAAAATCATCTGCCACCCGGCTGTCGTCGATCAAAATGTTCTCGAAGACGATGTTGCGCGGCATGGTGCAGGTGTAACCAAAGTCGTGATCCTCGCGCTGCGATGCCGCCAAGAGGCTTGCCGCCTCGCGCGTGCCTTCGCGCAGGTGCCACACGGAGTCCTTCACCAGCAGATCGCCTTCCCACAGGCTGCCGTAATCGCCGCGCAGGTTCACCAGCCTGCCACCGTAAGCATGCACGTTCTCCACGGTAAGCTGCCCGTGCCCAATGGCGTTGAGGCACTGGTGACCCAACGAAGAATCCTTGATGACAACGTTGGTGCAGCCCATGTGCGCGTCCCAGCGCGAGAACACGCAATCATCCACGGACAAATCTTTGCAAAAGTTGGATGTGTACACGCCCCAGCGGGTGGTGTCGTTGATGTTGAACTGCCGGCAGCCTTCGCAGCGCACGTTGATGCTGCGGTGAATGCTGATATCGTACGAGCCCATCAAAACCGGCAGCCCCGCGGACCCAATGGTCTCGTAGATTTTGCGCCCGGTGAAGTAGCAGTTCTTCAACAGTACATTGGCGCAGTCATCGATGCGAAGAAACCCGTGGTACGGCGCGCCCGTATCGCCTTCCATAATCACAAAGTGTGACAGGCCCTCGATCTTCACGTTGGAGCGGTGGACGTTGATGCCCCGCGCATAATAGTTATAGGTAGAAGGCTCACCGTTCGCCAGGGTGGTGAACATGCCGCCTTTCACAGTCAGCGTCGCCGCGTCGATCGGCAGGGCAGCCGCCTCTGTCACCGTCTCGAAGTCCCAGATGATCTCATTGTGGATCGCGCCATCTTTTGTGGCGATAAAACAGTCTGTCTGCGGATAGCCGTTGTTCTGGTTCAATCCAAAGCGGATAAACTGCCGCACATTGTCGTCTGTCACATGGATATAGCAGTCATGTGACAGCGGAAAACCCAGCGATCTCTGGCGCTTTTTGAGTTCCGGTATCGTTACCGGAACAGGGGAGAGGGAAGACCGGATTTCAAAGAGATGCGTCTTGTTGTTTTCCACCGCGCGGTCATCGATGATAAACTTGGAATCGTTCCAGTCGGTGTCTGTTTGGACAATCGCGGTCAGGGCCTTGCCGCTCAGATAATACAGGGCTTTCGGGTTGCTTTTCACCGGCAGCCCGTTTGCGTTCGCGTACGCGTGCGCCGCTGCAATCGCCGGTAAGTCATCCGCTATGCCATCACCAACCGCGCCAAATTGCTCGTAGGTAATAAATGTGTCCATGATGTTCCTCTACTTGGAGTGGGTTTGCGTTTGTGTGGGAGTTGCTGTGTAACTCCCACACAAACGCAAACCTGATCAGTACGTAAATCCGTATGAGAATATTCTATATCCATTTCTCATTTGATGTTTTGTCGGTTATTGTTTATGATAATTATAGTTATCAAAATCAATTATGGATTCTCATTTACATCTGGACAAAAACCCATTTTGCGTTGACAATTACACCCGATGGTTCTGCCCTACCCTTGTTCGACTGTTCGACTGTTTGCCGCTCGACCTAGTTCAGGTGCTCGTAATTAATGGAAGATTTTACGCTCTCTGATGAAATTAGCCAACCGGTCATCAATATCCCGCGCGCCGCACTCCAGTTCTCGCGTGCAATTGCCTTCCCTTTATTGGATGTAAACGGATATCTGTCGCGGCTCGATAAACTGGCGGAGAAGGCCCGCCCCTACGTCGAAGCCAGCAGCAGCCTGGTAGACCGCGTTGATGCAATCTCGGAATTCCTGTTCGATCAGATGCGCTTCCGTGGCAACCGCACCGATTATCACGACCCGATGAACAGCCACCTCAACCGCGTACTGGACCGCAAACAGGGTATCCCCATCACGCTATCGATCCTCTATATCGCGGTGGCGCAGCGGCTGGGCCTGCCCGCCTATGGCATTGGGTTGCCGGGCCACTTCATCGTTGGCGTGTATCAAAACGGCACCGAAATCCTGATCGACCCCTTCAACGCCGGGCTGCGCCTTTCGCATACCGACTGTGCAAAGCTGGTAAAAGAAAGCACCGGGCACCAGGGACCCTTCCAGCACAAGTGGTTGCATCCGGTGGCCCCGATTGATCTGCTGGGGCGCATGCTCACCAACTTGTGCAATGCGTATGTGCAGCGCGAAAATTGGGACGCCGCCATCCCGGTGATCCATCACCTCTTGCGCCTGCAACCGGAACGTGAGTTCCACCTGCGCGATCTCGGCTACCTTTACCTCTACAACGGTTCCATGCGCCTCTCCGCGCAGTACCTCGAAGAATATCTGCGCCGCGCACCTTCCGCGCCCGATTTTGAGAATGTGAAATCCAGTTTACAAATTGTGGCAGGCCGTCTGGCCTTGTGGAACTAGCCCCCCTCCCCTTCCCCACCACTTGCTGGATACACACTGTGATGGAGGTGCCGGTATGGACGATCATCCTTCTCTTTTTCACCGCGCGGTAAACGATTTCCATCAAGCGCGCCGAAAAGCACGCCTGGAAAACATCCTGCTCACCTTCCAGGGCAAGCCCAAAGAACTAATGTCTTATGACGAGGTGCGTCATAAGCTGCGCGCCACCGAAGGCTCCGCCCGCCGTTTGCAGGAGATCCCGCTGGATTCGATCGTTGGCAGCGTCAATCGCTACACCGATTTCACCCGCAGCTTCCTCCCGCGCCAGGAATCGGACCGCGAACGCTGGGCGCGCGTAAAGCTGGGCGTAGAGCGCATGGCGGGCCTGCCGCCGATCGAAGCCTACAAGATCGGCGACGTATACTTCGTGCTGGATGGTCACCACCGCGTATCGGTGGCGCGTGAGCTAGGCGCGGATACCATCGAAGGCTACGTCATCCCGGTCTACACGCGCGTTCCGCCTTCCCCCACCGACCGCCCGGACGATATCATCATCAAGGCTGAGTACGTCGAATTTCTCTCGCGCACGCGCATCGATGATCTGCGCCCTGGCGCAAACCTGCTGGTCACTGCCCCTGGGCAATACCAGAAGCTGCATGAGCACATCGCCGTCCACCGTTACTTCATGGGCGAGCGCCTGGGCCGCGAGGTGAAGCAAGAGGAGGCTGTCATCGACTGGTACGATACGGTCTACCTGCCGCTGGCGCAGCTTATCCGCGAGCGTGACCTGCTGCGCGACTTCCCGCACCGCACCGAAACCGACCTGTACATCTGGATTATGGACTATCGCAGCCAGCTCGGCGGCGGTGAGATCGGCTGGGAAGTGCCTGTTGACCGCGCGGCGGCGGATTTTTCCGCCCGGTTCAGCCCGCAGCGCCGCCTGCCGCGCCTGCTCCACCGCATCTCAGACGTGCTGGTGCCCGATACGCTTTCCCCCGGGCCTGCTCCCGGGCAGTGGCGCAGTGAGCACCCCTCGCCCCACCGCCTGGACCATCTCTTCGACGATATGCTCGTCACCGTGCCGGGCGCGGTCACCAAGCGGCATTTGGCCGGCTGGGCCGCGGTGAAGATAGCAGTAGAGGTCGCCCGCCGCGAAGAAGCCCGCCTGACGGGCATCCTCGTGGTGCGGCCTGGGGAGCCAAAGGATACCGAAGAAATTACTGCCATCCGGCGCGAGTTTCTGCGCCGCTGTGATGAGGCCGGGATCTTTGGCCGCCTGATTGTAGAAGAAGCGGAAGACATCGCGCCGCTGATCTGCCGCCGTTCGCCATGGGTCGATCTGGTCGTTTTCCGCATGAACTACCCCCCACCCACCCAGCCGCTCAAACGTTTGCGCTCCGGCGCCCGTTTGATGATCCGCCAGTGCAGCTCGCCCATCCTGGCGGTGCCAGATTCGGGTTTCAACCTCGACGGCGGCGCGCTGCTGGCGTACGGCCCCGGTCGCAAAGCAGATGAAGCCCTGTTCGTCGCCACCTACCTGGCCGGCGCGTGGAAGATTCCACTGACGGTGGTGACTGCCAAGGCAGATACGAAAATCAACACCTCCATGGAGCGGGCGCGCTCCTACCTGAACGAGCACGGCATCAACGAGGTCTCATACATTGAAGAGGGTGGCGACCCCACGCGCGCCGTGGTGCTCAATGCCGAAGCACAGAACTGCGGCTTTATCGTCATGGGCGGGTACGAATCTTCCCCAGTGTATGAGTCGATCTTTGGCAGCACAGTAGATCGCGTGCTGCGCTCAACCCGCAGGCCGGTATTCATCTGCCGGTAAGGAGGATGCCATGCTAAAAGGAAAATTAATCACCCTTCGCCCTGTGCGCGAACCCGATCTCGATGTGTTATATACCTACCATGTTGATATCGATAACCGGGGAGATTTCTTTCCACGAGGCATTATCGCCCAAACTGCTTTCCAGAAGCAGTACCAAGAGACAGGCTTTTGGAACAAGGATGAGGGTATGCTCGTTATTGTTGCGCCCAATAACGAGATGATCGGCCATATTGAATTCTTCAAGACTGTCAACTATCTAGACGAATACGAACTTTCTTACCACATTTATGCGCCCGAACACCGCGGAAAGGGTGCGGCGACCGAAGCCGTGAACCTGCTGGTCCGTTACCTGTTCGAGACGAAACGCGTCAACCGCATCCGGTTGGTCATCCATCCCGACAACCTCGCTTCTCGACGGCTGGCAGAAAGGTGCGGGTTCAAGCACGAAGGCACCGCTCGTGGGGCGTGGTACAACAAGGGCCGGCATCAGGATGTGGAGATTTATTCCATCCTGCATGACGATGTGATCGGCGCACAACGATAAACTGCCCCCTTTTTTCGCCCCCCTTTCCATGCACTTCCTGTATAATGATGTTGAGAGCTCCCGGGCATCTCAGCCGTTGTTCAGACAAATTCTCATAAAGAAATTTCATTGCAGGCTGGCCGTCTACGCAAGTGGTATCCACGCACGTGGGCATGCCAGGAAGTGCTGGAGAAAAAATGGGGTGGAATACAATTTACTTAATCTGCGCGGTTGCTGGCGGCGCTATTCTCGTGCTGCGCATCATTTTGATGGCGGTCGGCATTGATCAGGGCGATGCACCGGACGTTTCCATGGATGTGGATGGCGGGGGCGGTGAAGGTATCACCGGCGGAGCAAGCTTCCTCTCGCTGCAATCCATCGCCGGCTTTTTTACCATGTTTGGCCTGGTGGGCATGGGGCTGCTGCAAATTGGCTCCTCAGAAATCGTCAGCTTGTTGGGCGCACTGGGCGCCGGCGCGCTGACCGCCTGGGCCACCGGTATGATCTTCTTGCAGATGCGCCGGCTCCAATCTGAAGGAACAATGGTTATAACCAACGCCATTGGGCAAGTTGGTTCTGTTTATCTAACGATCCCAGAAAAAGGCACCGGGGTCGTCACCGTTACCGTACAGGGAGCGCAGCGCACGCTGGACGCCGTATCAGAGCACGGCCAGCGCATCCCCACGGGAAGCATCGTGCGAGTGGTGTCTGTCACGGCCGGGACAATCCTGGTTGTGACCGAACAAACCACCGATATTGCTTAATTCGCTAACGCGTGGTGCTGCGCGCAAGTAACAGCACCACACGCTAGACCCCACACCTCAGGAGGATTTTCGATGGATTTGCCACTTTTGACCCTTGCGGTCATCGTATTTATCATCATCTTGTTCTTCGCCTTCATCTTCATGACCAGCCGCTACAAACGCTGCCCATCGGATAGAATCCTGGTGGTGTCTGGGCGGGTAGGCAAGGGCATGTCGAGCAGGACCATGCACGGCGGTGGGGCATTCATCTGGCCGGTGGTGCAGGAATACCGCTACATGAGCCTGACTCCGCTGACCATCAATATCCCGCTGCAAAATGCGCTGTCGCTCCAGAACATCCGCATCAACGTGCCCAGCACGTTCACGGTTGGCATCAGCACGCAGCCCGAGATCATGACCGTCGCGGCGGAACGCCTCGTCAACCTGACCCCCAACCTGATCGAAGCCATGGCGAAGGAAATCATCTTCGGCCAGCTTCGTCTCACGGTCGCATCGCTGACCATTGAGCAAATCAATCAGGACCGCGAAAGCTTCCTGGATGCCGTGCGCAAGAACGTGGAGCCCGAGCTCAACAAGATCGGCCTGTACCTGATCAACGTCAACATCACCGACATCACCGATGAGAGTGATTACATCGAGAGCATCGGTAAGAAGGCCGCGTCCGAAGCCGTCAACCGCGCCAAGGTCGACGTGGCGCAGCAGACGAAGATGGGCTCCATCGGTGAATCCGATGCGAAGCGTGAAGAGACCATCCGCGTATCTGAGAACCTGGCCGAAGCCGAAAAGGGTAAGAAGACCGCCATGGCCAGCCAGCGTATCTTCGTCCAGCAGCGCGAGGCGGAAGCCGTGCGCGGCGAAAATGCCTCGCAGGCTGAAATTGCCGCTTCGAACGCCGAGCTGGAAGTTCAGAAAGCCACTGCCCAGCAGCGCGCGGAAGTTGCCAAGCGCGAGGCCGAAAAAGCCATCCAGATGGCCGAGTACGAAACCCGCATGGCTATGCTGAAGGCTGATGAAATTTCCCAGCAGGAAATCAACAAAACCAAGCAGGAGATCGACGCCGAAGCCAACGCCGAGCGTGTTCGCCGCGAGGCGCGCGGTCAGGCCGACAGCATCCTGATGAAGTACGAGGCCGAAGCCGAAGGTCTGCGCAAGCTGCTCGAAGCGAAGGCCGAGGGCTACCAGCGCCTGATGCAGAGCGTCAACGGCGATTCCAAGGCAGCCGCCAGCCTGCTGCTGATCGAGAAACTGAACGACATCGTCAGCGCCCAGGTAGAAGCCATCTCCAACATGAAGATCGACAAGATCACCGTGTGGGACGGCGGCGGGCACAACGGCAGCGGCAACGCCGCGGCAGATTTTGTGTCGGGCTTTGTCAAGGTCCTCCCCCCACTCCAGGAGATCGCCGCTATGGCCGGCGTTGAGCTGCCCGAATACATGGGCAGACCCGCCCCGCAGAAGCCTCACAATGGCGAGCTGCCTGAGAAAGCGGAAATCTAAACCAGATCGCATGAAAACAAAGAGGGTTGTTGGGCCAGTGGCCCAACAACCCTCACATTTTTCTTTTTAATGCAGCGCTCGTACTATTACGTTGCCCGCTGGTATGATCCTAGTATAATGCAGTTCAACCAGCCCGATACGCTGGTCCCAGATCCTTACAATCCGCTGGATTGGAATCGGTACGGTTATGCGCGCTATAACCCCGTGAAATATACTGATCCCACCGGGCATGCAG
>JAEYTI010000032.1 GCA_023434145.1 Chloroflexota bacterium | reverse complement strand
TGGTGTGGGCCCCCCCCCCCCCCCCCCCCACCACAAACACAAAAAATAATATTGGGATAGCTTCTTAACCTTGATGATCTCTTGATTGAAAAACAGGATCAGAGGTTATAGAATTGAACAATATATGGTTGTTTCTGGTTTGGATGTACGAAGTGGGAAAAAACGCATTCAAACAATTTGTTTTTTTCGCCGATTCCTGATATAAAGATAGTGTATTGTGTACCTCTGAAATCAAGATAATTTGATTCAGCATCGTTTTAATCTGAGTGAGCCGGATCTCCATCTAGCGGGGTTTCCCCTCCCGATATCAGACAAAGACTCAGGACATTCATCATCATAAAAAGAAGGTAGTAACCTATGAGTCCGATCCGCGTGGTTTTGGCAGACGATCATCCAGTAGTGCGAGGGGGTATCCGTAACCTGCTGGAACGAGCGTTGGATATTCAGGTAGTTGGCGAAGCATCCAATGGGAATGAGGCGCTAAAGCTGGTTGAAGAACTCAGCCCAGACATCCTTCTGCTCGACATGGAACTACCCGACTTAAAAGGTATTGAAGTGGCGCAGCAGTTAAGATCGGGTGGAAACCCGGTAAAGATCCTGGTGTTGAGCGCGCACGATGATCCGCTCTACATCCGCGAGCTTCTGGAATCAGGCGCCTCTGGCTACCTGGTGAAAGAAGAAGCGCCGGAGACGATTGTAGATGCTGTGCGCGGCGTAGCCCATGGCGAACAGGGGTGGGTCAGCAGAAAAATTGCCGCGCAGATGGTATCGTGGATGCGCGGCGACGAAGTAGGCGAGGTAAAGCTTACCCCACGCGAGATGGATGTGCTGAGGCTGGTGGTAGAAGGAAAAACCAATCAGAACATTGGCGTGCTGTTAGGTATCAGCGAGAAGACAGTGGAGAAGTACTTGTACGCCATTTTCACCAAGCTTGAGGTTACCTCACGGGTTGAGGCAGCCGTGTACGCCGTTCGAGAGGGATTAGTCTAGCCGGATACGCTTTTCATCTGATAATTATCATATCCTCTTTGGTTTTTATGGCGGGGCCGGTTATTCGGCCCCGTTGTGATATACAGCAGCCAGGCTCCATCATCATCGGCGCTTCAGCGAATGGTACAAATCATTCGCTCTGCGATTTTAAACTGGTTAGAGCACCGGATAGGTTTATAGGAACTTCCCTACATATCAAATAGGTGTACTCCGAGTTGATCGAATGTTCGATTTTTTTTATAGTTGCTATAGGTTAGCTTACTTGCTTTGCCTTGCCAAAGGAGCTTGTTCAACCTGCTTGGGTGAGATAGATAGCAAGACTGGCGTTCACCAACTGGAACCAGGCGGAAGTGGTGAAACGCTATAACGGTGTCCAGCCTGGGCAAACCTCTAAAAGGAGGTGAGAAATGGGTATTCTGTCATGGATCATTGTAGGATTGGTCGCTGGATGGCTTGCCGGTGAACTGATGCGCGGTTCAGGTTTTGGCCTGCTGGGCAACATGATCGTTGGCATCATTGGCGGCCTGCTGGGAGGTTTCCTGGCAACTGCTTTGTTCAACGTTGTAGATCCTCTGTCTGGGATCAATATCACAACCATTATTGTGGCTTTCCTCGGTTCCGTCGTTTTACTAGGCCTGCTTGGTCTGCTGCGTGGAGCGAGAGTGTAAGTCCGTAGGGATAATGCTCAGTCTGAAGCAAGATCTACCTGCCGCGATCGTATTATGGCCGGTAGGGAAAGCAAGAAAATAGCGCAGCAGACTGGCCCGGAACTTGACGATCCGTCTGCCGCGTTCTTTTTCTACCAATAGCTTACTGGTTCGTGAACTGTGTAGAGGAAGGGATATACAAGAAGAATGATGCACCGATTGGTCCATAGAGCAACATTTACCATCGAATAGGGGATGCTACTATGTTATGGGTAAACAACATACCCCTGGAAGGGCAATGGCAATCAATGAGAAAGGAAGCAGCGACGCGTGTGGTACTGGCTGACGACCATGACGTTGTCCGCCAGGGACTAAAAAGGCTTCTAGATCGCGCTCCTGAAATTGAAGTGGTCGGAGAGGCGAGTGACGGCATCGAAGCGATAAAGTTCGTACGAGAACTCCAGCCGGACGTTTTACTACTTGACATTGAGATGCCGTACATGGATGGCATCGAAGTTGCCCGGAGGCTCCAGGAACTAAACATCGCCGTGCGCATCCTGGTTCTCAGTGCTTACGATGACCGGGAATATATACGCGCGCTTTTAGATATTGGCGTGTCCGGTTATCTGGTGAAAGGCGAAGCCCCGGGAAAGATCGTTGAGGCGGTGCGCGGCGTGGCAGAGGGTCAAAAAGGTTGGGTCAGCCCGCAGGTACGCAAAAAGCTGGAGAAGATGCAAGACCCCGTTTATAAGCAGCAAGTGCTCACCAGGCGCGATATCGACATCCTTCGGCTAATTGCGTCGGGCAAATCAGACCACGCAATTGCCCGTCAGATGGATATGAGCGACGACGAGTGCGTAGAGACGTTGAGAGCGCTGTTCGAGAAAATCGGGGTTCAGTCCAGGCGCGAAGCAATCGATCGTTCGGTTGAGGAGGGGTGGATTTAGCGTTTAACGCCAACAGGATTTATCGTCGCTTATCCTACCTGTGCGTTACTAGAGCGTGCGCGGCTCCCGAAGGGGACAACGCATGCTGGTATGGGTTTAAAACCTTGCATATAGTATACAAGAGGGTAGGGAAGTCGACAGGTAAGCGTGGGGCAACCGTCAAGCAAGATAGACCAATTGTTCGTACAATGGCATCATCAACAGTGTGAAGGGCGACTTCTCTTCTTCTCCTCCTGAAAAGGCTGGGACCGGCGATCCCAGCCTTTTCTAATTTAATAACTTCCGCAACATGACCTACATCCTCTTGTAATGTTTTCCCAATTCTGTGTATACTATACATATACTTACCCGTAAAATCACTTTCATGATTCACATTGTCTGTTTAGCGGCAGTTCAAGTTTTCTGACTTCGCATCACAGCCCGCATACCTCACCGTAGAACCGCCACCTTGCCTCTGCATGGCAGCACTATCTGCCAACAGGGCCGCGCTGCATTCCGATTCCTCACCTATTTGCACTTCCTTATCCGGTTTTCGTCTTCTCAAAATCCAGATAATGCCGTGGCGGTGAGTCGGTACTTCAGCGAGAAGGAGGCAACCTGCTGAGATTTTCGCGTTTGGCGGAATGCACAATTTTTGGAACGACAAGTTTTCCCATTAGACACTTTTGGTATATTTCTATACAGCCAGCAACCCAGTAACTTTGAGCGTACCAAAGGTATACATCGATAACAAACACAGTGAGAAAAAAGGAGAAAAACAGAATGGCTCTTGGTGGTTACGCAAATCATTTAGCACGTGTCAATTTAACCAACCGTACCGTCACGTACGAAGCAATCCCCGAAGAGTGGGCGCGGAAGTATATTGGCGCACGCGGGTTGGGTGTGCGCTATGTGCTGGAGAACGGACCTCAGGTTGATCCGTTGAGCCCTGAGAACTTGTTGTGCTTCTTGAACGGTCCGCTGACCGGCAGCGAAGCAAACATGAGCGGCCGGATGGCTGTTGTTACCAAGTCGCCGCTTACCGGCACGGTAACCGACAGCCACCAGGGAGGGTGGTCTGCTGCGCGCTTGCGCTGGGCAGGCTTTGATGGAATTTTGGTTGAAGGAAAAGCGGATAGCCCGGTGTATTTGTTCGTTCACGATGGCGTGGTTGAGATCCATGATGCCAGTGCTGTGTGGAACAAGAACGTCCACGAGACGGTTGACCTGTTCCAGGCGCAATACGGCGAGAAGGATCTGACGGTCATCGCTATCGGTCGCGCGGGCGAGAATATGGTCAAATTCGCCGGCTGGATCAATGAAAACGATCGCGCCGCTGGTCGCGGCGGCACAGGCGCAGTGGGCGGCAGCAAGCTGCTGAAGGCGATTGTGGTAAAGGCCGAGAAGAAGATCGTGAAGGCTGCAGATCGCGATGCATGGAAGCCTGCGCAGCAGCGCGCGCTAAAGACCATCATGGACCCGGCTAACGTCACCAGCCCCCGCAAGGGCGGCCTGTCGGTCTACGGCACCAACGTGCTCATGAACATCACCAACACCATGGGCGCCCTGCCGACCAAGAACGCCCAGACCACCTCCTTCCAGGAGCGCGGTGAGAAGATCGCCGGCGAGTATGTGAACGAGCACTACCTGGTGGATAATCCCACCTGCCACGCATGCCCAGTAGCCTGCAAGAAGGAAGTGGAAGTCAAAGAAGGCCCCTACGCCGGCCTGCGCATGGAAAGCATCGAGTACGAATCGGCCTGGGCGCTTGGCGCAAACTCGATGGTTGATGATATCCCAACCATCGCCAAGATCATCGATCTGTGCAATGACTATGGCATGGACCCGATCGAGCTCGGCAATGCCTTCTCTACCTACATGGAAGCAACCGAATGCGGTTATACCAACGGCAACGGCCTGGCTTGGGGCGACACGTTCGGTATGGTTGAGATGACTCACAAAGTTGGCAATCGCGAAGGCGTTGGCAATGCACTGGCAGAAGGGCCTGCCGGCTATGCAAAGAGTATTGGCCGCCCCGAAATGTCGATGACAGTGAAGGGCCAGGCGATCCCGGCCTACGACCCGCGCGGCCTGAAGGGTATGGGCCTTGGCTACGCCACCAGCAACCGCGGCGCCTGCCATCTGCGCGGCTACAGCCCCGCCAGCGAGCTGGGTCTCATCCCCCTGAAGACCGACCCCCTGGCCTGGAAGGGCAAGGGCGAGCTGCTCAAGCTGCTCCAGGATCTGCATGCCTTCTCAGACAGCCTGGATCTGTGCAAGTTCAGCGCGTTTGCCGAAGGCGCAGAAGAATACGCGCAGCAGTACTCGGCAATGGTTGGCATCCCCTTCACCATGGAAGACGTACTGACGACCGGCGAGCGCATCTATAACCTGGAGCGGTATTACAACAACCTGGCCGGGTTCGGCGAGGGCAGCGACAATCTGCCGCCGCGCTTCACCACAGAACCCTCTACCATGAAGGGCTCAGAAGGCCACGTCTGCGAACTGGACCTGATGCTGGAAGAATACTATGCCCTGCGCGGCTGGCAGAACGGGGTTGTTCCCGAAGCCAAGCTGAAAGAGCTGGAAGTTCTCTAGCCCCTCTGTAAAACAACAACGGGCTGTCCAAGTGATCTTTTTGGACAGCCCGTTGTTCATATATCGTTGTTTTTGAAGATGTGAGCCAGCAGATCTGCTGGCTCACATCTTCAATTATTCAGCGGGGTTATCCTCCGGCGCGGAGTAGCTTTTGCTCGATCCGCGGCCAAACCTCTTCCACGGCCTGTTCGCTGCCTTGCCAATCCAGACGGATCTGCCCAACGCGCAGCGAGCCGATCACGAAATCTTCCATCTGCGTGATGGTTGCATGCCAGCCCGGCCCACTAACCGCACCGCTTGGCCCGGCCACGCCCCCCAGCTCCTCTAAATATTCGCACAGCAGCCAGGCGGGCAGGCTCCTCAGCTCGCGGGTAAAAACCTGCACGCTATCCCCCACCCACCGGCGGAAAGATATCTACCGAGTCGGTTTCTTTCAACACCGTTTCGAGCTGGTTGGGCAAGTAGGGAGCGTCGCGGCCGTTGACGAAGATGTGTACGTGCGGGAACAATGCTCCGCTTTCATCAAACAACTGCGGGCCGAGTGCCGGATATTGCTGCACCAGATCCTGCACGAGCTGCCATACAGTGCAGCCTGCCGCATCTGGCACAACCACGGTTTTGCCACCGACAATGGGGCGAAAGGTCGCGTAGAAGTTGATTTTCATAATTTCATTATAAAGGGTATTTGGGTTGATTTGCGTGCTCGGGCAAGTAAATCAACCCAAGTACCCAATAAGAAGGCTATAAGAATTTCCGGCCCAACCAGGTGCGTTTTGTGCGGCCAATCAGCGAGCGGCGTTCGGCGGCGCGCGCAGCAGCCCGGTTCTTCAACGGCGTGACCAGCAGCTTGTTCACCATCCGTCCGACTGAGTATGCGCCCGCCAGCGTGCCCGCGGCGATCACCGGTACCACCGTTTCGGGGCGGCGCGGCTCATAGCGGATTCGCTCGACCGGAACAGGGTTTTTGGGGAACAGCGTGGCGCCTTCCTCCGGCGCAGCGTGGATGGTCGGCTGCCCCGCAACCGGAATCATCCCCTGCTGGATGTTGACCAGCGGCTCGCGCTTGCGCGGCATACCGGCCTGCGCGCGCTCATTTTCCGTCAGCGGGCGGGCGTTCTCAGAGGGTACCAGCTTCGATCCGTGGCGGCGGGCGTACACCTGGGTGAACTCCGCGCCCAGGAAGAGGATCTGCGCAGAGTAATACACCCACAGCAGCAAGATGACCAGCGAGCCAGCCGCACCGTATGCCGAGGCCGTGCTGCTGTTGGCAAGATATAGGCCAATCAGCGACTTACCGATGTTGAACAGCAGCGCCGTTACCAGCGCACCCACCCACACATCACTCCAGGCAATCTCTACGTCCGGCAAAATTTTGAAAATCATCGCAAAGATCAGGGCGATCACACCGGTAGAGACGATGAAGTTAAGGATCTGCGCCACAATCGTCAGTCCGCCCAGCATATCGGTTACGAAACCATTGACGGATGAAAGCATGGCGCTGATCACCAGCGATACCAGCAGCAGGAAACTAACCCCAAGAACCATGGTAAAGGAGAGGAAGCGGTCTTTGAGCATGCCCATAATGCCGCGGTTCGGCTTGGGGGCCACCTCCCAAATGGTATTCAGGGCATCTTGCAGCTGGCCAAAGAGCCCCGTCGCGCCTAACAGCAACGTGCCGATACCAATGACCGTAGCAATGATCCCTCTGCCACCAGTATTGGTAGCATCAATCATCTCATTCACCGCGACTGCCGCCTGCTCGCCCATGGTTGACTGCACCTGGGTAATAATGTCTTGACGCACGTTGAAGTTGTTGCCCGCAACCAGGCCGGTGATAGCGATCACCAGCACAAGCAGCGGGGCGAGTGAGAACACGGTATAGTAGGCCAGCGCCGCCGCCAATCGCGGCGCTTTATCTTCGCTCCAGTCCTGAAACGTCTCGCGAATCAGGACCCAGGCTTCTTTTAGTTTCTCCTTCATCTCCCAAATCCTTTCCGGGGCAGTGGTCCCAATGAGAACCTGCGCATAAAATAATCCCCCACTTTCTGATTATAAAGAAGAAAGGTGGGGGATACGTTTTAGCTTTCATCAAGATATGAGGAGAGACGATATCGAATCTATAACGGGTATATTTCAGTTTGGGGCAACGGAAATATACCCGTCTATAACCTCACGGACCTGCATCTGAGCCGGGCATGCGCCCGGCAGCCTGCCGGGTGACAATGACGGCCTCGGCAAACAGCTTTGAATTCGGGATGAGAATGCGTTTTCCCTCGTTTTCCAGCACAGTGTAGCGCATGTTGATCTCAATTACCCTCCCTTCATTTACGCCCATAGCGATATGATCGCCGCGGATGAAGGGTGTGTAGATAAGGATGAGGAAGCCAGACAGGAAGTTCGAAAGCAGGTCTTTGAGCGCAAAGCCCAGCGCAAACCCCACCAACCCCAACCCTGCGATCATCGCGCCCACGTTGATGCCCAGCGTGCCAAGCGCGGTCACCACGCCAAAGATCATCAGCCCGACCTCGGAGATCTGCACCATCAGGTTCACCACGTCGGGCGAGAGCCGGCGCGTGCGCCCAAAGCGCTGCACGCCGCCCCGCAGCAACCGTGCCGCGAACCAGAATGCCAGGAAGATTACCAGGGCCGCGCCCAGTTTTGGCAAGAACGTTACCACCATTGTCGACACAGTTTCGATTGTTTCAATCCATTCCATAACAAGTTGCGACCCCATGCAGCCAAAGAGAACTTTGGCTGCATGGGGTCATTTCCTCTTTACCAGTAATGATGCACCAGCGGGCGAACCAGCCGGTGATAGATTTCTTCCACTTTCTCCATCGTCTCGGCGGGCAGATCGGCGGCATCGGCGGCGCGCACATTATCTTCCACCTGATCCGGGCGCTTTGCGCCTGGTATCGTCGTAGTGACGGCTTCGAACATCAGAATCCAGCGCAAGGCAAACTGGGCCATGCTCATACCGGGCGGCACCAGCGGGCGCAGTTGGTCGACCACCTGCAAGGCAGTCTCGTAATCGACTCCGGAGAAGGTTTCACCGCGGTCGAACGATTCTCCGTGACGGTTGAATTTGCGGTGATCGTCCGCATCGAAGTGCGTCTCGCGGGTCATCTTACCGGTGAGCACACCGGAAGCAAGCGGCACGCGCGCCAGGATGCCTACTTTACGGCGCTTTGCCTCCTGGAAGAACAGCTCGGTCGGGCGCTGGCGCAGGATGTTGAAGATGATCTGCACCGACTGAACATTCGGGTACTCGATGGCCTTCAAGGCTTCTTCCACCTTCTCTACGCTTACGCCGTAGAAGCGCAGCTTGCCCTGCTGAACCAGGTCATCCAGCACGCCAAAGACCTCGGGCATATAGAAGACCTGGGTGGGCGGGCAGTGAAGCTGTACCAACTCGATCGTTTCCACGTTCAGGTTCTTCAGGCTGCGCTCGATGAAGGCGGTAAGGTTCTCGCGGTTGTAGCCCTCGGGCACGTGTGGGTTGAGACGCCGCCCCGCCTTGGTGACCACGTGGAACGGCTCGGAGCGTTCTTTGCGCAAGCGTGCCAACAGGCGCTCGCTGCGCCCGTCGCCATACACGTCTGCGGTGTCGAAGAAATTGACCCCCAGATCGAGCGCGCGGTGCAGGGCTGTCATTGAGTCTTCATCGTTCACCGGCCCCCACGTGCCGCCGATGGCCCATGCCCCAAACCCCACCGTGCCAACCTTCCAACCTGTTCTGCCTAGCTCGCGGTATTCCATGGTTTCCCCTCCCTTTCGAACGCCGGTTTTCGTTTGCGCAATCGGATGTTTGTGCGCTCCAGCGCTGCTATCGGTACAATTCTAACGCATCTCGCACGTCCATAAAGGCGTCGGCGATGCCTGCAATGATTTCACTGCGCTTCAATGTGGCAATCGACTCGGACGACTCCAGCGCCCGGCAAACCGCCGCGAGACGATCCGCGCCAAAGATGCCCGAGCTGGACTTGAGCGAGTGCGCCAGGCGCGACAGGCTCTCCAGGTCGCCCGATATCGAACAGCGGCGCATTTCAGAGATTATCTCCGGGGTATCTTCCAGGTAGGCGTCGATTACGTCTGACAAGCCTTCGCCCAGCGACTGAATCAGGTCTGCCATCCGCTCAGGATTCACGTGCGGCGCGCCTAACCCCTGGGGTTTCTGCCCGGTCATCGCCGCGAACCACCTTCCCGGCGCTTGCCGCCGCCCTCCTGGCGGTGCCCCCCTTCTGGCCGCCTGCGTTCGCTCCGCTCAAACTGGTTCACCAGGTGTCCCTGGTTGGTCTTAAGTTTTTTGATCTCGTACACCAGCGCGGAAGCATCTTCCCATGCGCCCTTCTGGATCAAGCCGCGCAGTTCCAGCGTCAGCTTTGCGATGTGCTCCCACTTGGGGCCGCCAAAGTTATACTGGCCGAATTTATTCTTCCAATCGCCATCGGCAAACGCCTCGTGGATGTCCTCCAGAGTCAGGCCGGTGCGCTGCTGGTACGGCGCTTCGATCAGGGATGGGTTTCGCTCGCTCTCTGATTGGTGATAGAGCGCGGCAGCATGCCGTTCCTTGTTGCGCTCGAAAAACGCGCTGCGCAGATCGGCGCGAGCGGCCACTTCTGGGTGTATGCGCGGCTGGAGTGCGCCAATCTCCAGGTACAGCACATAGATCAACTTACGGTACACATAGAGCACCTCTTCTTCTGGCGAGAGGCGCCCTGGTAATCGATCGCTCATCAAACCCTCCCACGTTCGAATTCCCCTATCCTGGATTCTACTCGGGCTGGAGGATCAGGTCAAATGAAGCGGTCGTGATTCCCTCCTGCGGGTAGTGCTGTGTGACCAGGGTCTGGTAGCCAGGGGCGGAGATACGTAGATGAATGTGCGAGGGGCGCCCGGCATAAGGCGCCGGGAAAGGGCCCTGGAAGCGGTAGAAACCGTTTTCGTCAGAAGCGAGCGTGGCGCGGTATTCGTCGCGGTACTCGCCATCTGCCCCGGCCTGCCAGACCTCGATCACCGCGTTGGGGATGGGCGCGCAGCCCTGGGCGGAACGCACGACGCCCTCCAGAACGTAGCCTTCACCCACCACGGCACGGGTAGGCGCGCCTTGGGTGTAGTATGGCCCAAGCATATCGGCTCGCGTGGGTGGGCAGGAGGCGGGGAAGGTGGCTGTGGATGCGGCTGCCTGCTGTGCTTCTGTTGGCGCAACGGTGGCGGGCAGGTCGGTGGATACTGCGGCAGTCGGGGAGGGAGCGGCGTCATCCGATGGGAGGGTCGCGGTCGCCAAGGCGTTCTCCGTAGCAACGGCATCCTCGCCTCCGGTCTGCGGCACCTGAGGGATCACGAGCGGGGTAAGCGTGTTCTGCGGAGTCTCCACGCCGGGGCCGCCGCTGCACGCGGAAAGGGTGAGTAACAACAAAATGCTTATAAAGATCAGACGGTTCATTGGTAACCTCCTGGGAAACGCCTCACCCCCTAGCAGCTTCGCTGCGTCCCCCTCTCCGTTTTTCTTCGAAAAATGGAGAGGGGTGACTTGTTCCGCTCATGTATGGGTTTGCAAATTAAAGCTTGCCTTGTTCAGTTATGCATATCGATTTGCAAGGCACCTCTCTCCATTCGCGGTGGTTTTACCGCGAATGGAGAGGCGGGGGTGAGGCGTTTTTCCTCATGTTATTTCTACTGTATAGGGTACGATGGCTTCCGCCGGGGCATCGGACCGCAGTTCCAGCGGAATCTCCAGCGCGGCGGTGTGGATCAGGCACAGGCGGGCATCGTCTGCCTCGCAGTAGTAGACAACGAGGTCTGCGACCTTTGTTTCACGGATAGAAGTTTGCCCTATCTGGACCGCAACGGCAATGGGTTCATCCGCGGAGAAGGTATGGGTTGTACCATCCGCGCGCAGAATAGTGGGGGCATCGGGGTTGCGCTTGTAGCCTTCGGGCAGGCGCAAGTCGAGCACGATCCGAGCGCCGCTGTACGGAATCGCCACAACGGGTAACCGGACGACGCTGTCCGACTCCGCGCTTTCTTGTGACCGTTCCGGCATGGGCAGGCGATCTAACCCGCGCAGCTTGAAGGTGTGTACCTGCCGCGCTGCGAGATCTGCTATCCGCACCTGGTGATTGTTGGTGTCGGCAATATACAGCAGCCCGTTGTGGAAGGCGACTCCCTCCGGTTCGTAGAGCTGTGCAGTCTCAAACGGGCCGTCCGCCATGCCCGGCTTACCGGCGCCAATGAGTGTTTGCACCTGGCCTTCCACCGGGTCGACGGTTTTGATCTTATGGTTGTAACTGTCGGCCACGTAGACGGTTTGCCCCTCTACGGCGATGCCCACCGGGTGCTGGAGCAGCGCGGTACTGGTGGGGCCGTCCACGTCACCCCAGTCGAACAACCCCTGCCCCACCAGGGTCATCACCTTGGGCTGCTGGTTGATCGCGATGGCCCGCACCGCGCTGGCCTCGGGGTCGGCCACGAACAGGTGGCCCATGCCTAAGGCAAGATCGGAGGGCTGGTTGAAGGCCGCCTGGGCCGGCTCGCCATCCTCCAGCGCCTCCGCGCCAGAACCGGCGAACACGCCCATCTGCTCCTCACCGATCATTACCCAGATCTGGTGCGACCCGGCCATGGCGATGAAGAGATACTCCTCGATGGGCAGCACAGCCCACGGCGAGCGCAGCGGAATCTCAGTCGGTGCTCCAAGCGTAAAGCGCCCGTGCGCCTTTTTGCCCGTGCCCGCCAGGGTGCGGACCGTGCCGGTGGCAAGGTCGATGGCGCGGATGGCGTGGTTCTCGGTGTCGGCCACATATAACGTGCCGGTATCATACTCTCCGCGCAGGCCCAGCCCATGCGGGTGGTGGAACCGGGCTGATTCCGTCGGGCCGTCGCGCAGGCCTTCTGTGCCAGAGCCAAACACGCGCACGATCTCACCGCCCAGCCCGTTCGCGTCCAGCTTGATTTCTAAAATACGATGGTGGCCGGTATCCGCGAGGAACAGGCGGTCACCGGCAGGCAGCACCCGGGCGGGGTATTTGAGCGGGCGGTCCGGTTCTGGCGGGGCGGAAAGGTCCAGCGGAGCGCGGTTGAGTACGTCCTCGTTGTCGCGGATGGCCTGGTTGATATCGGCGGCCAGATCCTCGGCCAGAATCTCGCCCGAGGTCTCCCCGGCGATACGGCCGTTGGGGTCGATCAGCACCAGGGTCGGCCAGGCACGCACGGCGTAGGCATTCCAGATCTTAAACCCGGCATCGTTGACCACCGGGTGCTCGATGCCCTGGCGCATCACCGCCTGGCGGATGCTCTCGGTAAGTTGCTCGGATGGGAACTTGGCCGAATGCACGCCGATGATCACCAATTCTTCGGGGTACTGCTCGCGTAAGCGGCGCAACTGCGCCACGTTGTGATGGCAGTTAATTCAGCCATGCGTCCAGAATTCCAACAGCACCACTTTCCCGCGCAGCTCCGCCAGAGTCAGCGGGCGGGGTGTGTTGATCCAGTCCAGTCCTTCGGTAAACTCCGGCGCGCGGATAAGTCCTTTGTAGCGCATTCCACCCTCCTTATTGTCTACCAATATTATCAAAAATTAGTATAGCATGGAAAGCCAGGATAAAATAAAGGGCAGCGAGTACTTGTCCATGCATATAAGGCCTATAATAGTAGATATGCTGCCTCATTTCAGCCTCGCACTTCTGGTACTTTTGGTTCTGTCAGGTTGCAGTACTTTACCTGCGTCTATTAATGATTTGATAACAGAAACAAGTGCGAGCCCAACAGAAGCGGCTATAACTGTACCTTCTCATCCAACGGAAACCAATTCGCCAGTAAAAATAACCTCAACTCCCGCTTTGGTTCAGAACACCCTGCCTAGTCCTATCATCGAACCATCTTCTACGATAAAGCATGAGAAAAAGACGCCATCTTTAAGTACACTACAAGTCATTAACCGCACTAATATAAATAAGATCGTTCCCTTATGGCAGCTTGAATCGCTCAATGGTCAGGACGAAGAAAAGCCAACGTCTTTTGTTTTTCATCCAGATGGGAAAAGGATCGCATTTCTGGATAACAACAAAATTTCCTTATTGGATTTGGAGACTGCGAAGATAACGCAGATTTTCTCTATGGTACCAATGTTTGCAGAAGTTTCACAACCCAAGATTTGCAATTGGTTATTTAGCCCCGGAGGAAATCGTTTGGCAGCTTCCACCTCGCAGGGATTGGTCCTTTGGGATGTATCAACCGGTGAGGCACTATGGAAGGCAGATTCTGGCAACGCAGAAAATTATTCTCCTGAGATAGATGCTGCTGGAATAACAAGCATTGATTTCTCACCGGGCGGAGATTTCTTAGTTACAACATCTATTCAGTATGGCAGCGATATCCGCGTTTGGTCCGCGCAGACTGGGAAATTAATAAAAGAATTCGGGCAGCCCAATCAGCTAGATGCATCATTCAGCCCGGATGGCACCCTGTTATATACTGTAGACCGCGTTTCAGCCGAGGAAGCCATTCGTATTTGGGATACTCAAACTTGGCAGCAAACAGGTGTAGTGAATATCCCTAGACAAGCCACACGTATCTTCATTAGTCCCAATGGGAAACAAATTATTGTTGGTCATATGGATGTAGACCGTAGCACTAGAGCTCTCGAACTGTTTTCGTTAGACGAGTGGAAACAACTAGGGTTGATCGAGGATCGCGATCCTGCAAGTATGTATCAAAAGGAATTTATTGCGGTAGATTTTAATCGTGATTGGGAAATCGTTGCTTTTGTTACCGCGGAAATAATTGATGAAACGGCTAAGCAGGTTCAGTTATGGGATCTTGCAAATCAAACACACTTACGAGATTTAGAAGATAATGTTTCATCATCCCTTTGGCTTGTTCGTTTTAGCCCGGATGGACGGCTGCTTGCTACTCAAAGCGAAAACGGAATAACCACTTTCTGGGGAGTTCCTATGCAATAATGGCCGGGTTCCCGGCCAAAATGGGCTGCTACTCCCCCATCGGCGGCGGATAGCCAGTGATCTCGCGGATCTCTTTGTAGAGCGGACGCAGGCGCTTATACATCTTCAAATACACACGCTTATACAGCTCGTCGTAAAAGCGGTGGTTGGCCGGGTTGGGCTCGAAGGTATCGCCCAGGTGGGTCATCTCGGTGATGGCGGTCTTGAAATCGGGGTGCAGGTTGAGGCCTACCGCCGCGTCGATCGCCGCGCCCAGGCCGGATGCCTCGAACAGGTGCGGGCGGGTGGCGGGGATGCCAAAGATATCTGCGGTGATCTGCATGGCTGCCGGGCTCTGGCTGCCGCCGCCGGCGACGCGCACCTCGCGGATCGGCACGCCGCTGCGCCGGGTGGTGCGCTCGCAGCCATCGCGCAGGGCGTAGGCCAGCCCCTCGATGATGGCGCGGTACAGGTGGGCGCGCGTGTGCACGTCGCCAAAGCCGATCACCGCGCCCTTGGCCTCGGGGCCGGGCACCTTGAGCCCCGGCGACCAGAACGGCTGGAGCATCAGCCCGTGCGACCCGGCCGGCACCGATTCGATCAGCGCGTCGAACAACTGCTCCACTGGGATGCCGCGCTCGCGGGCCAGCCGCTGCTCGTTCGCGCCAAATTCGCGGTTGAACCAGCTCACCATCCAGTAGCCGCGGTAGATCTGCCACTCCAGGCTGTAGGCGTCCGGCACGGCAGCCGGGTAGGGCGGGATGAGCGGGATCAGCTCGATGTAGCGGTGGTGGGTGGTGTTGACCGTGGCAGTGGTTCCGTAGCTGAGGCAGGCGATGTGCGGCTCCAGGCAGCCCGCGCCGATCACCTCACAGGCTTTATCGGCGGCGGCAGCGATCAGCGGCAGCCCTTCGGGGATTCCGGTCGCCTCGGACGCCTCGCGAGTGATCTCACCCAGCACACCGGCAGGCGGCACCAGTTCCGGCAGCACGTTCTTGTCCATCGGCACTGCCTGCCACTTCCAATCGGAGGGCTTGCTCCACGTCAGGTGCTTATAATCAAACGGAATATAAGCCACCTGGCTGCCGACCGAATCGGCATAGCGCCCGGTGAGGCGGTAGGTGAGATAGCCGGAGAGCAGCAGGTACTTGTGCGTCCGCGCCCATATTTCCGGCTGGTAGGTGCGGATCCAATTCGCCTCGGCGTCTGCTTGCAGGTGCGCCACCGTCTCGCGCATGCCCGAAACGCGGAAGGCGGCTCCCCACAACCCGCCCACCGGCTTGAGCCCCGGCGTGCGGCGCTGATCCATCCATATGATGGCTGGGCGAAGCGGGCGGCCCTTTTCATCCAGGTTGATCACCGTAGAGCGCTGGGTGGTCAGCGCCACCCCGGCGACGGCATCTTTGCGCACACCCGGCATCGTCCACAATTCCTGGCACGCCTGCGCGATCGCCTGCCAGAACGCCTCGGGGTCCTGTTCGAACCAGCCAGGATTCTTGCTGCTGTAGCTGTCCATCGGCACCCGCGTCTTTGCGATCAGGTTGCCGCGCAGGTCGAACAGCAGCGCGCGGGCGCTCTGTGTGCCGTGATCGATCGCCAGGATGTGGTCACGCGCCATAATGTCACCCCTCCAAATCATTTGTCGTGTGCTGGTGCGCGAGTGATGCAGTCGCTCGCGCACCAGCACACAAATATCAAACGGGATAGGTATGTTATATCATGGAAACCGCCTCACCCCGGAAGATCCTCACCCCCCGCCCCCTCTCCCGATGTGCTGTTATGGTTCTCTTTTCAGTTTGATGGGCACAACCCGCAAAACCAGCGAGGGGGTGCCTTGTATCCAACACGACTTGCCGAACAAGGCACCCCTCTCTATTTTCGGGCTTTGACGAAAATGGAGAGGGGCGGGGGTGAGGCATCTTTTCCTTAAACCAAACCACCCGAACTTGCGCCCGGGTGGTTTTCGCCGTCTCAATTCTGCTAGATCTGCGGGTCGCTCGTCCGGCCGGTGGGGTTGTTCGGATCAATCTTGTCCGCAACCTCGTGCAGTTTCTCGCTGGCCTGCTCGCGAACCTGGTAAACCACGTCGGTTCCCTGCTCTTGCACGGTGCCAACGCGATCTTCCACCACGCCGCGCGTGCGCTGTACAGTATCGTCCACGGTGGACTTGATGCGTTCGCGGCCCTCATTGACCAGCTTATTCGTGCGTTCCTTGGTTGTCTGCACGGTGTCGATCGCGCGCGACTTTAATTCGCGACCGCGCTCTTCCAGCATTACACGGGTTTCATCCCCGGGGCGCGGAGCGTTTAGCATCGCGTACACGTATCCAGCCGCCCCACCGATCACCAGACCGGTCAAAAAATCACCAAACTTGCCCATATTTGATTCCTCCTCAGGTAAAGCTATTCGAACTTTGTACCATTGTGTGTGGCCTGTAGTATAGGCCACACACAATGGTACAAAGCATCGGTAAAGAACACCCAGATAATTTTCCTGACCAATATCTTACACTATTTCGATCAATGTATCGATGGGGATTTACCATCTTTTTTCGAGGGGGATTCTCCTCGATAGGAAAATATGCCGGAGGTCGTCCGGCATATTTTCCTACCGAAATGCGAGCAGCCTACATCTTCGCCTTGGCGTTGATGTGACCTTCCGCCAGCGCGGTCAGCTTTTTGTCGGTCTGGCCTTCCTCATTGGCGGTCATATCCAGCATGCGGGCAATGTTCTGGTGGCCCAGCGCCTGGGCATAGGCGCGCGCCGTTCCATAGCCCGAAATCTCATAATGTTCGATTTTTTGGGCGGCGGCGATCAGCGCGGCATCCAATACCTCGGGCTCCATGGGCTCTTTCATCATTTCCTCGCCCTCTTTGATCAAGCCTTCCATGCCCTTGCAGTGCTTGCCTTTGGCAGGCATCTCCAGTTCCTTGAAGATCTGCTCGATGCGCTGCACCTGCTTGTGAGTCACTTCCAGGTGATCCTTAAAACCCTGCTTTAGTTCCTTCGACTGCGCCTTATCAATCATCTTCGGCATCGCCTTTACGATCTGCTGCTCGGCGTCATACAGATCCTTCAGGGTATCCTCAAACAGGTCCGAAAGATTCTTCATCTTCTCTTGTTTTTTCTCAGCCATAGGAATTTTCCTTTCATATTACGTATGGTTTTGTTGCTTCGCAATCAGCCCCACTCTCCCCTGGCTTCTCTGTTCAGCATAACGAAATCGTCAATGGTAAAAAACGGGGTAAATTCCCTGTTTCTTCAAGGAATTTCCCCATACCAGTTCGTAACACAAAACAACCACCGGGGCTGCGGTGGTTGTTTTGTCTGAAAACCGAGTTACTACTACCCTGGCGGGCTGTGCCAGCGGGTTTTGAAAATACTTCATGTTTTCAAAACCCGCAGCCTCCCTTAGGCTAGCATTGCCGCCATATCATCTACCACGTTGGTGGTTGGGTGGATATCGAACTTTTCCACCAGGATGTTGATGACGTTGGGCGAGAGGAACGCCGGCAGCGTGGGCCCAAGATAGATGTTCTTGATGCCCAGCGACAGCAGGGTGAGCAAGATGCTGACTGCTTTCTGCTCGTACCACGAGAGCACCAGCGTCAGGGGCAGATCGTTGACGGTGCAGTCAAAGGCTTCCGCCAGCGCTACGGCGATCTGGATGGCGGAATAGGCGTCGTTGCATTGGCCAATATCCAGCAGGCGCGGCAGCCCGGCGACCGTGCCGAACTCTTTGGTGTTGAAGCGGTACTTGCCGCACGCCAGGGTGAGGATAATGCTGTCGGGCGGGGCGGCTTCGGCAAACTCAGTGTAGTAGTTGCGGCCCGGCTTCGCGCCATCACAGCCGCCAACCAGGAAGAAGTGCTTCACCTGCCCGCTCTTCACCGCGTCAATGATCGCTCCGGCGTTGGCAAGCGTAGCTTTGCGGCCAAAACCGGTAAGGATGGTGCGCTCCGGCTCATCTGTGCCCCAGCCACCCAATTCCAGGGCTTTCTCGATAATAGCCGAGAAGTCTTTCTTACCATCCACGGTGGGGATGTGCGCCATCTTGGGGTAGCCGACTACGCCGGTGGTGAAGATCCGATCCTGGTAGCTGGGGCGCGGCTCCATCAGGCAGTTGGTCGTCATCAGGATGCAGCCGGGAATGCTGTGGAACTCGCGCTGCTGGTTTTGCCACGCGCTGCCGTAGTTGCCGATGAGATGCGGGAACTTCTTGAACTCGGGGTAGGCGTTGGCGGGCAGCATTTCGCCGTGAGTGTAGACGTTCACGCCCGTGCCTGCGGTCTGTTCCAAAAGCTGCTTCAAGTCATACAGGTCGTGGCCCGAAACAACGATGAACGGCCCGGCCTTGCGGGTGATGCGCGTGGCGGTTGGCTCGGGGTGGCCGAAGGTCTCGGTGTTCGCCCGGTCCAGCAGCTCCATGCAAGCCAGGTTCGCCTGCCCGGCCTCCATCAGGAGCCCCAGCAGTTCTTCCGCGCCCAGCGAGAGATCGATAGTCGCCGCCAGCCCGCGCAGGGTCGCGCTGTTGACCGAATCACTCTTGTAGCCAAGCACCCAGGCGTGGTGGGCGTAGGCAGCCATGCCGCGCAAGCCAAACAGCAGTGTATCGCGCAGCGACTGCAAATCTGGGGCGGTATCCGCCTGTGGGCGGATATTCACCTTTGCCGCATCCGCCATGATCGCCTCTTCGCTCTCCGGCAGGCAGTACAGGGCAGCCGCGGGGGCATCCATCACCTTCACGCCAGAGCGAATACACGCCATCTCCTTCACCCGCTGCGACTTTTTGAGAAAGGTTAGGAAGTCCTGGCGGTCAAAGTTGACGTTGGTGAGCGTGGCGAAGAGCGAGTCGATCACAAACCAGCTCGTTTCCGGCGACACCACGCCGCCCTGGTCGAGAATCTGCGCGGCGTAATACGAAATGCCCTGGAGCTGGTAAACGAGTAAATCTTGCAAACCGGCAACAACGGCGTCTTTGCCGCAGACACCAAATAAAATGCAGCCTGTTCCGCGATTGGTCTGTTCGCACTGGTAACAAAACATCGGTGTTTCCATGAAAACCGTCTCCTGTGGTAAAGGTAAGTATTGTGGCAAGTCTGAAAGCTTGTTATTTATTTCACAATCTTTGATGCAGTGAGATTATAGGAGAATTCTTGTCCAGTTTCGGTATCATTTGTTACCAAAACGGGCAAGTTGGGTTAAAATCCCAGCCATGCCCTATCCTGTTCTTTCCTCCTGCGCATTGTTCTCTGCCCTACCGCCAGATGTTCTGGCTGCCTGGGCTGCTACCGCCCGCATCATCCGCCGAGAGTATGCGCAAGGGGCATTTCTGGCCTTTGAGGATGATCCCTGCGAAAGCCTGGGCGTAATCGCCTCGGGCGCGGTGCACGTTTGTCGCCTGTTTTCCTCGGGCAAACAGATCACGCTGGAGACGTTCGGCCCCGGTGATAGCTACGGCGAGGCGCTGATCTTCTCCGACACGCCCGCCTACCCCGCCACCCTGATCGCGCGCGAGAAAAGCACCGTCCTGCTCATCCCCCGCGACGAGATCACCCGCCTGTGCGACCAGTCACCGGCCTTTTTGCACAGCCTGCTGCGCATGCTCTCCAACCGCATCCTGCTGCTCAACCGGCGCATTAAGCGGTTGGCGTTTGGTTCAGTGCGCCAGAAGGTGGCAAACTACCTGCTGGAAGAACGCAATCGCCAGCAGCGTGATGATCTCACGCTCACTACTGCCCGGCACGAGCTGGCGGATGCGCTCGGCATACCGCGCCCATCGCTCTCGCGCGAGCTGATCGCCATGCAAGAAGCCGGCTGGCTTACCTTCGACCGCCGCAGCGTACACCTGCTCGATGTAGACGCGCTTCAGTCGGTGCTGGAGCGTGGAACCGCCTAAACGGATGATTGAAAATCGTCCGGCGCTTGCAGTACAATGCGTAACGGCATCGTTATCGAAAGTATTTTTGATTGGTACCCATGTGGAGGGATTGAATGTCTGGGACTTTTTACGTACCTGAAAGCGCTATGGCAATTGTGGCGCACCCCGATGATATCGAGTTTGGTACCGCCGGAACCCTGGCGCGCTGGGCAAAAGCTGGGGCGCGCATTTCCTTTGTGTTATGCACCAGCGGCGACGTGGGCATCGCCGAAGAAGGCATGACCAGGGCGCGAGCGATCGAAATCCGCGAGGCTGAAGCGCGCGAGGCGGCCAAGATGCTGTGCGCCACAGAGATCATCTTCCTGCGCGAACCGGATGGCATGCTCCAACCCACGCTCGAGCTGCGCAAGAAGATCGTACGCGAGATCCGCCGTTTTAAGCCGGAGCTGGTCATCGTCGGCGACCCGACGGTCGTGTGGGCCGGTCCGGAATACATCAATCACCCCGATCATCGCGCCGCCGCAACCGCTGCCATCGATGCGATCTTCCCAGCCGCAGGCCAGCCCAACCTGTTTGAAGAGCTTGCAGAAGAAGGCCTCACCGCGCATAAACCGCGCAAAGTGTACGTAGAGGCTTGGGATGGCAAAGCGGACGTGTACATCAACATCGAAGAGACGATCGAGATGAAGATCGAAGCGCTGCGCCTCCACAAGAGCCAGATGAAGGATTGGGATCCGGGCCCGATGGTGCGCGAATGGGCCGCCGCTGCGGGCAAAGGCAAAGAGATGGCCTTTGCCGAGGCCTTCCGGTTGGTCACCCTGGTCAACGATGAGACCTGGGAGAAGACCAAAGGACGGGTACTTTAATATTTACAACACAGCGCCGTAAATCGGCGCTGTGTTGTAAATATTAATGGTAACTGCTCAGCCCTGCCGGGCAAATTCATCTGAAACGCTCCCTGCGGGAGCCCAAGAATTGAATTTTGGAGTTTTGAAAACGCAAAGCGTTTTCAAAACTCCAAAAAACAGATTTCTCAGGTGGGCGAAGTAGTAGCTTGCAATGCGAGCGTCCGATGCGCATAAAAGCCCCTGCGGCTGAGCATTTACTATTAATGGAACATCTCTTGAACCATGGGATCGATCTGATCCCACTGCGGCTGGAGCACCTGCGCGCCGCCCTCGGTGACAAACGGCGTAACCATTTCGCGCTGGATGGTGCGGCTGTCGATTCCATCTGCGCCAGAGCGCAGCACAGCAACCCCCAGGCGCGGCCACAGCCAGAATGGCACGTTGGTATCAATCGAGATGGTAGCCGCCTGGGCCACGTCGGGCAGTTTTGACCACGATTCGGGCTTTAGCAGCTCTATCGCCAGCGAGCGGATGAGGAACTGGCCGTTCGCCATGCGGAAGAAATCGTCTGTGCCAGACCGGTCACGGGCAAAGGCAAGCGCCTGATCGCCCGTAAGATGATGCTGCCCGGCGGGGTATCCGGCCATATCGGTTGGCAGGTTCACTGTCAGCCCGCCCAGCGCATCTACCACAAAGCGGATGGTGTCAAACTGCACGCGCACGTAATACGGCACTTCTACGTCAAAATTTTCTTCGATCGCCTGTGCGGCTGCCGCCGGTCCGCTGCCGGGCTGGTTGGCCTCCGCGAAGAAGTGGGCCGTGTTGATGCGGTTCTGCCCCACGCCGGGGATATCCACCCACAGGTCGCGCGGAATAGAGAGCATCGAGACGTCGGGGCGCAGCGGAACAACCGACACGAGGATGATCGTGTCGCTGCGACCGACAAGCGTGCCATCTGGAGCGCGATCGATGCCGAGCAGCAGCATATTGGTGCGCAGGGGCGCGAGGAAGTAGCCGGCGATCAGCAAAAAGCCAACCCCCAACAGCAGCATAAAGCAAGAGCAGCAGCCCATGGGGCGGCGCGCCCGTTTCTGGCGCTTATAATTCGGCGCCTGGGGCGGAGGGCCATAGGCCGGCTGATACGGCGGCGGATAGCCCTGCTGAGGAGGATACTGTTCCTGTGGAACCCCCGGCTGTTGTGGATACTGCTGCGGGTATCCCGGCTGCTGTGGTTGTTGCGGATATTGCTGTGGAGGATACTGCTGCGGTGGGTATTGTTGGGGCGGATAAGCATCCGGGGGATGCGACGGATAAGCGGCCGGGGGATGCTGCGGATAAGCAGCCGGAGGATGCGACGGCATCGGGACGGTGTCATCGTTCGGGTCCCGTGGAGGATTTTGATTTGAATATGGATAATTACTCATGATGTTTAAACGTCTGTTCATTGTACCGTGTTCCCGGGCATATCGAGGAAGGTAGGGATTTCCCTACCCAAGCAAAGAGGGTTTTGTCCAGTCGCGCGTTTCCGCCAGATGGCGTATATTGGAAGTCGACCACTGGCTGTGATCTCCATCTTCCGATGGAAGGCAAGCGGTACAAGGTTACCAAACAAATATCAGAGGAAATCCAGGCACGGATAGGGGGCTATTCAATCGTTTATCACCCAGCAGCCATTCGGGTCACCACCTCGCTGCTGTGCGATCCTCAATACAGGTAGAAGCCTGGCAAGCACCTGTATACCGGTTTTGTTTCGTAACCAGCTTAATTCACAACCCAGTGAGACACAGGAACCCCGAGGTCATATATCCCTCGGGGTTCCTGTGTTTTTCGATAGACCGTGTGTTGGAAGATCTGATAGGCCAACAAAAGCTCGAACAGCGTTACAGAAGCAAGAGGAGGTAATCGATGAAGCTGGAACCCAATACCCGCGTGTACACTGCAAACGGCGAAGAGATTGGCAAGTTGAGCCGGTTTGTGCTGGACCCTCATTCTCGCAAGGTGACCCACATCGTCATTGAGCGCGGGCTGTTCAACCGCGAAGAGCGCGTACTCCCCCTGAACATCGTTCAGCACGCTGATGCCCAGGGTTTGCACCTTGCGGATATCCACGCGAACACATTGGATGAACTGCCCGCTTTTGAGGAAACCCGCTACGTTGCCACCGATGAAGATGCACTGCTGGAAGAGGGCCACGTCAGCGATGCGTTTTCTCGGCGCTACTATTACTATCCCCCCGCCCCATTTGGGGCCGCGGGCATGCTCCGCCCGGATGATATGTATCTGAACAATCCGCCTGCTGTGCCCAGTACCTCCACTTCCGGTGGCGTCCCGGTCACCGGTGATTCACCCGTCCACCGCGAAACCCAGCAGAACATCCCAGAGGGCACGGTGGCAGTCAAAGAGGGCGCGAAAGTTCTCAGCCGCGACGGGCGGCACATTGGCAGCGTGGATAAAATGCTCATCGATCCGCAAAGCCAGAAGGCAACGCATTTCGTCATCGCGAAAGGCCTGCTGGTGAAGGAGCGCAAGATCGTTCCACTGGATTGGGTGCGTAATATGGGGGAGGATGAAGTTTCATTAGAAATGGACGAGAACTTCATCAACCGCCTGCCGGACGCAAGCGGCGACGTATAAGCAACTGTGCTTTTTAAGTTTCCAGGGTGTTTGGGTGGCTAAAGCCACCCAAACACCCTGGAAACTTAAAAAGCACACTACTTTTTCGTTTTGACCGTCAGGTTCTTATGACGCATCCGTGAGATCCCACCCTGGGTAATATTCACGCAGCCTTGCAGATCCACGAAGGTCAGATTGCGCATGGCCTGGATGGTTTTCAATGCCTGGTCGGTTAGCTTGTTGCAGTAGGCCAGATTGAGATGCTCCAGGCGGGTCAGATCACGCAGCGGAACAATGCCGGTGCTGGTAATAGAACAAGAGCTGAGGTTGAGCCCGGTAAGCTGCGTGAGCGCCTTCAGCCGCACCATGCCATCGTTCGTCACGTTGCGGTTTTCGGCAAGGTCCAGAAAACGGAGCGTGGAAACACCCTGAAGTTCGGTCACCAGTTCCGCAAGCTCGAAATCGTTGATACTCTTGATCTTCACGCGGATCTCTTCACCCGTCGGTATTTGAAAGTAGCCAGGGCCGCGATCCACTTCCTGCCAGTCGGTGTCAGAGTTTGCCTCCCGAGTGAGGATGATCACCGGATAGCTGGAGGAAAAACGGACTACTGCTTCTTCGGTCATACCTGCTCCTGTAGCGTGGGTATGTTACGGTTTGTTGGTGCCGGGGTACAGAGTTTCCCGGC